>NZ_CP127165.1:2657500-2934017 GCF_030264275.1 Marivivens sp. LCG002 | reverse complement strand
GACGAGAGAAGTCGTCATCAAAATGATGGGATGCATTGCCAGCCAAACCGCATGGTTTTTCGCTCGATGCATCCTAGCCCAGCAGAGAGACTCACAACCGAAAGGTGTAGGCCTTAGGTCAACACGATTACGTGCCCAATCAAGTGATTGGACCGAACAGAATTGCTTTTGCCTACAAAAGACGAGCGGCTTGTCCCAAAGCTCTCGTCTCACTTTTGGTGCAGAATCTCTACTCCCCCAGGAGCGAAGTGAATCGCATGGGCAAGCTAGCAAGCAGCTTGGGTACGCTTCAACAGAACAACGCCCTTGACTCTACCTTTGAGAAAAAAGAATCCCCGCCGCGCCAGTTGGATCAATAATTTACCAAATGGTCAGTGACACAGAATCCCGAAAGTAGACTTTTTTTGCTCTGTCGGGGGAGACATCATTGACGTGTTGGATTTTGTAAATCGAGAATCGGTTCGCGCTAAACGTGTATAGACTCAAGCCTGATTTGAAACAAAAAAGCGCGCCACGAGGGCGCGCTTTTGGAATGCGATTTGCGCAGGGCTTAGCCGAGCGACTTCACACGCGAAGCAAGACGCGAGATTTTGCGCGAAGCGGTGTTCTTGTGGAATACGCCCTTGGTGACGCCGCGCATCAGTTCGGGCTGAGCAGCCTTGAGAGCTTCTGCAGCTGCGGTCTGATCGCCTGCAGCAAGAGCTTCTTCTACCTTGCGAAGGTAGGTGCGGATACGCGAACGGCGCATCTTGTTGACTGCAAAACGGCGCTCGGACTGACGTGCGCGCTTTTTGGACTGGGGCGTATTTGCCATCGTGCTTTTCCTTGTTCGTTCCCGTGTGTCGGGACAATTGAATATCGAATGCGCAAAAGCCCGACCGGGTTCTAGAACCGGCTGATTCTGGCCAAAGCGGGCCTCGCACGCATGTATCGGGCGGCATATATGGCAAAGGCGCCATAAAGTGAAGCCCTAATTGCAGGGCCGAAGCTTCGGCCCCGTTGTTTATTTGTCGCGGAACTGCGGTTCGCGCTTTTCAAGAAAAGCAGCCATGCCTTCTTTTTGGTCCTCGGTCGCGAAAAGACTATAGAAAACGTGGCTTTCGTATTTCAGCCCCTCGCTCAGGCTGGTTTCGAAGGCACGGTTGACACAGGCCTTGGCGGCGCCCGCAGCAACGAGGCTCTTCTCGGCAATCTTACCCGCAGCGGCGAGCGCTTCTTCCTTGAGCTTTTTGACGGGCACCACGCGGCTCACAAGACCCGAACGTTCGGCTTCGGCCGCATCCATGAAACGACCCGTCAGATGCATGTCCATCGACTTGGATTTCCCGACATAACGGCTCAGACGCTGCGTGCCGCCGATGCCGGCAATAACACCGAGATTGATTTCGGGTTGGCCGAATTTTGCATTCTCCGCCGCAATGATGAAATCGCACATCATGGCAAGTTCACATCCGCCGCCCAGCGCATAGCCCGAGACAGCCGCGATGATCGGCTTGCGGGTATTTGCGAAACGCTCCGACTCGGCGGAAAAGAATTTCGCCGTATACATCTCGAGGAACGACTTGTCGGCCATCTCCGAAATATCGGCCCCTGCGGCAAATGCCTTTTCGGACCCCATGATCACAATAGCGCGGACTTTGTCTGAAGCGTCTGCATCTTCGACGGCGGTGCAAAGTTCGCCAAGGAGCTTGGAATTGAGAGCGTTAAGCGCATCGGGGCGGTTCAGGGTAATCAGTGCTACGTAGTCCTGAACGTCTACGATGATCGTCTCATAAGCCATTGCGGGCCTCAATTGCGGTTTCGTTGGAGTTAAGTGCTTAGCATCGCGGTGGCGGTGATCAAGTTATCTTTGGCATTGCGGACAATAGAAAGTTGAGCGTCCCGACTGCACGAATCGCGCGACACTCCCCTTGCAATCAGGGGTGACGCAGGGTTCACCTTCGCGGTCGTATACGCGGAAAACATGTTGAAAATAACCAAGTTCTCCGTCCGCCTGCCGATAGTCCTTGAGCGAGCTTCCCCCTGCTTCGATTGCCTCTGAAAGCACCTCTCGGATGATCGGCACAAGAGAGGCCACCCGCGCCGAAGAAAGCTGTCCCGCTTTGCGCTTTGGGTTGATATTTGCGCGGAATAACACCTCGCAAACGTAAATATTCCCCAAACCCGAAACGATTCCCTGATCAAGAAGCACAGTCTTGATCGGCGAATTCTTCCCTTTGAGTCGCTCGATCAGATAGGCTTCGTGAAAAGCGTTTCCGAGCGGCTCTGGCCCGAGGTTCTTGAGCAGCCAATGTGCGTCCCCGACCTCTGTGCCGAAGAGATCCATGGCACCGAAGCGGCGCGCATCGTTGAAGGTGATCCGTGCGCCCTGCTCCATATCGAACACCACATGGTCGTGCTTTTCGGGCACGGGATGCGGGTGGTGGAACTCGCCCACGGTGTGACCCGAAATCAGCATCCGCCCCGACATTCCGAGATGGATCAGAAGCGTCTCGCCCGAGTCGAGATCGGCCAGAATGTATTTGGAACGACGGCGCAGTGCTTTGATCCGCTTGCCCGTCAAACGCTCTGCCATACCTTCGGGAAACGGCCAGCGCAGATCGGGACGGTTGACGGTCGCTTTCGCGATGACCTGACCTTCCATGACTGGCAACAACCCGCGACGCACTGTCTCGACTTCGGGCAATTCTGGCATGGCGGACTTCCTATCTTGGGGGGCGCAGTGTATGCGGTCTTTGACCCTTATAGGTGTTATGCTGGCAAAGGACGACAAGTGCTATGACCGACAGCCTCGAAAATACGACGCACTTCGGATTTCAAACCGTGCGCGAAGAGGAAAAAGCTGGACGCGTGCAAGGCGTGTTCACCTCTGTTGCCTCCAAATACGACGTGATGAATGACGCCATGAGCATGGGCATCCACCGCATTTGGAAAGATGCCATGATGGACTGGCTGGCGCCGCGTCCCGGTCAAAAGCTCCTTGATGTCGCGGGCGGCACGGGGGACATTTCGTTCCGCTTTCTCAAGCGCGCAGGCCACGGCCACGCCACCGTCTGCGATCTGACCGAGTCGATGCTTGTCGCGGGCCGTCAACGCGCCGAAGCCTCGGATATGAGCGAGAGCCTTGAATGGGTCGTGGGCGACGCGATGAAGCTCCCCTTCGAGAACAACACCTTCGACGTCTATACGATCAGCTTCGGCATCCGGAACGTAACCCGTCCGCAAGAAGCGCTGAACGAAGCGTTCCGTGTGCTCAAGCCCGGCGGTCGTTTGATGGTGCTTGAGTTCAGCCAGATTCCGAACGACCTGATGCAAAAGGTCTATGACGCCTATTCCTTCAATGTAATCCCAAAGATGGGCGAGCTGATCGCGAATGACCGCGACAGCTACCAGTATCTGGTCGAGTCGATCCGCAAGTTCCCAGATCAGGAAACCTTCCTCGGGATGGTCCGCAAGGCGGGGTTTGAGAACGCCAAGTATCGCAATTTGTCGATGGGCATCGCCTGTCTGCATTCGGGTTGGAAAATCTGATGCGCGGACCTCATAATATCTGGCGATTGATCCGCACGGGCGCGACCTTGGAACGTGCGGGCGCGATGAATATCGTTCTTGACGCTTTCGAGGCGGGTCCGCTCTTGCGTCTCACCGCCCGCACTCTTGCTTGGCCGTTCAAATGGCTCGGCTACAAGGGCGACACCTCACTCCCGCCCGCAAGCAGCGCTCTGACGGCGCTTGGCCCCGCTTACATCAAGTTCGGCCAGATCCTCTCGACCCGTCCTGACGTGGTCGGCCCCGTCATGGCCAATGAACTCCGCATTCTTCAGGACAACCTCCCGCCGTTTCCAATCGAGGTCGCCCGCGCCGAAGTGGCGCGTGAACTCGGCATCGACGTAGACGATGTCTTCTCGGAATTTTCCGAACCCGTTGCGGCTGCCTCTATCGCGCAGGTGCACAAAGCGGTTCTGCGCGAAAACGGGCGCGAAGTAGCGGTCAAGGTGCTTCGCCCCGGTGTGGAAAAGGCCTTTCGCAAGGATATCGACGCCTTTTACTTTGCCGCCAACGCGATTGAATTCCTCTCGCCTGCCTCGCGGCGACTGCGCCCGCTCGATGTCATCGAGCATTTCGAAGGCGTGGTGAACGGCGAGCTTGATCTGCGTCTCGAAAGCGCAGGCGCTTCGGAATTTGCCGCCAATACCGCGAATGACGAAGGTTTCCGTGTCCCCCAAGTGCTCTGGCATCTCTCAAGCCGCCGCGTGATGACGCTCGACTGGGTCGACGGGGTCAATTCGGGCGATAACGACGCGATCGACGCCGCAGGCCACGACCGCAAAGTGCTTGGTGCGCGGGTGCTGCAACTGTTCCTCAGCCATGCGCTGCGGGACGGTTTTTTCCACGCCGACATGCACCAAGGCAACCTCAAGATCGGCAAAGACGGCGAGATCGTCGCCTATGATTTCGGGATCATGGGGCATATCGATGCCTATACCCGCCGCGTCTATGCCGAAATCCTCTTCGGCTTTATCCGCCGCGACTATCGCCGCGTCGCCGAGGTCCACTTTGAAGCGGGCTATGTGCCGCGCGATCAGGATATCGACGAATTCGCTCGCGCCCTCCGCGCCGTGGGGGAGCCGATCTTTGGAATGGATGCCAGCCGTATCTCGATGGGTCGTCTTCTGGCCTATCTCTTCGAGGTGACAGAACGTTTCGGCATGCAAACCCGCACCGAACTGATCCTCCTCCAGCGGACCATGGTCGTGGTCGAAGGCGTAGCGCGCTCTATGGACCCGCATATCAACATCTGGGAAGTCGCCCGACCCATCGTCGAGGACTATATCAAGCAAAGCATCGGCCCGCGCGCTGTTGCCAAGGACCTTCTCGATACGGCCAAGGTCCTCTCGCGTTTTGGGCCGCGCTTGCCGCAGATCGCCGAAGCCGCCTTGATCCGCGAAATCAACCAATCGCAACAGATTGAAAAATCGCCGAAATCGCGTTGGTATTTGTGGCTCGGTCTCGGCGGTGTCATCGGCGCTCTGGGCACTTTTGCGGGGCTCATGCTCTAGTCCCGCAGGCCCGAAATCTCGGAAGCCTCGACCGTCCCGCCATTGGCAAAAGTCACTATGACGGCGCCGTCCTCGGTGCGAACCTCGGTCACCCGATTATATGTCCGCGCTTGCGTGAACTCGAGCAGCGTATCGCCGCGATAGCTTGCGACATACAAATCATACTCTCCAAAGGGCAGCGCGTTGCCCCCTTCTGATCCGACCCAGTCTATCGCTCCGCTTTCGAGAGCCATCGCTTGACGCTGGACCTCTTTGCCGCTCGCGTCGAGAACGACAAGCTCTGCGCGCTCTGCTTCGGCGGCAAGCTCGGTAAAAATCGTCTGCGGCGCACCGTCCCAAGTCACCGGCGCAGGGGCAAGGGCTTCTTGCCCGAGCCAGCCCGCATAACCGCCAAGCCCCGCAGCACCGCCCGCGCCCATCTGCTCCAGAAGCGTGTTGGTCCGAACCTGTTGCTCCACACCCGAAAAGGTAGCCAACTGGACCGCATAATCGCTCGAATCCACGGGATTCAGCGGGTCCTGATTCTGCATCTGGACCGTTAGCATTTTAAGAAACGTCTCGAAGTCGGAAGACAGACCCGATGCGCGTGCCGTGGTCGGGGGGACGCCTGCCCCCTTCGTAGATGATATCTCGAGTGTCATAGCCGTAAATCCAACCCTTCTGGTGCAACAATCACCCGCACGACCTCCGCCACAGGCTCGACAAAGTTCTGGGCACCCATGTTTTGGGCTTGGCCCTTTGGCTGATCCCGCTTTGTCTGTTCTTCAAAGCTGAAATCGACGTTTTCAAAGCCGATGCTGGTCAACTCGCGGCTCAGCTCCGACAGGTTCCGCCTGATCAGGTCGCTCGTTTCGGCCCGCTCGGTCGCCACATGCACGATCATCGTTTCGGCCGACTGCTCGAGCTTGATCTTTACGGTTCCCAACTCCTCGGGCGAGAGCACGATTTCGGTCGTCGCCTCGCCGCTCGCTGTCACGGCAAGCGCGATCTGAACCGCAGGAGACGGGATCGGCCCACGCGGATGAACGTGTCGGATCAAGAGGCTCTGCGGCTCGCCCCTCATCGCCTCGGTCGTCTGCACCAAAGATGCAAAGATTTCCTCTGGCGGCTCCGAAGTAGGCCGTGACGCCACGGGTTCGGGCACACTTCGTTCCTCTTTTTGATCCGGAGCCCCCTCAAACCCACCACTCGACTCCGGCGGGGCAAAAGTGGCGTCGGAAGGTGGCTCGCTCTGCGGCTCTATCTCCTCGGTTGGCGGCTGGGCCAAAGCCTCCTCCATCAGAAAAATTTTGGTCGGACCCTCAACCGTTTCTAACGGCACATTGTTGGTCACACCTTGAGGTCCCTCGGTCGATTGCACTTCCTCGGGAACCTTCGGCACCTGCGCTTTCACGGGTGACATTTCCACGGCGGGCGGCAATCGCGGCGGATCGGCCATAGGTGCGCATCGGGGCACACCGCTCTCGGGCACCAAAAGCACCCATGTCGTGTCCTCCACAGCCTCCTCTGGGGCATCCTCGAAGGCACAGACGAGCGCTTCGAACGCACCGCTTTCGGGCGCGTCGGGGATCCCCCCGAGAGCGACGACCTCCAAGGCAATCTGAGGAAGGCTAAGTGTAATTTGCAAATTCGGCACCTTCTGCGTTTGAAAGCAGACTGCCTCAAAAAACTTACCGAATGTTTACGAAAACGGGCTTTTTTAGCCTCATCGCGCAATAATGGAGGCCCGAATGGAGACGGTGCACGCCCAAAACCAAAGCTTGATGAAAGCAGCCCGATTGCTTGAGCGGCAACTCATCGAAGACATGTTGAAATCCTCGAAAATCGGGGAGTTTTCCGCCGAATTCGCCAAGAGCGACGCCGCAGACCAATTCTCGTCGTTCCTGCGTCAAAGCTATAGTGAACAGCTTTCAAATTCAGGAAAATTCGGCATCGCCGAAATGATTTTCAAGGGGATGACCACTGATGCAGACTGACCTTTACGGTGTTCTGACCGAGGAACGGCGCGCACTTCTGAGTGGCGACTTCGACAAACTCGAGCCCTTTGCCGCCGCAAAAGAGGCCTTCCTCACCACCTTGGAACGACAACCCGATGCGCGTATCCATGCGCTTCTTTTGCAAAATGCCCGCTTGATCGAAGCCGCGCGCAGCGGAGTGCGTCAGGCACGCGAACAAATCGCCGAAATCCGCAACTTTGGCCGTAGTCTCGGGACTTACAACGCCGAAGGGCAGCGTGAAAAAACTGGCCAAAAGGCAGAGCTCGGGCGGTTTTGATAGAATTTTCCTGAATATCCGAGGTCCCGTTAGGCGCTTGTTAGAAGTTGTCGCGCCAGAAACAGGCATCTCCTTACGAGACACGCCCATCAAAACTTTGGGCACTTCGGCCAGAACGGCTTGTTTGAAAACCCCGGCGCAAAAGCGCCACCTTAAAAGGACACCAACATGTCAAGCATTCTGACCAACAATGGCGCCATGGTCGCACTCCAAACGCTCAAGGGCATCAATTCCGAGCTGGGCAAAACCCAAGAAATGATTTCCACGGGTCGCTCGGTCAACTCTGCCAAGGACAACGCCACGGTCTGAATCACCTTGGCGTTCGAGGAATAGGCCCTCTGGGTCTGGATCAATTCGGTCAATTCGCCCGCAACATCGGTTGTGCTTTCCTCTTGGGCAAAGCCGACGATGTCCCCTGTAGGACCGTCGCCCGCATCCCAGAGAAAGAACGAACCGCTGTCGGGAGTGGGGCGATAGGTTTGGTAATCGAGCGTCTCGAGCCCATTGGTGTTGGAGACATCGACCAGAGGGATCTGATAAATCACACGATTGATCCCGATATCGAACGAGGCTCTGACAAAGCCGTTTGCGTCGACTTCGATCGACGTCATGTTGCCGACGGGTGTGCCGTTCTTGGAAATAGCAACGGGGGCGAAGCTATCCGAAAGCTGGCTCATACCGCCCGCGCTCCCCAATGTGCCAACGGCGATGGTCACGGGTCCGCCGTCGACATTGATCGTGACCGTGCCTTCGGCCGCGTTATAGGCCCCGCCACTGAGCGCAGAAACGGATGTAAGCGTTCCGCCCGCGCCGCGCGTATCGTCAAAAGCGAGTGTATATTCCCCGATCACCGCATTGGACGATGCGCTATCGCGAATGGTCATAGTCCATGTGTTGGAGGACCCCGTCGCAGGCACGGTCGGCGTGAAAGCAAGTGTCAGATTTTCCGATTTCCCCAAGTTATCGAAATATTCGATAGAGAGTTCCTCGCTCGTCCCGGTCGCTCCCGCTTCGGTCGAGGTGGCAGGAAGGTTCACGGCAAGGTCGATTTTGGTCGTCGCCTCGCCCGCGAATTGGTTCGAGTTCACGCGGATGGGTTGAAGCCCGTCCACAGTATCACGCGGAAAAGTCGGGATGGTGCCATCCGGATTTGCGGGCCAACCCATGAGAACGAGGCCCGATGACGTTTTCAAATATCCCTGATCGTCAGTGCGGAACGATCCTGTCGTGGCGAGCATCAGGGGATTGTCGCCGTTGTCGAAGGAAACGGAAGCCTCGCTCGTCACAGGAAGCATGCCGCGGCCCCGCACGGCAAGATCCGTCGCATTCGATGTAGAAACCAAGGCCCCGCTTTGGTCGATCAGACGCATGTTTGTCGTTCGCACGCCCCCCGCAGAATAGACGCCGGTGGAGTTATCGATGACCATGGAATGGAAGTCGGTCGAAATCCGTTTGTAGCCATAGGTCGAGGAGTTCGCGATGTTGTCCGAAATGGCAGCAAGGCGCGTTGCATTCGCCGCCAAACCCGCCACCGAAGCGTTCAATGAGGATGAAATCGTCACAAGCTGGCCTTTCTGGTCAAGAGCATGACACAGGCTTACATCGTGCGAGTTAACAGCCCGCTAACCGAATTTATAAAATAACTTCAATTTCTTAGAACGATAATCTCGATTCGGTTGTTCTCTACCGCCATCGGATCGATCTTCATCGCGCGGCGATCGGCATAGGCTTCGAGGCGTTTGATCTGTCTGGGGAGAACGCCTGTTGCGACCAGCGCGGCACGAAAATGTTCGGCCCGCTCGAACGTTTCCTTCCAGATGTCCCGATCCTGTCGCACGGTAGGATAGGAGGCCTGATGCCCGTAAATCGCGATGCCGTTCGGCGCTTGGGCGGCGAGTTCGGTGAATTGACCGATGATCCCTAGAAGCAGGCTGCTCGGCCGCCCATCAGCGACAAACAACTGTGCGTCCTCACGTTCGAAAATGGTGATGGAGAGACCCTCATCGGTGAGTTCGGTGACAACGTGTCGGAGGGCCAGATCAGAGAGCAAGCTTTCGCCGCCTTTACCGATCAGAACCTGTTCAAGCTCTTGGAGAAAGGCGGTGTCGGACGGCTCTTGGGTTTGGGCCATCATTGCGTCTTCGTCGGATTGGAGCCCGCCAGTTCCCGAGTCCGCCAGCGTATTTTGGGAAAAGATATCATCGCCACTGAATGGAGCTTCGCCGCCGCCGGAGATCCTTACGATCGGGATGGTCGGTGCGAAATAGTCCGCGATCCCTTTGCGCTGCTGTTCGGTCGTGGCGTTCAGAAGCCACATCAGCATGAAGAACGCCATCATCGCGGTGACGAAGTCCGCATAGGCGACTTTCCATGCGCCGCCGTGGTGACCGCCCCCTGAGATCACCTTTTTACGCTTGATGATAATGGGACGTAATTGCGTCTCACTCATAGTCCACCTCACTTCACCCATCGTCAAACTGTGGGCAAAGGGGTGAAGGAGGGCTTAATTCTCGGGGCTAATTGGGTTTATGGTAAATTTCATCGGGACCACAAAACTCGACAAGATTATAGCCGTTTGCGGTCATGATCTTGCGAGTGTCGGAACCGCCCGAGTTGTTTTCGATGGCCCAGATCGCAACGCGATGCCGATCAAAGGGGAAACTTTCGAGAACGGCAAGCTCTCCTCCTTCGATATCAAGCGAGACGAAATCGGGATGATCCGTCCCCGTCGCGGCAATGATATCGGAGAGGGTCCGCATTTGAACCGTGATCACGTTTTCCTCGTGTCTTGGGTCCTGACGCACTCTCTCGAGAAGTTTGGGGTCATAGTGGTCGAGCAAGCCGCTCATTTGGGTGTATCCCTGCGAGACTGCAATGAACTCGGCGGTGCCCGTTTGCGGGCCGACCGCACAATTCAGACAGGGCGATTTGCGTGCTGACTTTGCCTTCTCGAAAAACGTAGGCATCGGTTCGACAAGCACCCCGCTCCAACCGCGCTGCTGCTCAAAAAACAGCGAATTGGACCCCATGATCCCGTCATAGGCGCCGACATCGACAAAAACGCCGCCGCGTTTTTGTTTCAGGATTCGATCGACCACCACATCCTGTCCTGCCTGTGACGCATAGGCATAGTTCGGGTGCAATCGCCCCATAATCTCGTGCCGTTCACGGATCAGTTCGGCGCGGGCACGGGTTCGGGTCGCTGCCAGTCGGGCGTCGATCTGTGTAAGCGCAGTTCTAAGGGTCTCGATTGCGGCCTTATGCTCGGGGATCACTATGAGGCCTCGGTCGAGTGATAGGACTTTTCCTCGACTAGGTCGGAGCCGAGCAGAAGGTTGATCTTTTTCTTCACGACGGCGCGCAGGTCATTGGTAAAATAGACCGCGCGGGCGAGTTCAATAAAGGTTGGGCCGAAATCCTTGTTCGCTTCACAGGCGCGGATATCGTCTTCGATCACCCAAAGTTTGCAGTTGATGGCGTAGAGTTCGTCCCAAAGCGAAGTGAGTTCTGAAGAGTCGGGCATGGCCTCTTGGGCGACTTTGGCGAGAACGTCTTGCTCGTGACGGATGTTGGAAAGTTTGGCCTCGTCGGAGATCTGCTCGGACTTGATCCTGAGGATCGTGAGCTTGTCGATCAGTTCACCAGGGGAGGTCGGGGTAAGGATTGTGTTCATGCTCTCAAACCAAATTCTGTGTCCAATGCCGCAAGGACCGCGTCTTGAACGCTTTGCCAGTCGCGGGGCACGGGTTGGCGGAAAAGGCGCATGGATGGATACCAAGGGGTTGTCGTTCCCGTATGGGTGTAGACCCAGAATGAGTCCCAATGAAGGAGAACCCATGTCGGAATTCCGAGCGAACCCGCAATATGCGCGGTGGCCGTATCCGAGGTGATGACAAGGTCCATTTCCCTCATCATCGCAGCGCAATCACCGAAATGCCGATCATGTGCGGCAGCATTCAGGATGAGCGCTGCGGTGCCGTCGGCCTCGTACGGGGCCAGCTCGGGGCCTTTGTAGAGAGAGAAAAGTTGGGCGCGTGGAAGATCGGTCAGCGGGAGAAAATCACGATGGCTGAAAGAGCGGAAGCTATTGCCCTTGTAGGTCGTTGATCCTGTCCAGACGACACCGATTTTGAAACGGTCGCTGTATGGGGCGGTAAACGTTCGGGCCCGCTCGATACTGTCATCCGGGATTTGGAGCTTGGTCGGTTCGGGAATGTCGTCCCGATCCTCGAGACCGAGGAGCGGAAGATCGAAGAGGCTCAGCCAATAGTCGAATTTTTCGGACTTGGAATAGCTTTCGCGGACTTCGTCACAGCCCTTGAGCGAGCCGAGCAAAGGCAGAAGCGGTTTCTTGGCCAGAACGCTCACATGCGCGCCGCGCGCTTTGAGGAGCGGTAGAAGACGGATCGTCAGGATAAAGTCGCCGAACCCCTGCTCCGGCATGACAAGCACCCGTTTTCCACCAAGATCCTGACCCGACCAGCGCGGAAAGTCGAGCTTTGGAAGCTTGATCTCTTTGGTGCGCCAGCGCGCGTCGTAATTGGCAAAGCCCGCTTTGTAATCACCCTTGCCGAGCTGGGCAAAGGCGAGCTGGATGCGGATTTCGGGATCGCTCGGATGTGCGGAAAGCGCGCGCTCCAGAAAGTTGATTGCATCCCGATACCGTCCTGCACTTCGCAAGCAGCGACCGATCATCGAAAGTTGATTTGTATCGTCGGGCTTGGCGTTCAGGATGAGCGAACGCAGACGGATGCTTTCGTCATAATGCCCAAGATCGGAGAGGATATTGGCCAGATTGTTGGCGACAGATCCGTTGCGCGGGCTAAGCTCGAAGGCTCGGCGATGCGCACGCAGGGCGTTTTCGTGCTGTTTGAGCGTTCTAAGAATGGAGCCCAGCCGCGACCAAGCAAGACCATCCTTGGGATGGTCGATCAAATAGTCGGTCAGATGTTTGAGCGCGGCTTCGTTGTCGCCTGCGGCTTGAGCGGCCGATGCTTGCTTGTAAAGGGAGTCGGACACGTCATTCCCTGCGCTTTTTGGGCGTTACAAGTGTCTTGGGACGCGCGGCTTCGGCCTGTTCAAAGAGCGAGAACGTCTGGTTCACATAGTTCACGGCGCCCGAGATATATTCCACATAGTCCTTGAGTTCGGGGGTGACCTCGGCCTCGGTCACGACAACGCCGCGATCCTGCGGCATGGTTTCGAAGTTGATGTAGAACAGTGGATCGCCGCGATTGATCTTGAGAGGTTGGGTGGTGTCGTGCCACTCGAACGCCCACATGAGCGGACGCGGCCAGACGTTGATCGGGAAACGCCCCCCAAAGATAGTGCCCGGCATCGGGTTTTTGGTGAAGTGCATAAAGGGACTGAGCTGTGACGCATAGACCGGCTCGTCCGAGATAAAGATATAGGGAAGGCTCAACTGGATCGTCGGAATATCGGGGTAACGCCATTCACGCTCGGGCGTGATGTGGAGCTTTTCACCAAGCTTCTTGGCTCTGATCCCGCTCGCATCGCCGTTCAGGTTACGCAGACCCGGCTTGCCGTCCTTGTCTCGGATGAACTCGAGATTGAGATCATAGGGGCAGCGAATAACGAAATACCGGCTTTCGAGGTTGATGACCGCTGGACAGCGCGACGCGGATTTGGCGTGGAGCTTGTTTTTCTCGGCACCGCGGAAGCGTTCGGGCGGATAGTAGATCACGCCGCCTTTGGGGTCGTTGAGAAACCAACCTACGGTAACTGGCCCGCTCGAAGCAGGCAGATCGCGCGTATTTTCAAATCGAACAGAGAGTTCCATGACAAGCCCCTAGGTGGTTTTCTTCAATGAAGCGTAAACCACCTAGGGTGTCAAAAGTCTTGCGCTCAAACGGACAGAGAGAGTCCGTTCTGTGCATCAGAATCCACAGCGGTATCGAGCGCCTTTTGGAGCGCTGCACCGCGCGCAAAGTCAGGTTCCGCCGCTTTGCCCGTGCGGATGGCATCGACAAACTTTTCGATGATCGACGGAGTTCTCGGGGCTTCTACCTCGGTCCAGTTAGGGCCGTGGATGTCCTCGCCAAGGCAAACGCGCATCGAGCTGACGTTTTTGACGTCTTTCACCTCGATCGCGCCTTTGGTGCCGAAGATCCTCAGTGACAGGTCATTGAAGTGGCCCGTGGCAAATCGGCTCGCGTGAATGACGCCCATCGCTCCGTTCCCAAGACGCACATGCATCGACATGCTGTCGTTGGCATCGAGAACATATTCACCGATTTTACCGCCCTCGGCCTTGTCGAAGGTGACAAGACGGCAAGACATGTCGCTCACCTCGGACCCAGCAGCAAAGGTCGCAAAGTCGAGGATGTGAACGCCGACGTCGCCCAGAACACCCTTGGAACCATGCGCTGTCGAAAGGCGCCACAACCATGTGGAGTCGGTCGACCATTCTCCCCAAGCGGGCTGCGTGAGCCAGCTCTGGAGATAGGAGGCTTCGAAATGGCGAACCTCTCCGATTGCACCTTCGGCGATCAGTTTGGCCGCGTGGGACAGACATGCGCCGTTGCGATAGGTCAGGTTGATCATGTTGACCACGCCGGCCTTGTGAGCGGCTTGCGCCATTTCAAGCGCCTGAGCGTAGTCTGTCGCGAGGGGCTTTTCACAGAGCACATGTTTGCCCGCACCAAGCAGAGGCATGGTCGTCATGTAGTGCACAGAGTCGGGCGTCACGTTGGTGGCAGCATCGAATTCGCCCCAAGCCAGCGCTTCTTCCAGATTGGAGAATCCGTGCGGGATTCCATGCTTGGCGCAGAATGCGGAGAGACGGTCGGCGTTGGTGTCGATCCCTGCCACGATTTCGACGCCGTCGATTTTGGAAAAGGTTTCGGCGTGGAAATTCGCCATGCCGCCCGTTCCGACGATAATGACCCTGAGCGACATCAACGGAAGCCCTCTTCGCCATCATGATGCAGACGTGGGCCGCGCTCTTCGATTTTCTCGGGAGCGACATCCACAGGAACATTCGGAGCATCGGTCGGGTTCGCGATGCGGGCAGCGGGGTTATAGGCCCACTTTACGGCATTGCTCAGGACCTTTTGCACATTCGCATCGTGATAGGTCGGATAAGTTTCGTGACCGGGACGGAAGTAGAAAACATTGCCCGCGCCGCGCTTGTAGGTCACGCCCGAACGGAACACTTCTCCGCCTTGGAACCAGCTGATGAACACCGTTTCAAGAGGCTCGGGGATGCCGAAAGGTTCGCCGTACATCTCTTCGTTTTCAAGTTCGAAGCTATCGGGGAGTCCCGCTGCGATGGGATGATTGCGAGAGGTCAGCCAAAGACGCTCGCGCTCGCCTGCTTCGCGCCAAGTGAGGTTGCACGGCGTGCCCATCAGACGCTTGAAGATTTTGGCGAAGTGGCCCGAATGGAGCACGATCAGACCCATGCCCGACCAGACGGCTTCGGCAACACGCTCGACGACTTCGTCGCTCACGTCACCATGCGCCGCGTGACCCCACCACAGCAAAACGTCGGTTTGTTCAAGGCGCTCTTTGGTGAGACCATGTTCGGGGTCCTGAAGCACAGCGGTCGTTGCAGTAATATCCGCATCCTTATTCAGAGCGTCCGCGATGCAGTTGTGCATGCCGTTCGGGTAAATTCCCGCAACGACTTTGTTCTTTTGCTCGTGGACGTTTTCGCCCCAAACAACGGTTCTAATTGTCATGTTTTTCTCCTCAGAGCGCTTCCAAAGCGCTTTGGATGGCATACTAGTGAATTTCGTGCCGTTCATCAATCGGGATAATACGGGGTCGTGAATTTAATTCGGACAGACCGGATTGCCGTTCCGATCGCGGAGCGGATAGCCCACCAAAGGGTCCGTTTCTTCTATGGCATAGGCGTAACAACCGTCTTCGCTCTTGAAGACGATGTCGGTCGGCACACCCGCGGGAAGCGCTGCGATCACTTGGGGCGAGCTGAGTTCCTCTTTGGTCAAAGCGGATTGATCGACCTGACAGGCCGAAACCAGCATCAAACCGACGAGACCCAAAATCATTCTCATTACAAACGCCCTATCCAAATTCCATTTTGCTATTTGGCATTGATAGCGGAGAGGTCAAATCGGGCCAAGGTTCAAAGTGATCATAAATATTGACCATTTGGTCAATATTTGGAAATCTAGGCTTGAACCGGTTTTATCGCCATTGGAAACGCATGTCGGACGTCAAGCCTCGCACTCGCATTCAGGAACGCAATCGTGGCTCGATTCTCGAAGCGGCGCTGGATGTCTTTTCGCAATACGGCTTTCGCGGCGCCACTCTCGATATGATCGCAGAAAGTGCGGGGCTCTCAAAGCCCAATCTACTTTATTATTTCACCTCGAAAGAGGCGATTTATATCGAGCTTCTGGAAACCTTGCTTGATACGTGGCTTGATCCACTTCGAGAGCTCGATCCCGAAGGCAAACCGATTGACGAAATCATGGGATATGTCCGCCGCAAAATGGATATGTCACGTGACTATCCGCGCGAGAGCCGTCTGTTCGCAAATGAAATCCTCCAAGGTGCACCGCGTATCCAACAGGATTTGACGGGGGACCTTCGCAAGCTAGTGGACGAAAAATCCAAGGTGATCCGCAAATGGCACGAGCAAGGCAAGATTGCCGATGTCGATCCCTATCACCTCATTTTTTCGATTTGGGCGCTTACCCAGCATTATGCGGACTTTGACGTTCAGGTGCGCGCTGTCTTGGGCGACAAGGACCCGTTTCCCGGGGCGAGCAGGCATCTGGAACAGATCTTTACCAAGCTTCTAACGCCCTGATCAGCCGAGAGTGATGATCGGCCCACCTGCGGCGAGCGCATCCCCTTCATCATGGGTGACCAGAACCGCGGGAATTCCGCGTTCTTTTATGCGATCGAACACCAGACGTCGGACCGTGTCGCGCAGCGCGTTGTCGAGCTTGGAAAACGGCTCGTCGAGCAGAAGCGCTTGGGGTTTTGCAACGAGCGCTCGCATCAGGGCAACCCGCGCCTTTTGGCCCCCCGAGAGCGTTTCTGGATCACGGGTTTCAAAGCCCTCGAGATCGACTTGGGACAGGGCGGTTCTAACGGCGAGGTCCCGATCGCTTGGATCGCGCAGGCCAAAGGCGATATTGCCGCCCACAGACATGTGCGGAAACAACAGCGGGTCTTGAAACAGAATTCCGATGTTGCGCAAATGCGGTGGAACCTCGGTGAGGTCCTTGTCCCCGAGGGAAATGCGGCCTTCTGCCGTGAATTCAGGCGAAAGATGGCCCGTCATCCAAGCCAGCAGCGTCGACTTGCCCGCGCCAGAGGGTCCCATGATCGTCAAAATCCGTGATGGCGGGACTTGGAAATCCAGCTCGAGAAGGGGCCTGTTGTCCAACGAAATTCTGAGCGCACGAACGGTGAGCGTCTCATCCATTTTGCATTCCCTTTCTATTGCGCCAGATCACAGCGGGTAGGATGATCGCCACCCCGAAAGGAAGCACTGCGGCAAGCGTTTGCACAAGGCCATAAAGACCAATCACCCGACGATCCCCCCCCGATGCTAGTGCAACCGCTTCGGTGGTGATCGTTACAACCCGTCCCGCGCCAATTAGGAGCGTCGGAAGATATTGCGCCACGGATACGGCGAACCCGATCGCAAGAGCAGCCAAACTCGGACCCAAAAGCATCGGAAGCGTCACGGTCAAAAAGACCCTGAAGGGGTGAACGCCGAGCCCCAGCGCAATCGACCGATACCGAGGGTCAATACCGTTGAACGGACCATATAGCGCCAGCACCATATAAGGCAGAACGAACAGAATATGGACGGAAACAACAGCCCAGAAGGAAGCGCCGATATCCATAGCGAGCATCAGATTCGCGATCCCAGGTAGAAAGACGACCTGCGGCAGCAGGAGCGCGAGGTAGATGAAACCAAGAAACTTTTGAGCGCCGTTCAGCAACAAGAGGGCGAGCCCGTATGAAACAGCGCTCGACACAGTCGCAACAGCAAGTGTCGGACCGAGAACGGCGAGCGCCTCGGGACCGAAGCGGGTCCAGTTCTTTGCCGTTAGTTGATCGGGCCAGAGGTCGGGAAAGCTCCAGAAACCTGCAAACGACCAGACGACAAGCGATACGATCCCAACGGCCAGAACCGACATAAGGCCGAAGACAAAAATCACAGCCGCGTTTACCAGCCGCTGCGCGCCATGACGCCTGCCGCTATTGATCCATTTTTTGAGGAACAGAGACGAAAGTCTCTCGAGCGAAAGCCAAGCAAGAAACGCGATGAGGAGAACGCCGAATTGGATCACGGCGAGCGCTGATCCGACCAGTCGTTCGCTGAGGTCTGGGGCGGACATGAAACGGGTGATCAACACGGAAAGCGTGGGAGGTGTCGAAGGTCCGAGGATGAGTGCAACGTCGACCACCGAAACCGAAAAGCAGAGCACCGCAAAGATCGGAAGCCGTATGCGATGATAGACTTGGGGGGCAATGACCTTGAGCCACCCCGTGACATGATCGTAGCCAAGCGAGGAGAATATCCTGGCGCTTTGAGCAGGTCGGGTCTGGGACAGGGCTGTAACGGCCATCAAGAGGAGAAAAGGGATTTCCTTGGCCGCAAGCCCCAAAACAAGAGAGAGCCCGAAAGGATCATTGAGAATGACGACGTCGGGCGGGCGATCAAAGCCCGCCAAATTTGCGAAAAGCCGAACAGCCCAACCTGATGGAGCAATTACAAAGGCTATGCCGAATGCCGCTGCAGCATGAGGCACCGCGAGAAGTGGCGCAGCAAACTCGAGCAATCGGTTAAAGCGTGCGTGCCGTGTCAGTGCTGCGAGGAGCAGCAGCGTCGCCACGCAAGCAAGTGCGGTAGAGAGAAGACCTGTTCCCAATGAAAGGAGCATCGCACGCCACACGCCCGGAACCGAAAGCGCCGACTTCAGGAATAAAAGGGACGGCTCAGTGCGGCCAAGCACGGGAAAGATGCCGAATGCGGGCAGAACCACACCCAGCAAACCAGAAAGCAAAACGCTGGCGGCGACCACCAGAACGGCAATCGCCAACCAGCGAATATGGAGCGAGCGGCCCAAGTTTTGGCTTGGGTCAGTTTGCACCGTAACGCGCAGTCCAATCCTCGGCGATGCGTGTCATCCAGCTTGGATGCGGCTCGGGGAGAACCGCGCCAAGCTCCGAGGGGGTGAGAGTGGCGATCCCGAGTTCAAGCGCATCGAAAGCGGCGCGATCCGGTTCGGAAAGTGCATCCATGTCGAGCACGGTACCATATCCGAGGATAGCGGGATCCTGCGCGCGAAGCTGTGCCTCGGACGAGAGGAGGAAGTTTGCGACTACCATCGCGCCTTCGGTTGCACTCGAATTATAGGGGATCGCAACAAAGGAGGCATTGCCGAGCGTTCCGCCGTCAAGAACCGAAGTGCGCACCGTATCGGGCAGTTGGCCGTTCGCGATGGCGGCTGTCGCTTCGCCCGGACTAAAGGAAATGGCCAAGTCGATTTCGTTATCCGCAATCAGCTGGAGCTGTGCGGGTCCCGTTTGCGGATAAACCTCGCCACCGCGCCACAAATTCGGCGTAAGTGTCTCTATATAGGCCCAAAGCGGCTCTGTTACTGTATCATAGTCCGCGTCCGAGACAGGCTCGGCCAGCCTTTGGGGATCATCGGTCAATGAAACCAGCGCCTGTTTCAAAAAGGTCGTTCCAAGGAAATCCGGTGGCTGCGGAAAGGTAAAGCGGCCTGGATTGGCCTCGGCCCAGACACGTATCGCGTCCATTGACGTCAGAGGCTCGGAAATGTCGGCGGTGTCATACATGAAGACCACCTGAGCCATGGCCCAAGGGCTTTCGTAGCCGTCGGTCGGAACCGTAAAATCGGTTTGCACGGTCTTGCCGTTCGTATCCACAAAAGCCCAGTTCGGAAGTTGCTCGGCAAAGGGGCCATAAAGAAGACCCGCTTCTTTCATCGAGGCAAAGTTTGCCCCGTTGATCCAGATGAGATCAATCGCTCCGCCCGTATCTTTGCCGGCTTCCTTTTCGGAAATGACACGCGTTACAGCGTCGGCCGTGTCGGTCAATTTGACGTGCTCGAGCGTAACGCCAAAATCTTCTTCTACACGCTTACCGACCCACGCGATAAAGTCGTTCGTGGTGGTCGAGCCACCCCATGCATTCCAATAGACCGTCTGTCCTTTTGCGGACTCGAGGACCTCGGCCCAATCGCTCGGGTCCGTCTGGGCCTGAGCAAACGCAGGCATGCAAAGGCTTAACGCAATCGCCAATTTCTTCATTTATCTACCTTTAAGTCAGAGAAAACTTTTCGGGCGCCAAAGAGTCGTAGCCCGCCCGTCACAAAGCACAGTCCACCGAAACCGAAGGCCAGCCAGACGAATGCACTCGGTATAAGGCAAAGCGCCATGAAAAAGAGGATCGTTTCGGTGCCTTCAAGCAGACCTTGGGAAAAATAGAGCGACTTGATCCCCTGATGGTCCGTTTTCATCCCGTGCTTTTCTGCAAGTATCGCATAGCCGAGAAAGCTTGCTCCGTTGAAGTAAAACGAAGTCAGCAAGAACGCACCTGCAATTCCGTTCTGTGCAGGATCAAACCAGACAAACGCCAAAGGAATGGCGCCATAGAATAAGAAGTCCGACGTGATATCGAGATACCCGCCGAAGTCGCTCGGCTTTGTTGCTCGGGCAATCGCACCGTCGAGGCCGTCGGCAAATCGGCTGAGTATGATGAAAGCAAGCCCCAAGAGGAACGCACCTTGGGCGATCGCAATGGCGGAGACGAGACCGATAACGAGGCCGATCAAGGTCACAAAATCGGCATTGAGCCCACGTGTGGCGCAGAACCGACCCAAATGGTTCAGGGGCGGATCAATGAGTTTACGAACTGAGGCGTCAAGCATTTGTATCCCCGAAATTTCTTCATAATTCGCCCAATATGCGGCCTCTGACAATTGCTCCCACGACTTTGTTATCGTTTGACGCAATTTCGATGCACAGAGAGGACAGGGTTCCGGTCCTCAGATTTGTGTCGCTCGCAAAAGGGAATAGCGATAAGGAGGCGGAATGACACAGACAACGCCCTTTGAAATCCTTCTTGTGACCGCCCCCGGACTTGAGGCGCCTCTTGCCGAAGAGGCCCGCGAACTTGGATTTGACGTCCAAGGCGCCATTACCGGCGGCGTCACAGTCAACGGGGACTGGAACGATGTCTGGCGTGCCAATCTTGAGCTGCGCGGAGCGGGTCGGGTTCTTGCACGGATCGGCTCGTTCATGGCCTTCCACCTCGCGCAGCTTGATAAACGCGCTCGGAAATTTCCGTGGAACGAGATTTTTGACCCTCGGTATCCTATCAAGGTCGAAGTCACCTCGAAGAAATCCAAGATATATCACGCTGGAGCCGCTACGCAGCGCATTGAAACGGCGCTGAAAGAGACGCTTGGCGCGACGATTTCTCCCGATGCCGACATTACGCTCAAAGTGCGGATAGATGACAATCTCTGCACGTTCAGCGTCGATACCTCGGGCGAGTCCTTGCACAAGCGCGGTCACAAAGAAGCCGTGGGTAAAGCGCCTATGCGAGAGAACCTTGCGGCTCTATTCCTGCGCCAATGCGGTTATTCGGGAACCGAAACCGTTATCGATCCGATGTGCGGGTCCGGCACCTTTGTCATCGAAGCGGCCGAGATTGCACTTGGGCTTCAGCCGGGGCGAAATCGTGGTTTTGCCTTTGAAAAATTCGCCAATTTCGACACCGAGGCTTTTGCGAGACTCAAACGCGCCGAGATCGGGCAAACCGAACTTCGGTTCTATGGTTCGGACCGTGACCAAGGTGCGGTTCGGATGAGCGCGGCGAATGCCGAACGCGCTGGCGTGGCCGAGTTCACACGCTTCAAACACGCCGCTGTGAGTGATCTTGAGCGTCCCGAGGGCGCACCCGGACTTGTGATCGTGAATCCGCCCTATGGGGCACGGATCGGTGATCGAAAGCTTCTGTTCTCGGTCTATGGCGCATTGGGCAAAACCTTGCTCGAGCGTTTCAAAGGCTGGCGCGTGGGGATGATCACAAGCGACGCGGGCCTTGCCAAATCGTCGGGACTTCCGTTTCTCCCCGTCGAAGAAACCGTCTCGCATGGCGGTTTGAGGATCAGCCTTTTCCGCACTGAACCGCTCTAGGCGCTAGGGGATCGAAATGGTCGCTTCATTCGGTTTTTCGACAAGCACCGAGATTGTTTTCGGCCGAGGCACAAGCAAAGATGCCGCCTCCAGAATTGCATCCTTTGGACGAAACGTTCTTGTCGTCATGGGCAAGGATACCAAGCGCGCGGACTGGTTGATTTCTGCGCTGGGCGAGCTTGGCTGCTCTGTAAAAATAGTCTCTATTCAGGCCGAACCCGATATTTCTATGATTGAAGCGGGGCGGTCGGCGGGTCACGGTTGTGAGGTTGTGGCCGCCGTCGGCGGCGGTGCCGTAATCGATGCGGGCAAGGCGATTGCCGCGCTTGTCCCGTCTCGCCATGACATCATGCACCATCTTGAAGTGGTCGGGCGGGGACAACCCTTGGATATGCCCCCTCTTCCGTTTGTTGCGATTCCGACGACCGCAGGCACGGGCGCTGAAGTGACCAAGAATGCGGTGATCGGTGTGCCGGATCATCGGCGCAAGGTGTCGATGCGCGATCTCGCGATGCTCCCCAAACTCGCAATCATTGATCCGAGTCTGACGGACCGGACGCCAAAATCCGCTACGCTTGCTTCGGGGCTCGATGCGATCACCCAAGTCATCGAACCCTATGTCTGCACCAAGGCCAATTTACTCACCGACACAATTTGCCGAGACGCGATCCCTCGCGGGCTGGCCGCGCTTCGCAGGTTGATGGATGAGGAAACCCAGATGGCCCGAGACGAAATGGCCTATGTTAGTCTCTGTGGCGGGCTTGCTCTGGCGAACGCGGGTCTGGGAGTGATCCATGGTCTGGCAGGGCCGCTCGGCGGGCTTTCCAACGCGCCCCATGGGGCGATTTGTGGGACGCTGCTTCCCTATGGGCTTGCGCTCAACTTTGCAAAAGTGACGGACCAAACGCTGAGAGCACGGCTTGCCGACGTTCGTGAGATGATTGGGGCAGAATTTAGCGTCTCGGCCGATCGAGCCTTTGACACTCTTGCCGAGTGGTCGCAGAGCCATGGGCTCTTGGGATTGGACGGTCTGGGGATCAGAAGCGAAGATCGCTCAAACGCAGCGGTGGCTGCGGCAAGTTCTTCATCAATGAAAGCGAACCCTGCGGATCTGAGCGCCGAGGATCTCCTGTCGATGATGGAACAGGCACGATAGATATGGGGGTTGCATTAATTAGACCAGTCAGTCTAATTAATGCATGGAGCACAATGCACGACCCAGAGGCCGCCCCAAGAAGGCCCCTCAAGACCAGCACACACGGCGCTTACTCATCAGGGCGGGACTTCGGCACCTGACCGAGCGCGGCTACACGCCTGTCGGAATCGAGGATATCCTTCGGGAGGCAGGCGTTCCCAAGGGCAGTTTCTATCATTACTTCCCTTCGAAAGCGGACTTCGGCCTCGAGCTGATCACGGAATACGACAGCTATTTCCGGTCGAAACTTCTGAGCCACTTTGCCGACGCGTCCCTTGGTCCGATTGATCGGCTGAAGAACTTTGTTCGCGATGCAGAAAACGGGATGGCGAAACACGACTTCAAGCGAGGCTGTCTCGTAGGGAACCTTGGACAGGAAATGGGCGCTTTGCCGCCTGATTTTCGCGCCCGTATCATCGCGGTATTCCAGAGTTGGCAAGATATCACAGCCAAGCTTTTCATCGAACTCGGAGTCGATGAACCGCACGCGCTTGCCGCTTTTTTCTGGACCGGATGGGAGGGCGCAGTGCTGCGCGCAAAACTCGAACTTTCGGCAGAACCACTTCGGACTTTTGCCGATCTCTTTTTTCAAATCCTGCAACTGCGAGGACATCTCAAATGACACATGCAATCGTCATCGACAAAGTCGACGATCACCAAACGGTTGAACAAAAAACCGTTTCACTTCCCGATTTGGCCGAAGGTGATGTGTCGGTCAAAGTCGCTTGGTCCACACTCAATTACAAAGACGCGCTCGCGATCACCGGCGCATCGCCCGTGGTTCGAAGCTTTCCCATGGTGCCGGGCATCGATCTTTCGGGAATTGTGCTCGAAAGCAGACATGCGGGGTTCAAGAAAGGAGATCGGGTTGTCCTGAACGGCTGGGGCGTCGGCGAAAAGCACTGGGGTGGGCTCGCCGATGAGGCGCGGCTCAAGGGCGACTGGCTTGTCAAACTCCCCGAGAGCATTTCACTTCGCCAAGCCATGGCAATCGGAACAGCAGGTTATACCGCAATGCTCTGCGTTCTTGCTCTCGAGGCGAATGGTGTCACGCCTGAAAAGGGAGAAGTGGTTGTAACAGGCGCTGCAGGCGGCGTCGGAAGCGTTGCGACGGCACTTCTTGCGGCGAAAGGCTATCACGTTGCGGCTGTAACGGGCCGCCCCGAAGAAGAGGATTATCTTAGGTCGCTAGGGGCCTCTTCGATCATCAACAGAGAAGAGCTTTCAGGTAAGGCGCGCGCGTTGAACAAAGAGCGCTGGGCGGGCGCGGTCGATGTCGTGGGCGGTAATGTTCTGGCAAATGTGATTTCCATGATCTCTTATGGAGGCTGTGTCGCGGCCTGTGGGCTTGCCGGTGGAATGGATCTCCCCACTTCGGTGGCGCCTTTCATCCTTCGCGGGGTCACTCTGGCAGGTGTGGACAGTGTGATGCGCCCGACCTCGGAACGGATCGAAGCTTGGGACCGTCTTGCAACCGATCTCGATATGGAAAAACTTGAATCCATGACAAAAGAAGTCGCGTTCAAAGACGTCATCGCGATTGCACCCGATTTTCTCGCTGGCAAGGTCCGCGGGCGCATCGTGGTGCCCGTAGATCCTTCGCTCAATTGATCAGGGTGCGGCCGCGAGAATGAGCGCGGCCGCTCTTTCTGCGATCATCAAAGTGGGGGAATTGGTGTTGCCAGATGTGATCGTCGGCATGATGCCTGCATCGGCCACTCGAAGCCCCTTTACCCCGATCACTTTCAGCTCGGTATCGACAACGGCGGTTTGATCCTCGGTTCGGCCCATTTTGGTGGTGCCGACAGGATGGAAAATCGTGCTCGCGATGTCACCGGCCAGCCGCGCAAGCTCTTCATCTGTTTGGAACTGGGGTCCCGGTTTCCATTCGATGGGCTCATACTTGGCAAGCGCAGGCTGGTTCACGATGTGACGTACCTGCCGCATGGACTGGGCAGCGATGAGCCGATCTTCCTCGGTGGAAAGATAGTTGGGCGCTATTTTCGGCGCCACAAAGGGATCATTCGACTTGATCTCGACCGAGCCGCGCGAAGTCGGATTGAGATTGCAAACGCTCGCTGTGAAGGCTGGAAAATCGTGGAGCGGCTCTCCGAAGGCATCGAGGCTGAGCGGCTGGACGTGATATTCGAGATTGGCGTGCCTTTGCTCGGGTCCGGAACGGGTGAAGGCACCAAGTTGTGAAGGCGCCATGCTCATCGGGCCAGATCGAAAGAGGACATACTCTGCGCCGATCATTGCCTTGCCCCAAAGAGTGGCCGCCAATTTGTTCAGGGTCTTTGCACCCTTGATCTTGAACACCGTTCGGATTTGTAAGTGATCCTGGAGATTGCGCCCGACGCCGCTTCGGTTCGCGACCACATCTATCCCGTTTTGGCGCAGTATTTCCGCGGGGCCGATGCCCGAAAGTTGAAGGATTTGCGGCGACCCGATGGCCCCAGCACTCAGAACGACTTCTCTGCGTGCATTCACCTTGAGCGTTTGCCCAGCGCGGCGAAGCTGGACACCACGGCATTGCACGGCTCCGTTTGCGTCCTTTTCCAAAACAAGCTTTTCGACCTGAGCTTCGGTCCAGATGACCAGATTGGAGCGATGTCGAGCCGGACGTAAAAACGCTTTGGATGTGTTCCAGCGCCAGCCTTTGCGTTGGTTCACTTCGAAATAGCCGACGCCTTCGTTATCTCCGGTATTGAAGTCATCGACCTTGGGGACGCCTGCTTGCTCGGCTGCATCGGCAAAACTCTCGAGAATATCCCAGCGCAAACGCTGTTTTTCGACGCGCCATTCGCCGCCGTGGCCGTGAAGATCGGAGAATTTGCGATTATGCCCGATTTCGGGATCGGCACCGTGATCGAGCCTGTGATGGTTTTCGTGCTGCTTGAAAACGGGAAGGACATTGTCCCAGCTCCAAGCGGTGTCACCGACCAAGTCGGCCCACTGATCATAGTCGCGCGCCTGTCCGCGCATATAGATCATTCCGTTGATAGACGAGCAGCCGCCAAGCGTTTTGCCGCGCGGATACCGAAGACTGCGCCCGTTGAGGCCCAATTCTTGTTCGGTGGAATAAAGCCAATCGGTGCGCGGGTTTCCGATGCAATAAAGATATCCGACCGGAATATGGATCCAGTGGTAATTGTCCCGCTTCCCCGCTTCGAGGAGCAGAACACGGTTCTTTGGGTCGGCACTCAGTCTGTTGGCGAGAAGGCAGCCCGCGCTGCCTGCCCCGACAACGATGTAGTCGAACTCGGATTCCATCGCTTTTGCCTCCCTTTTCCTCGATGCAGAGTTTAACGCATTCGAAGCGGAGGTCACGCTTAGGATGACACTATTTGCGGGATGCCGTCATTTGATGACGGCCCGAGTTATCAGAGTTTCCTTGCGGGCAAAAGCTTGCCCGAGCACTCACCAAAGCCGATCGTATATCCTTCGCCCTTGGCCGCGCCGCGCAAGGTCAGGGTATCGCCGTCTTCTATGAAAGAACGGGTTTCACCAGTGTCGAGGGTCAGGGGCTCTTTGCCGCCCCAGCTCAGTTCGAGGAGCGAACCGCGGCTTTCTTTGGTTGCGCCCGAAATTGTGCCTGATCCAAGGAGATCACCGACGCGCATAGGGCATCCACTTGTCGTGTGATGCGCAAGCTGTTGGGCGGCAGAGTAATACATCTCGCGATAATTGGTGCGACTGATCACGGTTTCGGACTTGCCCTCGGGGGCCATAGTCACTTCGAGATCGATGTCGTAGAGCATCGGTGCAGGTTCAGCGAGATAGTCGAGCAAGGGCTTTTCACGCTCGGGCGTCGATACGCGGAACGGCTCCAAAGCGGCGGCTGTCACGATCCAAGGGCTGATTGTGGTCGCGGTCGCCTTGGCTTGGAACGGCCCCAGAGGTTGATATTCCCATGCTTGGATATCGCGCGCGGACCAGTCATTCAAAAGAACGTAGCCAAAGATATTCTCGAAAGCTTCCGTCACAGAGATCGGTCCGTTCGAGGCGGTTCCGACAATGGCACCCATTTCAAGCTCGATATCGAAACGGGCCGAGGGACCGAACCGAGGGAGTTCGTCATTCGGACCTTTGAGCTGGCCGTGTGGACGCACAACAGGCGTGCCCGAAACCACGACCGAAGACGCACGGCCGTTATAGCCGATGGGAATATGAAGCCAGTTCGGCGGAAGAGCGTTTTCGGGCCCGCGGAACATGGTCCCGACATTGAATGCGTGATTTCGACCCGCGTAAAAGTCGGTATATTCGGTCACCGCAAAAGGCATAAGCATTTTGATATCTGAAAGCGGGACCAGATATCGGGAAAGGTCGGTCCGACCGCCCTCTGCCAGCATCTCGGTCAAAAGGCGCCTCAGTTTGGCCCAGGCACTCGGACCCAGAGCCATGAAGGCATTCCAGCTTCCTGTAACGAGTGTCTGGTCAAAGGACAAAGCCGCGTCCAATTCCATCGCTGCAAGGTTCAAAGCTTGATCGCCGATCGCGACACCGCATTGCGGTGACTGTCCGTTTACGGTGAAGACGCCATAAGGAAGGTTGTTGAGCGGAAACGGGCATTGCGCCGAGTTCGCGGACTCGACCCAAGAGCGGAGCAGCTTTGTCATGGATTATCCTTTTTCACTTGGCCTTGGGTGTTACTTTGTTCCTGGAGTGCCATCGAACTTTTTCTCAAGGTCTTCCCAGCAATCGATATAGTCGTCCTGAAGCGGCGCCTCCTTGCCCGCAAATTCGGTCAAATGCTGCGGAAAGCGGGTCTCGAACATAAAGGACATGGTGTTCTCGAGCTTGACGGGACTGAGGTTCGAATTCGACGCATGTTCAAAGGCGTTCTTATCGGGGCCATGCGGGATCATCATATTGTGCAGGCTCATACCGCCCGGAATGAATCCTTGGGGCTTGGCATCATACTGGCCATAGATATTGCCCATCAGCTCGGACATGATGTTCTTGTGATACCAAGGCGGACGGAAGGTATTTTCGGCAACCATCCAACGCTCACGGAAGAGAACAAAGTCGATGTTCGCGGTTCCCGGCACGCCCGAAGGCGCAGTCAGCACCGTAAAGATCGACGGATCAGGGTGGTCAAAGAGGATCGCGCCGACAGGGCAATAGGTTTTGAGATCGTATTTATACGGCGCATAGTTCCCATGCCACGCCACAACATCGAGTGGGGATTGCCCGATCTTGGTCTGGTGGAACTGGCCGCACCATTTGATGGTCAGGGTCGAGGGGACCTCGCGGTCTTCAAAAGCGGCAACAGGTGCTTTGAAATCGCGCGGGTTGGCAAGCGCGTTTGCCCCGATGGGCCCACGGGCGGGCAGCTCGAACTTTTGGCCATAGTTTTCGCAAACAAATCCGCGGCAGGGTCCTTCGAGCACTTCGACACGATAGACGAGACCGCGCGGCAGGATCGCGATTTCCTGTGGCTCGAGGTCGATGATCCCAAGCTCGGTGCAGAACCGCAAACGGCCTTGTTGGGGGACGACAAGAAGTTCAGAGTCAGCCGAGAAAAAATATGCGTCCACCATGGATTTGGTCACAAGGTAGACATGGCTTGCCATACCGACTTGGGTATTCACATCGCCTGCGGTCGTCATGGTCCGCATTCCTGTGATCCAGTCGAGATCGCCCTCTGCTTCGATCGGGTCCCAACGATATTGACCAAGCGAAGTGACATCAGGGTCAACGTTCGGCGCGGACTTCCAATAGGGCACATCGATCTTGGTATAGCGGGCCGAGTGCTTGACCGAAGGACGAATACGATAGGTCCACGTGCGCTCGGGCGGGTTCGCCGTGAACGCCGTGCCCGAAAGTTGCTCGCCATAGAGCCCATAGTTGCACTTTTGCGGTGAGTTCATCCCCTGAGGCAATGCACCCGGCAGCGCCTCGGTTTCGAAGTCGTTCCCAAAACCCGGCATGTAACCGGGATACGTTCCGGTCGTATCGGTGGCTCGGATCATTCCTTTTGGAAGGTCATGAACGATCATGTCGATGGTCCTTTCAGGTGGCGCTGGGCGATTTAGCCGCTGCGATAGCTTGGCGAAGCACGTCACGATTTCCGACTTGATTTGCCAGAACAAGGATCAAGCGGGCATTGAGCGCGGCACTTTCTTCGTCGGACAAACCTTCATGTGCTTCGATCAATTCGTTATAAAATCCATCCGGGTCAGGGATATTGGGATCAGTATTGAGCGAGGTCATGCTCTAGGCCTTTCCAATTGCTGTGCGAAGCGCTGAAACAGTTGCAGCCATGTCGAAACTTGCCCAGCGTGCGGCAACATGTTGGTCAGGCCGGATAAGGTAAACGCCTGCTGCCGCGGAACCGAGATACCGCTTTGCCAGCTCACAGCTTGGATCGTCGGCGGCAGTGACTGCAACGCGCCGAACGGGGATGCTGTCGATCGCACCTATTTCCGGAGCTTCGGCATCAATCGTCAAGAGGGCGAATTCGTTCCCGAGCTTCTCCAGCAGATAACCCGTTCCAAGCGGTGCGTCGGGACATGGGCTCCCTACCCTTGTGCGGTCGGGCCCGCCTTGAAGGGCGTCCGGGCCGTTGAGAGAAAGCCCATCGTAGACACAAGGAAGCGACAAGCGCCCCGAGTTCACGAGAGGACGCGCAAAAGAGTAATGCTCGGCCAAGTCGAGAACAGCGTTGCGGAAGATGTGGCTCGTTTTGGATTTGGGCGTGATGAAATCAGTCGAGCGGGTGGAGTTACGAATATTCTCATCCGCTCCATAAGCCCGCTCTTCGTGATAGGTATCAAGGAGCCGGTCAGGAGCCTTGCCATTGATCACCAAGCCAAGTTTCCAACCGAGGTTGTCCACGTCCTGAAGACCCGAGTTCGCTCCACGCGCGCCAAAGGGCGAAACCTGATGCGCTGCGTCACCCGCAAAGAGGACACGGCCATGGCGGAACTTTTTCATACGGCGGCACTGGAAGGTGTAGATCGATGACCAGACTATCTCGTAATCGATACCGTCGCCGAGCATGGCATCGATCCGCTTGCAGATGTTTTCTTCCTTGAGTTCTTCTTTACGATCCACGTCCCATCCGATCTGAAAGTCGATCCGCCAAATATCGTCTGGCTGTTTATGAAGAAGGGTCGAGGCACCTGATTTGAACCATGGCTCGAACCAGAACCAACGCTCGGTCGGGAAGCTCGCGCCATTCATCTTGATATCGGCGATCAGGAAGCTGTCCTGAAAGACGCGGCCCTCGAAATCGAGCTCCATCATGGATCGAAGTGGAGAAGAGGCACCATCCGCACCGATCAACCAATCAGCCTCGATCCGATAGGGGCCTTCGGGCGTCATGATGCTGAGGAGGACGTGGTCTTCCTTTACCTCGACCGCATCAACGCGGTTCTTGCCACGCAGTTCGATCGGAGCGCCTTTGGCTTGCGCCTCGCGGACCCGTTCGACAATGAATTTCTCGAAATAGGGCTGTTGAAGATTGATGAAAGCGGGAAACTTGTGTCCCTCTTCAGGGAGCAGGTTGAACTCGAAAACCTTGCGGTCATCGTGGAACACTTTGCCTAAGTTCCAAACAACGCCCTTGTCGAGCATTGGCGCGCTACAGCCATAGCGGTCGGCAATTTCAAGGGTGCGCTTTGCAAAGCAGATGGCGCGGCTTCCCTTGCCGATCCCCTCATGGTCATCAAGGACGACAACGGGAATACCTTGGAGACCGAGGTCCAAGGCGGTCGCGATGCCCACGGGACCACCCCCCATGACTACAACCGGATGACGCACGGGAGTGGGGCTATCCTGATCTGAATTACGTTCATAGGGATAAAGTCTGAATGCGAGCTTGTAGCGGTCGTCTAACATCTCTGATCCTCCACCACGCCCGATTAGCCCTGAAGCTGTTCCCACATTTCCATGTCGCGCTGGGCGGTCCAGATCCGCGGAGTATCGATCCCGCGCGCTTCGTCATAGGCACGTGCCACGTTAAAGGGCAGGCAATGCTCGTAGATCGCATAATCTTTAAACTTGGGATCACATTCGGCGCGCACGGCATCCCATGCTTCCTTGAGCGAACCGCCGCGTGCGGCAACCGCCGCTGCGGGGCGATAGGTGGAAGCTACAAAATCGCGGGTGTTTTCGATGGCTTTGCCGACCATTTCCTTGCCGACAAGCGCGTCACCACGACCTGGTGCGATGGCGTCGACGTCAAACGCTTTGATCGCGTCGAGCGTGTTTCCCCAGTCTTTGAAATGTCCGTCACCGCAATAACAAGCCGAATGATATTCAACGATGTCTCCGGTAAACATCACATTCTGATCCGGGACGTGGATAACGATATCACCTGCGGTATGGGCGCGGCCGAGGTGCATGAGATCAATGCGCCGATTGCCGAGATGCACAGTCATCCGGTCATTAAATGTGGTCGTCGGCCAGGTCAGACCAGGGATTGATTCATGACTTTCGAAGAGACGCGGGAAACGCTGGAATTCAGAGTCCCAGTCTTCCTGACCACGTTCAACAACCATTCCGCGTGCCTTTTCGCCCATGATGATCTGCTGCGCACCAAAGGCCGAGGCACCAAGAACGCGCACTGCGTGATAGTGGGTGAGAACGACGTGAGAAATCGGTTTGTCCGTCACGGAACGGACGCATTCTATGACCTTGTTTGCCAGCCTTGGCGTGGCCTGCGCTTCGACGATCATCACACTCTCATCGCCGATGATAACGCCCGAGTTCGGATCACCTTCGGCGGTAAAGGCGTAGAGCCCCTCTCCGACCTCGGTAAAGCTGATTTGCTTTTCGGTCATGTCGCCTTGCGACGCGAATGCTTTCGCCATCTTCCTTGCTCCCCTTGATGATGCAACAAACAGGATTCCCTATCGTTGCATTTGCACCAATATAAAGTTGCAAATGCAACGAAGTCAATCTTCCATGCTCTGATTGTTGCATTTGCGATGGTTTTCCCTGAAGAAAGAGAGAGTAAACGCTAGGGCTAGGGAAATGACGACGCCTAAGAACCAACTCCGCAAAGAGATCACGGATGGCTTCGAGCTTGGTCGGTTCACGCCTTATCGCTCGGCCGTTGTGGCACAGCTTTTGAGCGAGGCTTTGGCGCGCGAGTACCGTGACCGTTTCGGTATTTCGATACCTGATTGGCGCGTGCTTGTGCATCTAAGCGCAGACGATGGCGCCTCGGTCCGTGACATAGAACAAAAGGTTGCCATGGAGAAATCCAAGGTCAGCCGCGCTGCGTCTCGACTTGTCGCCAGAGGGCTGATCGCTCGCACCAAGAACGAGACTGACGGTCGCTTGCTACACTTTTCCCTTACGGAACAAGGGTGGGCCATGATGGCGGAACTGCTGCCGCTCGCGAACGCGTTTCAGCGCAGAATTGATGCCGCATTGGGTCAAGGAGCGGAAGCCTTTGAAGACGGGCTCACTCGGCTTTGGGAAGAATTCGAGACCCAGCACGAACAAGAGTAGCGCGGTCGAACAGAACTCTCGGATCGTCTGATTAGACCATACCCGCGAAGACGAAAAGTATTCCGCCCAGCGCAGCGCCTCCGAGCACCACGGTCAAGCCGAGATTAAAGCGGAACACTGCAATCAAAGCAGCCGCAGACAAAAGAGCCGCGGGGGCGTTGAAACTTTGAAGCAGTGGAAGCTCAACGGTAATTGGGCCGAAACCCCAAGCGGTGACGTCTTCCCAAATCAGGTGCAGCGCAAACCATATCGCAAGATTAAGGATGACACCGACCACAGCCGCAGTCACTGCTGTAAGAGCTGCTGAAATTGCTACATTTTTGCGCAAGGTTTCCATGATCGGCGCCCCGAGAAAGATCCACGCAAAACAGGGTGCAAAGGTTACCAAGGTGGTAAGCAAACCGCCGACGGTTCCCGCCCAGAGAGGGGTGGCCCAACCTGCCTCGCGGAATGCCGCGAGAAAGCCCACGAATTGCAACACCATGATCAAGGGGCCGGGCGTTGTTTCAGCCATTCCGAGACCATCAAGCATTTCGACCGGAGCGAGCCATCCATAGATCCCGGCAGCATCCTGTGCGACCCAACCAAGCGCGGCATAAGCACCGCCAAAGGTCAAAACAGCGAGCTTGGAAAAGAACAGCGCGATATCGGCAAAGACAGATTGGGGCGCAAAAAACACGAGCAACGCGACCGGCACCAACCAAAGTCCCAATGCGCCTATGCCCGCGGCGATCAATCCGTTGACCGAATGCTTTTGATATCCACCCTCTTCGAGGAGCGTGTTTGTTTCACCGACTTGAGAAGCCGCTACCGCTCCGCCGCCACCTGACACAAACGAAGACAAGCCGAAGCGTGCACCACACCACCCTGTAAGAGCTGCGGATAGGACGATCACAGGAAATGGAACGCTCAGTAAGAAAATGGCTATGAAAGAAGCAACCGCAAGTGAACGCATAACAGCATTCTTCAAGGCGCGCTTTGCGAGCCGGATCACTGCCTGACTAACGATCGCAAGCACTGCAGCTTTTAACCCGAAGAACACCCCTTGGATCAGCTCGACATCTCCAAAGACGACATAGGCCCAACTTAGAGCCATGATCGCCAACATCCCCGGCGCGATAAACAAGAGCCCTGCGATCAGAGCGCCACGCACTCCGTGCATCAACCAGCCAATATAAGTCGCAAGCTGCTGTGCCTCGGGTCCGGGTAGGAGCATGCAAAAATTCAATGCATGTAGAAACCGCTCGTCTCCAAGCCAGCGTTTCTCTTCGACCAGAATCCGATGCATGACCGCAATCTGGCCCGCTGGTCCCCCAAACGAAAGAGCCGCAATCCGCGCCCAGACTTTGGTGGCTTCTCCAAGTGTCGGATAAGTCTCGCTCATTTTGAAACTCCCAAGGCGCGGCAACAGAGTTGGAGATCATTCCATTACAAGCGTATCTCGAAAATTCAGAGACACGAAAGAGCCTGAACACCGCTTTGGGGAAGTGGTGCCGCAGAAGGGACTCGAACCCCCGACCCCATCATTACGAATGACGTGCTCTACCAGCTGAGCTACTGCGGCTTCCGAAGCGGCTCTTAGCACCGCTCCGAATTGTGGAAAAGACCTATTTTTCCTGATCGGACAGAAGTGTGTCTCCTGCGACCACGATCTCGTCTTCCGAGCTGGCCATTTCAGGCGCTCCGACAATCAGAGGAAGCATCTCGGTGCTTGACGGGATTGCTGTTTCGCCCTGCGGGGGACGCTTCCATGACAGTGTATCGAAGGCCGAACAATGATCGCAAACGGGCTGCCATTCAGTATGGATGTGGTTGCACTTGTCACAAATCCACTGCGGGCCGCGAGAGGCGGTTACAGCCTTTGCAAGCCATGCCCGAACCACTTGATCGCTTGCGCCGCTTCCTCGTTCGATAGCAGCCATCAGAGAGAGGCTTCGTGTGGTCGGATCATCCTGTGCCAGCGAGCCAAGCTCGCGGCGGGCTTCGGGGAAATCCTCGGCCGCAACGTTGAGTTCAGCCAGAACAAGCTTGGTTTCGGGATTTTCGGGCGCGAGCTTGGCAAGAGTTTTGAAGCGCTTCAGACGCTCTTGCGGGGTCTCGTCGGGGGCGATTTCGGCAAAGACACGGGCAAGGTCCGGATGAGGCTGGGCTTTCCATGCTTTGGTGATCACCCGCGCAGCGTTCTTTGGATTTGCCGCCTCGATATAGGCGCGCGCCGCCATCACTGCCGCAGGAATAAGGTCGGGCGACAATTTGTTGGCCTCGATTGCAGCTTCGCGCGCAGCGATCGATGTCGTCTCATCGCCAATGACCTCCCTTGCTTCAGACAGTGCAAGGACCGCGTCTCGACGCTTGTGCACATCACGGGGAAGAGATCCAGACTTCAGCTTGGCACCGAGTGTGGAACGGGCTGCCGACCAGTCGCCTTTTTCAGCCTGGAGCTTGAGGAGAATATCCTGGGTTTCCTCGTGCTTGGGCTTGAGCTCAAAGGCCTTTTCCGCAAGCTTGAGCGCTTTTTCTTTGTCGCCTTCCGAAAGCTTTTGCTTCATGATCCCACGGATGCCGACAAAGCGCGTTTTATCGTCTTCCAGAAGCTTTTTATAAGTCGCTTCGGCCTTTGCCCGATCCCCGACCTGTTCGGCAGCTTGGGCGATCAAAAGGTTCGTCAGTTCAGGCCGCTGCAAATAGCGTTCGGCTTTTGCGGCTTTGGTCAGAGCAAGGTGACCTTCGCCAGAAGCGAGTGCCATAAGCCCATCGGAAAGGGCTTCGAAGCCTTTACGCTCGCGATTGCGGGTGAAATAGCGGGAAATGGCCGTTTCATCCCCGTTCAGGAACCGGAATAGTGCGGCAAGAAATGCAACCAGTTTGAAAACCACCCAAAGGCCGACGACCATGGCGAGAAGGGCGAAAACCACCTGTAGAGGCGAAAGAGTCGCTTTGATCCCCGCAAAGGTCAGCACAAGGCTGCCCTCCATATCCGAGACCATTACCGCGCCATAGGTGAGACCAGTGACGGCAGCAACAAAGGCCAAAATCTTAATCAGGGACCACAGCATCTAATCCGGCCTCACTTATCGTTCAAAGAAAAAGAAAGCTCTTCGACAGCAGCAATCACCGCGGAGCGAGCTTCGGCACGAGAGATCCAGTCGACCAATTCGGCGCGCGCGACTTCAGGGAGGCTTCGGACTTCGGCGAGAGCGTCCTTCAACCTTGCTTCGTTCAAAGCCGCTTGGGCGCGCGACAGGATCGCGTCGACAGAGGTGCCTTCTTGGGGCGTAACCGAGCGCACATCAAACTGGCTCCTCAGAAAAGCTCCGAATGCAGTGCGCTCCTCGCCATCGACACCCTCTGCGCGCGCTACAGCAAGCGCCTTGTCCGCAGCAAGATCGAATTCGGTAACGAGTGACGCTTGGGTTGCTATGCCATCAGCGGCGTTCTGCACAAGAACGGAAGGCACCGCATCGCCAAGCGCATCTGAAAACTCGGGGATGATTGCTTGATAGGGCGCGCCCGTTTCAATCACAGCCTGAACTTTGGCAAGAGCCAGTCGCAAGGTCACGGCGCGTGCGGTTTCTGCTGCGCTTTGCTCGAATTGGAGGGATTGGGCCTGTGCCGCTTCGAGCTGGTTCGAGGCTTGATCAACCATTTGGGCAAGTGATGTGCGCTGCGTATTTAGCTCGGCTCGAAGATCAACGATCTCTTTTTGGTATTCGGCAAGAGCAGCGGGCGACAAGGCGCCTGTGTCCGTCGGTGTATTCAAAGCCTGATCAAGTCTAGAGGACACTTCCTCGATCCGGCGCTCGAGGCCCGCAACTTGTTCCCCAAGGTCGGCCATATTGTCCGAGACGATCTTTGCTATCTCGGACTCAGATACGGCAGTCGGGAGCGCATCGACGCGGGCCACAAGAGATTGAAACTCTTCGACGGCTACAACAGGGGTCGCTTCTTGCTCGGAGCCGAGAAAATTCGGGTAGAAAACCGCAGCGCCAAACCCGATCGCGCCAGCGATGATACCTCCAAAGACCATCGGCACGATGGACGAATTAGGCTTTTCGGCTGTTGTGGCCGCCTGTGTCTGCGCAGCCGGCTCGTCTTGAGGTGCAGTTTCGTCGGTTTGCGCGGTCTCGACCTCGGGCTCTTCGTCAATGGGCTCGGGCGAAGCATCTTCTACCGGCGCGGCCTCGGCTTCGATCAGATCCGCCGATGGCGTTTCGATTGTCATATCTTTGATGGTTTCGCTCACGACCTCGTCGCTCTGCCCCTTTTTTCGGGACGAGGATCTGGGTTTCGAAGTAGAGGAGGTCGGCTTTGCCACAATAGATTCCTTGATACAAAGTCACTGACATTACGAATCCAACCTAGCCCCCTTGCTTGGGTTGCTCAAGCAATCGACGGACCCAAAAGCTCGAATAGGCGGTGACAGGTCGCCGCAACCATGGATTGGCCATCGGGTTTATCGACGACGCGAACGGTATCCGCGCCAAGATCCGCCACTTCAGAAGCGACGGCTTGGCTTATCGCGATGATATGAAGAGGCGCTCTTATTTCCTCGACGAGGCCAAAGATCAGCGCCGATCTTGGAGAAAAAAGTGGAACCAAGAGCGGTTGGTCGCCAAGCAGTGCGCTCAGTAGCGTTTCGGTGGGTGGGCATATCGCTTGGCGATAGGTCGTGACGCTTTCACACGGAAACCCCAGATTGGAAAGACGGTCCGCAACATTCCCACGAGTGTGTTCGCCGTGAACGTGCACCAGTGGAGTCGCAGGCTTCAAATCGGCAATAAAAGAGACGAGATCGTCCGCACTGCCATCCGCAGAAATCGACTGGAAGCCTGCTTCTTGGGCCGCTTCTGCTGTCTTTGCCCCAACGCAAAATGCCTTGGTCCCCCTGCTGAACCCGAGCCTCACCGCGCCGGAAACGGCATTGGCCGAAGTGAGCACGAGCGCTTTGTTGCGGCTTTCGATTTTGGCGGGAATCTGGACGATTTCAAGCAAAGGAGAAATGATCACCGAGAGATCGAGACCCATTTTTTCTTGGACCTGCAAGGAAAAGCGTCGCGACGCCTCGGTGGGGCGTGTGAGAACCAAGATTGCCATAGGCAGAGCACTCCTCAGATCACACCCATTGTTCGGGCGGTCTCGGAGTGTTACCTGCCTTTGCAAGAGGTGCAACCGGCGAAGATATGAAAAAGACATTCACCATCTTGGGAATCGAGAGCAGTTGCGATGACACTGCAGCGGCCGTGGTGTCGGGGACGCCCGAGCAAGCTGAAGTCTTAAGCTCTGTTGTATACGGGCAATTCGAACTCCATTCTGACTTTGGCGGCGTTGTTCCCGAGATTGCCGCCCGTGCCCACGCGGAGAAGATCGACATTTGTGTCGAAGAAGCCTTGGCCAACGCGGGTGTTACTCTATCGAATGTCGATGCAATTGCCGTTACGTCCGGTCCGGGGTTGATCGGTGGCGTCCTGAGCGGTGTCATGTGTGCAAAAGGCATTGCCGTTGCATCAAACAAGCCGCTTCTCAGTATCAATCACCTTGCGGGCCATGCACTCACCCCGCGTCTTACGGATGGGATCGCATTTCCCTATCTGATGCTTTTGGTTTCGGGTGGGCATTGTCAGTTCCTGATCGCACATAGTGAAGAACGGTTCGAGCGGATCGGCGGAACAATCGACGATGCTCCCGGAGAAGCCTTTGACAAAACGGCACGATTGCTCGGTCTTTCCCAACCTGGGGGACCGAATGTTGAAAAAGCCGCCAAAGAGGGTGATCCTAAGAGATTTCCCCTGCCTCGTCCGCTTTTGGACAGAGAAGGCTGTGATATGTCTTTTTCAGGCCTAAAGACCGCTCTCCTGCGCAGCAGGGATGCGGTCATCACCGAAAAAGAGGGTCTAACAAAGCAGGATCAAGCCGATCTTGCTGCCAGTTTCCAAGCAGCCATCCGCGACATTATCGTCGAAAAAACGCGCCGCGCCTTGGGCCGCTATCTCGAACTAGACCCCAAACTGCCATGCTTGGCCGTTGCTGGCGGAGTTGCTGCGAATATGGAAATTCGTGAAGCGCTGACATCTCTTTGCGAAAGCGTTGCGGTCCGTTTCATTGCGCCGCCGCTCAAGCTTTGCACCGACAATGCAGCCATGATCGCATACGCAGGTCTTGCAAAATTCGCGTCGGGTCAAACGGATGATCTGGGGTTTTCCGCCCGTCCGAGATGGCCTCTCGACGCCTCCGCACCCGCGCTGCTAGGCTCGGGCAAAAAGGGGGCAAAGGCATGACGATTTCGATCTTGGGCGCAGGTGCCTTCGGAAGCGCACTAGCGGTTTCACTTTCCTCCAAGACCAAGGTGATACTCTGGGCGCGTGACGACGCAATGATCACAAAAGCCCAAGTGGATCGCGCGGTTCCACGACTGGCGGGAGTTGAATTGCCTGAAACGATCGCTCTGACGAGCGATCTTGATATCGCGCTGTCGGCCGACACCATTCTGGTTGCCATTCCCGCACAGAAAATTCGGGATTTCGTGGTCCAAAATGCCTCGAAGCTTGGAGGAAAAACGATCGTCTCCTGCTCGAAAGGGATTGATCTCGACACGCTGAACGGCCCTGCGCTGGGGATTGCCAAAGTGTTGCCCGAGGCGACTGTTGCGTGTCTTACTGGGCCGAGTTTCGCCGCCGACATCGCACGGGGACTTCCGACCGCGCTGACACTTGCTTGCCCATCCGAAGATCGAGGTATAGAGCTTCAACAGATCCTAACAACGCCCAATATCAGACTATATCGTACGAATGACCTGCTCGGCGCTGAGCTGGGTGGCGCGCTCAAAAACGTGATGGCGATTGCTTGCGGTGCTTGTATCGGCAAAGGATTTGGCGACAGCGCTCGCGCCGCATTGATGACGCGCGGCTTTGCAGAGATGCAGCGGCTTGCAGCCCATCTTGGTGCTCGCGCAGAAACTCTCGCAGGACTTTCGGGCCTCGGCGACCTTGCTTTGACTTGCACGTCGGATCTTTCACGGAATTATCGCTTCGGGCTCGCCCTCGGCAAAGGCGAGAGTTTTGATGGTAATACGACCGTCGAAGGCGCAGCTACCGCTTTGGCTGTTGCAAAACTTGCCAAGCGCGATGGTCTTGACCTTCCGATCAGTCAAGCCGTCGCCTCGCTTGTTGCGGGTGAAATGAATGTGAACGATGTTCTGAAATCCCTTTTGGCCAGACCACTCAAGGAGGAATAACCCCATGCGTTTTGCCGTCATCACCAAAGACAAACCAGGTGCGCTTCAACTTCGGCTCGATACGCGCGACGCCCACGTCGCCTATCTCAAAAGCTCCGGAGTTGTAGAAATGGCAGGTCCCTTTCTGAATGAAGCAGAAGAAATGTGCGGCTCGCTTGTCATCATCGAGGTAGAAGACCTTACCGCGGCTCAGGCCTGGGCCGCAAACGACCCTTATGCCAAAGCAGGTTTGTTCGCGGAAACGCGCATTCAGGCGTGGAAAAAGGTTATCGGCTGATGGCATTTTGGCTGTTCAAATCAGAGCCCGATGCCTGGAGTTGGGACCAACAGGTTGCCAAAGGTGACGCGGGCGAAGAATGGACAGGGGTTCGCAACTATCAGGCCCGCAACAACATGCGGGCCATGGCACTCGGGGATCGCGGGTTTTTCTATCATTCGCGCACAGGGCTCGAAATTGTCGGCATCGTCGAGGTCTGCAAAACAGCACATCCCGATAGTTCAACCGATGACCCAAGATGGGAGTGCGTCGACATCAAAGCCGTGAAACCGATGGCTAAACCCATTTCAATGGCCATGATCAAACAGGACCCGCGTCTTGCTGATATGGTTTTGGTGAAGAACTCGCGTCTTTCGGTGCAACCTGTCACCCAAGAAGAATGGGATTTGATCTGTAAATTGGGCGAGACGCAGCCCTGAATTTATGCTCATCTTCCGCCATAAAAAACGGGAGGTCATTTTGGAACTACTCAATATTCTAGCTGCCGGGGCAGTTGCTTGGATATACGGCGCAATCCATTACATGGTGCTGTCCAAGCCCTGGCTTGCAGCAAACAAGATCGAATGCGACGAAAACGGACGCCCCAAAGGGAACAACAGCCCCCTGCCCTTTGTGCTGTCTGCGATTGCGATGATCGTGGTTGCAGGAATGATGCGCCATATGTTTGCGATGTCCGGCATCACTTCGATCGGTGGAGGTGCGATTGCCGGCTTCGGGGTTGGGGCGTTCTTCATTACGCCGTGGACAATCATCAACAATGCCTATCCGGGGCGGCCGTTCGTGCTCTCGGCCATCGACGGTGGCTATGCGATCATCGGGTGCACATTGATCGGGATCGTTTTGAACCTTTTCTAACGCAAAGAAGGGTTCAGGCCATAGTGCCCGAACCCTTCTTCTCACCCCGCGTGCTCCCTAGCACCACACGCGTTTGAAAATCATTGGTCGGGCCATCCTGGCCGTAGGATCTGGATATAAGAAAACGGGCTATTTTGCAAAGAAATAGCCCGTTCAATTTGAGTGAAATCCAGCGTTTTTACTTGGAAAAAACCGCTTCTTTTCCAAAATGCTTGGTCAGCATGTAATAGACGACGGCGCGATATTTGTTTCGCTCGGAACGTCCATAGGTCTCGAGAACCGAGTTGATCGCTTCCATAAGCTGTGGACCATCTGCAAGACCGAGTTTCTTGATCAGAAAGTTCTTTTTTACAGTCTCGAGCTCTGACTCTTGCGAGCCGGCAACCGTGCAGGCGTCCGCATCATATATAGAAGGTCCGCAACCGATCGTGACTTTGGTCAGAAGATCCATATCGGGCGTCATCCCGCATTTGTTCTTTAGATCATCGGCATATTTGGCGATAAGATCGTCTCTTTTTCCCATTGGTCTCTCCGCAATCAATCCCACACGGCGCTTGCCGCTGGTGCAAGCCTAACAACTCGCACATTGCGTGCAAACAAAAAAGCCGCGCCTACCCAAGGGTAAACGCGGCTCTTTGAAACTTTATTGCCTCAATACCGATAGTGTTCGGGCTTGAAGGGACCTTCGATGGTGACACCGATGTAGTCGGCCTGCTCTTTGCGCAGCTGGGTGAGCTTCACGCCGATGCGGTCGAGGTGGAGACGCGCGACCTTTTCGTCGAGGTGCTTGGGCAGGATATAGACGCCGGGGGCGTAGTCCTCGCCTTTGGTCCAAAGCTCGATCTGTGCAAGCACCTGGTTGGTGAAAGAGGCCGACATCACGAACGAGGGGTGGCCCGTGGCGTTGCCGAGGTTCAGCAGACGACCCTCGGACAGAAGGATGATACGGCTGCCCGAGGGCATTTCGATCATATCCACCTGATCCTTGATGTTGGTCCACTTGTGGTTCCGAAGAGCCGCGACCTGGATCTCGTTGTCGAAGTGGCCGATGTTGCCGACAATCGCCATATCCTTCATCTCGCGCATGTGCTCGATGCGGATGACGTCACGGTTGCCCGTGGTGGTGATGAAGATGTCAGCGCTCGCGACCACGTCTTCGAGAACGACAACCTCGAAACCGTCCATCGCCGCCTGAAGCGCGCAGATCGGATCGACTTCGGTTACCTTGACGCGTGCGCCTGCGCCGCGTAGCGAAGCGGCAGAGCCTTTGCCCACGTCGCCGTAACCGCAAACGACGGCAACCTTGCCCGCCATCATCGTGTCGGTGGCGCGGCGGATGCCGTCGACGAGCGATTCTTTACAGCCGTATTTGTTATCGAACTTGGACTTGGTGACCGAGTCGTTGACGTTGATCGCAGGGAAAGGGAGCTGGCCCTTCTTGTGCAGATCATAGAGGCGATGCACGCCAGTGGTGGTTTCCTCCGAGACGCCCTTGATGGCCTCTTTGGTCTTGGTGAACCAGCCGGGGCTGGCTTTCATGCGCTTGTAGATCTGCGCCTTGATGACTTCTTCTTCTTCGGACTGGGGCACGGGAATGATGTCCTCGCCTGCCTCGGCGCGGGCGCCCAGCAGAACATAGAGCGTCGCATCACCGCCATCGTCGAGGATCATATTCGCGCCTTCGGGGAACATGAAGGATTTGTCGAGATAATCCCAATGCTCGGTCAGCGTCTGGCCCTTGACCGCAAAGACGGGAATACCGGCTTCGGCAATCGCGGCGGCGGCGTGATCCTGGGTCGAGAAGATGTTGCACGAAGCCCAGCGCACATCCGCACCCAAAGCCACCAGCGTCTCGATCAAAACGGCCGTCTGGATCGTCATGTGGAGCGAGCCCACAATGCGCGCACCCTTCAGAGGCTTGCTCTCCCCGAACTCGGCACGGCACGCCATAAGCCCGGGCATTTCCGTTTCTGCAATGTCCAATTCCTTGCGACCAAAACCCGCAAGCGTGATGTCTTTGACGATGTAGTCCTTCGGCATGCGCCGCACTCCTTATTTCGAATTTAAAGGGCAGATAGCACTCGGACCCTCTCTCGACAACATTAACGGCAGATCTTAGGATTATCGGCAAAAATCGGGGGCAGAAAATGAAGCAACCAAGAGCATGGCAACGAATGCTGTCAGGTCGAAGGTTAGACCTATTGGATCCGACCCCGATGGATATCGAGATCGAGGATATCGCACACGGTCTTGCCTTTGTCGCGCGCTGGAATGGTCAGACCTTTGGGGACTTTCCCTATTCCGTGGCCGAACATTCGCTTCTTGTCGAAGAGATATTCACGCAGCAAAACGGCGGCGTTCCCGCGCGCTGGAGACTTGCCGCGCTTCTCCATGATGCGCCCGAATATGTGATTGGCGACATGATCTCGCCGGTGAAGGCAGCGGTCGGCGAGGGATATTCCAAGCTTGACGACCGATTGGTCGCAGCGATCCACATCCGCTTCGGCCTCCCAGCCCACATTCCGGCCACCATCAAGAAAAAGATCAAAGACGCCGATAAGATTAGTGCCTGGTTGGAAGCGACCCAAATTGCCGGATTCTCGGTCGAAGAAGCCAATAAGCTGTTCGGGAAAATCGAGCCTAATTTGGCCAAATCCATGAAGATCAGGCTCCGCCCCCCTGCTCAAGTGAGGGCGGAATTCACCGAAAGACACAAAGCCCTTATCTCGATGCTCTAGTTACTTGGGGCTGCGCTTGGCGAGAATGCGTTGCAAGGTGCGACGATGCATGTTCAAGCGGCGCGCCGTCTCGGATACGTTTCGATCACAAAGCTCGTAGACCCGCTGAATATGCTCCCAGCGCACGCGATCCGCGCTCATGGGATTTTCAGGAGGAGGAGGAAGCTCGTCACCGCGTGAAAGCAGAGCATTGATCACGTCATTTGCGTCGGCGGGCTTGGAGAGATAGTCGGTCGCACCGATTTTGACCGCAGCGACAGCCGTCGCGATGGCGCCATAGCCTGTCAGGACAACGATCCGACTGTCAGGGCGTTTGTCACGGATGGTTTCAACCACATCCAATCCGTTCCCGTCTTCTAGTCGAAGATCAACCACGGCATAGGCAGGCGGTCTTGCGGTGGAAATAGCCTTACCTGCCGCCACGGAACCCGCGAGTTCAACCTCGAATCCACGCTTTTCCATCGCCTTACCGAGACGGCGAAGAAAAGCTTCATCATCATCAACAAGAAGTAGGGACTTATCTTCGCCCAAATCGAGTTCATCTGAGGTCATTCGGCTTTTCCCAATCTATCCATTTTTCAACAGGTATAGCCCTCATCCCCTCAGGTCAATTCGAACTGGTCTGATCTATGAGGCAAGCAACGCGATCAGCGACCGCCTCGGCAGTGTCGTCCCGACGGAAAAAGTCGATGACACCGAGGCCGGGAATATTGAAATAAGCCATCGTCGAGTGGTCAACGAGATAGTAGTCAGGATCGCCGTCCTGTTTTTTGTAGTAGGTCTTATAGGCCTTGGATGCGGCGGCCACCTGTTCGGGGCTTCCTGTAAGGCCGATCATATTCGCATCGAAATTCGCCGCAAACTCGCCAACGACTTTCGGTGTGTCCCGTTCAGGATCAATCGAAATAAAAATTGGGGTGACGTCATACCCTCGTTCTGCAAGGAGCGCCGTGGCGTCGACGTTGCGCAAATTATCTAGCGGGCAAACGTCGGGGCAGAACGTATAGCCGAAATAGAGGATCGAAGGTCCCGTTATGACGTCCTGATCTGTGACGACGGCTCCGTTCTTGTCCAAAAGCTCGAACGGGCCACCGATTGCGCCACCTGCAACCTGAGCCGCCCCGCATTGAGCATACTCGGGATCCGGCCTGAAAATCGTAATGGCAAGCACCCCCGCAGTTACGCAGAGGGCGACGGTAGCGGTTGCCGTAACAGCTATCATTGATCGCATGGTTGGCTCCTGTTCGACTGACGGATTGATCCCGTAGCATGTGGCAAATAACAATAGAAACGTTGCATATACAACAGGAGCGGCCATGAGCCCGACCGAACCAGACGTTCTCGAACACCGCGAAAGGTCCAATTGGGTCAGGCTGCACACCCTCGTGGTACTGCGTTGGATTGCGATTGTAGGTCAAAGCCTTGCAATTCTGACAGCAGTTCAGGTCTATGACTTCCAGTTCGAGGTGGGAATGACCGCTATGGCGGTCGGCGCATCAATCGTTGCGAACCTGTTTTCAACTTTTCTTTACCCAGAGAACAAACGGCTCTCGGAGCGAGAGGCCTTTCTCATGTTGCTCTTCGATTTATTGCAACTTGGTCTTTTGCTTTATCTCACAGGCGGGTTGAACAATCCCTTTGCACTTCTTGTACTCGCTCCCGTAACGATATCGGCAACTTTCCTCAGGCTGAACTCCACCGTAATCATCGGCATCGTTGCGATTATTATCGTAACGACGCTTGCGCGGTTCCACCTTCCTCTTTCGAGTTCGTTCGGCACGACACTCGAGCTGCCAAAGCTGTTTTTGTTCGGCTTCTGGCTCTCATTGATGACAGGCATCATCTTTCTTGGCCTTTATGCGCGGCAAATCACCGCTGAAATGCACAACATGAGCGATGCACTCTTTGCCACACAAATGGCGCTCGCCCGAGAGCAAAAGCTCACGGATTTGGGCGGGGTTGTCGCGGCCGCAGCGCACGAGTTGGGGACACCGCTCGCGACGATCAAACTTGTGAGCAGCGAGCTACTTGACGAAGTAGAAGACAACGAAGCGCTCCGTGAGGATGTACTTCTCATCAAAGAACAGGCAGACAGATGCCGCGACATTCTGCGTTCGATGGGTCGGGCAGGTAAAGACGATCTTCATATTCGCCGTGTGCCGATCGAAGCATTGGTGAAAGAAGCTGCAGAGCCGCACATGTCACGCGGAAAACTTATCGAGTTCTCTGTGTCACCCGAAACCGATCACCCCAAGCACCAACCTGTAGTCGAGAGACGGCCCGAGGTCCTCCATGGGCTTCGAAACCTGATCCAGAACGCTGTCGATTTTGCCGAATCTAAGGTGGAAGTGGAAATGGATTGGAACGAAACCATCATCACTTTGCGGATTGCCGACAACGGTTCAGGTTTTCCCGCCTCAGTGATCGGCCGCATCGGTAACCCCTTCATGAGCAGACGTCGGCAGAGCGAAGATCGAAAGATGCGTCCCGGTTATGAGGGGATGGGGCTGGGGCTTTTTATCGCCAAAACCTTGTTGGAGAGATCCGGGGCAAGGCTTTCTTTCTCGAACGGTGGTGGTTTTGCTATGGGCGAGGCGACAGGCGGAGCCATCGTTACAGTGGAATGGCCACGAGACAGACTTGATCCGCCCGGTAACAGATACGACGCGCTTGGAGAAAACCAACCGTTCCAAGTTTAACCTTGGATTAACCGACTCTCTCGAAACTTTGGTTTCGCAACAACAGAGTTGGTTACTCCCGTGTCACAAACTTTTGAGTTCTGGATTTACCTGGGCGTCACCTTCGGCGCAATTACGCTCACGGGCGCTTTTTTGGGTCTCTTCTTTTCGGAAAAGGTCGTCTCTCGACGCATCTTGATGAAAGAAGCAGAGCAATCTGTCACCTTCATCTTTGACAACGAAAATCTTGTCGACGCTTCGGCAAGGGCCAAAGCTATGTTTACGCGGCATCTGAACAAGAAAGACACGGACTTCGAGTGTTTCTTAAGGCTGTTTTCACCGACCTTTCCAAGATTACGCACGTCGCTCGAAACTTTGGCCGAAGAGCGCACCAAGGTCATACAGTCCCCGCTGCATCCCGACACAATTCTGATTGCAGAGTATTGGAACGGGGTCGCACGCCTCACATACTCTAGCGGGCCGGTTCAAGACCATACCCACACGCATGAGCCGCTAGAACTTGAAGCGATTGAGGCTGAAATTCACGCGTTGCGTGCAATCGCGGAGACGTCCCCGCAACCGATCTGGGAAGAAGAGGACGGAGTAATCACTTGGGCAAACGCCGCCTACTTGCGGCTTGCCAACGATCTCGGTCATCCGAAACATGCCTGGCCGCCGATCCGTATTTTCAACGAGCTTACTGTTCCATCACCTGTCGAGCCCAATATTCGCGAGCGGGTAGCAGCCTACAAAGTCGAGTCCACCACATGTCGCTGGTTCGACGTGACAAGTGCGATGCGCGAAGATCGCTGTATGCGCTTTGCAACGGATATCGATCCGCTTGTTCAGGCCGAACAAAGTCAAAAGAACTTTGTTCATACTCTTTCCAGAATTTTTGCCGAACTTTCTGTCGGTCTCGCCGTCTTCGACAAGAACAGGCAACTCATGATTTTCAACCCCGCACTTTCGGATCTAACGGGGCTTTCCTTCAACTTTCTGTCATCGCAGCCGGATATTCAGGCGCTCCTTGATAGGCTTCGCGAAAACAGGATCTTCCCGGAGCCGCGGAACTATCGATCCTGGCGCGAGACGGTTTCGCATCTTGAGACATCGGCGATCGATGGAACCTACTGCGAGAATTGGGATTTGCCAGATGGACGGATATTTCGGGTCACTGGGCGTCCACACCCAAACGGTGCTATCGCCTTCATCTGGGAGGACGTCAGCTCTGAAATCGCTTCAAGCCGCAAATTCCGCGAGAAAATCGAAACAGCGCAAACGGTCTTGGACCAGCTCCCCGAAGCAGTTGCAGTCTTTGATCAATCGGGGGAGCTCAACCTGACAAATGCGGCTTATCGCCGTTTGTGGTATGGCGAGCCGGACTATTTTGTCGATCACGAGAGCGTCTTTGAAAGCGTTCGTCATTGGCAAAGCAAATGCGACGAAAATCCCCACTGGAATCTTATCCGCGATGCTATTTTCCAGACGAGTGCGACCAAAATCGAACCGGTGCAAATCAGGCTTCAAGCCGGTCGGCGATTGGAGTGCCGCATAACTCTACTCAAGAACGGGAAATCCATGGTCAAATTCCGGAGCAAGTTGCAAGATGCGCCGCGGCCTGACTGGATCGAACCTTCGCCGTCGCAACACCTTCGCGCGTGATCTGGACTTGCGGCGACAGTCCCATGCAATACTGTGCACCTCATGGAACACGCCCTTTTTTCCCGCCGTCTTAGGACAGAAGACGAGAGCAGATCTTTTGCCCAGAAAATTGCCGATCTCCTCGGCGTTGGTGACGTCGTCTTGCTCGAAGGGGATATCGGAGCAGGCAAGACGTTCTTTGCAAGAGCAGCCATCCTGCATCTTCTTGGCTATCCCGAAGACGTTCCGTCTCCGACATTTACCATTGTTCAATCCTATAGCACAAAAATTGGGGAAATCTGGCACTGTGACCTCTATCGTCTGACCTCACCGGACGAGGCCATCGAACTTGGGCTCGACGAAGCCTTCGAAGAGGCGATTTGCCTGATCGAATGGCCGGATAGGCTTGGCGATCTTTGCCCCGAAACTGCGCTTCGCCTGCACTTCACCGCAGGTGAAACCGAGCACAAAGTCGTGGCCTTTGGCTCCTCTACATGGTTGAATCGTCTGGAGAACGTGATTGAGTGATCTCGAGCAGATCGATGATTTCTTGGATCAGACGGGTGTTGGTGATTGGGCTCGCGAACGATTGCCACAAGACGCGTCAAGCCGGCATTATTTGCGTCTCAGAGATGGTTCGTCGACTTTGATCGCCATGGTCTCGGAGCCTGACGCATCAGTCGAATCCTTCGTCAAAATGTCGGAACTACTTGTGGGCAATGGTTTATCCGCTCCGAAAGTTCTGGCGCGGAAAGGCGGCCTATTGCTGCTCGAAGATTTGGGTCAGATGCATGCGGCAGATCACATTGGGCTTTTCCCGCAAGATGAGGAGAAAATTTACCTCTGGACTGTCCAAGCGATTGCGCGAATTCAGACGATTTCACCGACATGGGACTTGCCTTTGCTAGACGCAAAGAAAGCGCGGACTCTCGCTGAACTTTTCACCGAATGGTGCGCGCCTGGTCTTGGCCAAGGCGCTTTAGAGTCCTTGGAGGAGGCGTGGCACACCCTTGAACCATATCCGCGCGTCCTATCGCTTCGTGATCTACACGCAGAGAACATCATCTGGCGACCCGAGAAAGCGGGCCTCGATCGGATCGGACTGCTTGACTTTCAGGACGCCGTTCTGACCCATCCCCTCTATGATCTAGTCTCTCTTTTGCGAGATGCGAGGCGTGATGTGAAACCTTCGACCATTCGCGCGGCGAAGTCAGAATTCCTGAATGCATCGCAAATGAATCCGAATGACTTCGAAAAGGCTTTTGCCACAATTTCGGTCCAACGTGCGCTTCGAATTCTTGGAATATTCAAGCGGTTGGAAGTTCGGGACGGAAAAACAAAGTATCGGCCCTTTATCCCGCGTATGGTTGCTTATCTCAAAGAAGATTTAAAACACCCGCACCTCGCCGAGCTTGCAAGGCATTTGGAGCAAGAAATCAAACAATATGATTGAAACAGCTTTCTTTTACGCGGCTGGATTGGGGACCCGAATGAGACCCCTTACCGAAGATCGCCCGAAGCCGTTGATCGAACTCGCGGGCAAAACCCTATTGGAGCATGCAATAGATCCAGCAAGAGCGGCTGGGATCACGAAGTTCGCGACGAATATCCATTACCTTGCAGATCAGATCAAAGAACATCCTGCGACGCGGAACTTTGTGATTTTTGACGAAAGAGAAAAACTTTTGGAAACCGGTGGCGGACTGAAGGCAGCTACAGCAATCTTAGGGGTCGCTCCGCTTTTCACAATGAACACAGATGCAGTCTGGAAAGGAGAAAATCCCTTTCAAAAGCTCGATAAACATTGGGAGCACTCCAAGATGGATGCGCTGCTACTCCTTGTTCCTACGTCTAAAGCCCGCGGATATTCGGGCAAAGGTGACTTTGAACTTGGCGGGAACGGTGAAATTCGGCGCGGGAACGGATTTGTCTATACTGGCTGTCAAATAATCGATCCTTCGGGACTTTCGGACTTTGAAGACTCGGTGTTTTCTACGAACCTTTATTGGGATCGGCTCGCCCAGAAGGGGCGGCTTTTCGGACTGGTCTATGACGGACTTTGGTGTGATGTCGGAAAGCCCGACTCCATCGCGATTGCAGAAAACATGTTAAAAGAAGCAACTGATGTTTGAACCGAGTAAGACGCCGCGCATTTTCGGCTTGGCACCGGGCGTGGACTTTGCGACAGCGCTGGTAGACGGGCTGATCGAACGAACCAAGGGTGACGATCCGTTCCTTCTTGCCCGCACCGAAGTGTTCTTGAACACGCAACGCATGGTGCGCAGGATCCAAGAGGTGTTCGACGAACGCGGGAACCTGCTGCTTCCACGACTGAGACTCGTCACGGATCTTGCGGATGAGCCTGTTGCATCCGATATCCCCCCCGCAATCGCTCCGTTGCGACGCAGGTTGGAGCTGACAAACTTTGTTGCCAAGCTCCTTGAAACTGAACCCGATCTCGCGCCTCAGTCATCGCTTTACGATTTATCCGATAGCCTTGCGGGTCTCATGGACGAAATGCACGGCGAGGGTGTCGATCCCGAGCGCGTCAATGCGCTGGATGTCACAGACCAAAGCGGACATTGGGCCCGAGCTCTCAAGTTTATCAACATCATCAGTGGTTTTTACAAAATCGCGGACTCGCATCCTGATAAGGAGGCAAGACAACGGCTTGTCGTCCAGCGTCTACTGAAGTCTTGGGCGAGCGAAGCTCCGACCCACCCTGTAATAGTTGCAGGCTCGACAGGTTCGCGGGGCACGACCGCGCTCTTGATGGAGGCAGTTTCAAAGCTACCTCAGGGCGCAGTGATCCTTCCCGGTTTTGATTTTGAAATGCCCTCGTCGGTTTGGGACAGTATGGACCGCGATACGGGCGGAGAAGATCACCCACAGTTCCGGCATAAGATTGTTGTCGAAAGAGCAGGGCTGACCAAAGGCGATGTCCCAACATGGAGCAACCATCCCTGCCCTTCACCGGAGCGCAATAAAGTCATCTCGCTTTCTCTTAGACCTGCACCGGTTACCGACCAATGGCTGAGCGAAGGACATACGCTTGGCGATCTTGTGCATGCGATGAAAGATGTGGCGTTGATCGAAGCGCCTTCCCCACGGATCGAAGCAGAGGCCATTGCGCTCGTTCTGCGCAAGGCAATGGATGACGGGAAGAAAGCGGCTCTAATCACGCCTGATCGAAACCTCACGCGTCAGGTTTCCGCGGCTTTGGTCAGATGGAACATCGAAGCCGATGATAGTGCTGGCCAGCCCCTTGCTCTTACGCCTCCCGGTCGATTCTTGCGGCAAGTCGGTGAATTGATCGGGGCGAAGCTGACGTCCGAGGACCTATTGGCGCTCCTCAAGCATCCGCTCACACACAGCAAGCGAGAGGATCGGCGCGAACATCTTTTGCGCACGCGCCGACTTGAGCTTCATATCCGTCGTCACGGCCCTGCGTTCCCAAGCCCCGAGACGATAATCGCCTGGTCAAATGGCAAAGAAGCAGAACGGGACGAGGGGCTGCGGGATTGGGGAGAATGGCTTGCAGAATGTATGCGAGACAGCGAGCAGTTAGTCGAAGCGCATCTGACAGAACTCGTCGCCTTTCACCGCGCAAAAGCAGAACTTTGGGCAGCGGGACCAAAGAGCGCTACACCAAGTGGCGCACTTTGGGACGAGGCAGCGGGGCGTAAGGCGCTTCAGGTCGTCACCGAACTCGAAGACCATGCGGACGCCGGCGGAATTCTATCCGCTCGGAATTACTTGTCGCTATTCGGTGCAATTCTCTCCAAGGGTGAAGTCCGAAATCCCGACACGGTCCACCCGATGATCCAGTTTTTAGGCACACTCGAGGCACGCGTGCAATCCGCAGACCTGATCATTCTGGGGAGCATGAACGATGGAACCTGGCCCGAAACCTCTGCACCCGACCCTTGGCTCAACAGAAAAATGCGCCGCGATGCGGGTCTATTATTGCCCGAAAGGCGCATCGGTCTTGCTGCGCATGACTACGAACAAGCTGTATCAGGAAAAGAGGTCTGGATCTCGCGTTCGATCAGATCGGATGAAGCAGAAACAGTCCCATCCCGTTGGCTTAACAGGCTTGTGAACCTGCTGAGCGGCCTCCCTGAACAAGGCGGTGATGTCGCGCTCCAGGAAATGCAGCGCAAAGGGCGCGAAATTTTGGGATATGTTGCAGCCAACGAAACCGTAGAAGAGCGCGTCCCCCCTTATCAACGCCCCTCGCCTCGCCCTCCGTTAGCCGCGCGCCCAAAAGAGCTTTCTGTTACCCAAGTCAAAACCCTAATCCGTGATCCCTACGCGATCTACGCGGACAAGGTTCTGGGCCTTCGCGCGCTCGATCCATTGGTTCAAACCGCCGACGCGCCCACACGCGGGATTGTCATCCATTCAATCCTCGAACAATTCATCAAATCTGGTGTTGAACCGCACGACCCGACAGCGCTCGAAACGTTGCTCGCAATTACAGATGCAGCGCTTGAGACGGAGTGCCCATGGCCCACAATTCGGAGGATGTGGCGGGCGAGGATTGCGCGTGTCGCGTCTTGGTTCATCGAAGGTGAAAAACAAAGGCGCGCACTGGGAACACCCAAATATTTCGAGACAAAAGGATTTCTGAAACTCGATAACCTTGATTTCATGATCAAAGGAACCGCGGATCGCATTGATGAGACCGAAGACGGAGCAGTCCTGATCTACGACTATAAATCGGGAACGGTTCCATCGGAAAAACAACAAATCCATTTCGACAAACAGCTTTTGCTCGAAGCAGCAATGGTTGAACGCGGCGCGTTCGAAGAGGTCGGGGCAAAACCCGCAAAGGCTGCAACTTACATCGGTTTGGGGAGCAATCCGGTCGAACGAAATGCGCCCTTGGAAAAACATCCCGCAGATCAAGTGTGGGATGAGTTCGGTCAACTGATCAATGCTTGGATGACATTCGAGCGCGGATATACGGCCCGACTTGCACCATTTACCGAGTCAGAAGCAGGCTATTACGATCACCTCGCCCGATTTGGGGAATGGGACCAAACAAACGAGATTGCGCCGGAGGACATGGAATGACCCTTAACGACGCGACCCTTCGTCAAATCGAGGCAGCGGACCCGAAAGCTTCGACCTGGCTTTCTGCGAATGCCGGCTCGGGTAAAACACGCGTTCTGACTGACCGCGTTGCGCGGCTTTTGCTGGATGGCGTTGATCCCGAGAACATTCTGTGTCTGACCTATACGAAAGCCGCAGCGAGCGAGATGCAGAACCGGCTTTTCAAGCGGCTCGGCAAATGGTCGATGATGTCCAACGACAATCTCGCCAAAGACTTGGCGCAGCTTGGTACCAACACCGATATCGAGACCGAAACACTTGGCAAAGCGCGCACTCTCTTCGCAAGAGCGATCGAAACACCGGGCGGTCTCAAAATCCAGACGATCCACTCATTCTGCTCGAGCATCCTTAGACGTTTCCCTCTCGAAGCCCAAGTCAGTCCGCAGTTTACGGTTCTCGAAGACAAGGATACCCAGATCCTTCGTATGGAAGTTCTGGACGAGATTTCAGAGGGCGCCCAAAGCGGCGTAGTCGATGGGATCGCTCGATATTTGAGCGATGAAGGTATCGCAAAATTCCTTTCGGAAGTTTGTTCGAAGAAGTCGACTTTCAGGTCTCCCAAAACGGATGACCAATTGCGGGCAATGTTCGATCTACCTTCCAACATGGCACCCGAGCATGCGCGCGCACCTGCTTGGATCGGCGGAGAATCGGATCTTGCCAAGCAGATTAATGATACGATCATCGCTGCGAACCTGAGCGACACGATGAAGAAATTCGGCGAAAAGCTCGTCGGGATCGATCATGATCGACGCAGTGCCAGTGATTTCGAAGCGCTTGTGTCGATCTTTTGCAGAGAGGACGGGACCTCAAAATCTGAAACATTCCCCCAAAAAGGTTGGGTTAAGATCCGAGAACAGCTGGCCGAAGTGCTCGACGATATGCATGCATGGATGGATCGAACCGCCGAGGCCTTTGAGATCGTAAAGCGAATACAGGCGTTTGAGCGGACCAAGGCGCTTTATGCTTTCGCGGCCGTGTTTCTGCCGGCTTACGAACGCAGGAAACAGTTGCTTGGTGCTCTGGATTTTGACGACGAGATCGAGAAAACGCGCGAGCTTTTGACCCAACAGGCGGTGGCCCAATGGGTGCTTTTCAAGCTTGACGGAGGGATCGACCATATTCTCGTCGATGAAGCCCAAGATACCAGCCCGGCGCAATGGGAAGTCATTCGTGCTCTGACCCAAGAATTTGCCAGCGGCGAGGGGGCTTCACCGAACCGAGATCGCACGATCTTTGTCGTAGGAGACAAAAAACAATCCATCTACTCTTTCCAAGGAGCCGACCCCGAAGGCTTTGACCGAATGCGCGAACACTTTGGTGAAGAACTCGGCAATGTCGGCAAACGGCTTAATCCCCTTGCGTTGGAATATTCGTTCCGCTCTTCAAGCGCGATCCTTTCGCTGGTCGATACAACCTTCAAAGACGAGCGATCAAAAGGGCTTGAAAAAAACGTCAAACACCGAGCGTTCAAACACGAGATGCCGGGCCGTGTTGATCTTTGGCCGGTGATCGAAGCGACCAAATCGGAAAACGAGCGCAAATGGTTCGAACCCGTCGATTCAATAAGCCAAGAGAGTCACACCGTGAGCCTGGCGAAAAAGATTGCCAGCTCTGTGCGCAAGATGATCGACACCGAGACCATTCCCGAGGAAATCAACAATACGGGCGAATTCTACCGTAGGCCAATTCGAGAGGGCGATTTTCTTATCCTCGTTCAAAGCCGCAAGCGTCTCTTTTCCGAGATCATTCGGGAACTCAAAAAGCAAAAGCTTGAGGTTGCCGGCGCTGACCGTCTCAAAATCGGCGAGGAACTCGCAGTAAAGGACATCATCGCATTGCTACGCTTCCTTGCGCTGCCCGAAGATAATCTTTCGCTCGCAAGTGCTCTCAAATCTCCTCTATTCGGGTGGAGCGAACGGGATCTATATTCGGTCGCACAAGGCCGCCCCAACGGGCAAACACTTTGGGAAGCCGTCAGAGCCAATCGCGAAAGGTTCTCGGATACATTCCAAATCATTGACGATCTAATGCGCTGGGCTGACTTCCTGCGTCCATTCGATCTCATTTCGCGGACCCTGATCAAGCACGAGGGGCGTAGAAAACTCGTTGCCCGTTTAGGAGAGGAAGTCGAAGATTCCATTGACGCACTTCTTGCCCAATCGCTGTCCTATGAGCGCAGCAACGTCCCCAATCTTACCGGTTTTCTGAGCTGGTTCGATAGTTCGGACGTCGAGGTTAAACGACAGATGGACTCGGCCGAGAACCGTATTCGGGTAATGACGGTCCACGGTTCCAAGGGCCTTGAGGCGCCTATAGTTATCCTGCCCGATACCACGAAATCCAATCGGGACATCAAAGCCACTCTGATCGGTTCGAACGACGCGCTTATGTGGAAGATGAACGCAAACACAAAACCAAAGATCACCGAGAGCGCCTATGAGGCCTATCTTGATGCACAGGACGAAGAAAAACGCAGGCTCCTGTATGTTGCGATGACGCGCGCCGAAAAATGGCTGATCGTTGCCGCTGCGGGTGACGTTGGAAAAGAGGAAAGCGACAGCTGGTACAATCTTGTCCACGACGGGATGAAATCATCGGGCGCAAAAGAGATTGATGGCGGAGTTCTGAGACTCGAAACCAACGATTGGTTGGGTCTAGACCTTCGCGCCACCGATAACCAAGTCTCGAAGCCACTATCGAAATTGACCTTTGAGACCGCGCAGCCCTTTACCAAATCCGACAAAGTGCTTTCTCCTTCCGATCTTGGTGGCGAGAAATCACTGTTCGGCGAGGCTGTCGAGGGTGACCAAGACCTCGCCAAAGCTAGGGGCAGGGTCATCCACAAACTACTTGAACATCTGCCCTTTCATCCAGCGCAGAGCCGCCAAGAAATCGGGCGCCGAATTCTTGCTTCGGATGAAGACGCCAAGCTTTTGGATACGATAGAGTCAGACTTGAACGATGTTCTTGAAATGCTAGAGAAGCCTGAATTCGCCCACCTCTTTTCTCGGGAAACGCTGAAAGAGGTCGGCTTTACAGCGAAGCTTTCCCAGCTCGGGAATAGAACTGTGCATGGTGCCATCGACGCTCTGGTGATCGAAGGCGATCTTATCACCATCGTTGACTTCAAAACCAACCGAACGCTTCCAAAGGTGCCCGAACAGACGCCAGAAGGAATTTTGCGCCAAATGGGCGCCTATGCCGCAGCGATCAAGAACATCTATCCAAACCATCGGATCAAAACACAAATCCTATGGACAACCGGCCCGACATTGATGGATTTGCCCACAGATATTGTGTCAGTCGCTCTCGATCGTGCGAGCGTCACTTGACCATCCAGACAGACCTACTTAGGTTTCGTTTTCAAGTTATATGCCGCCAAGGAGAAACCCAATGGCAACCGTTGCAGTCACCGACGATACATTCGACGCAGAAGTGCGTCAGTCCGATATTCCTGTGCTCGTAGACTTCTGGGCAGAATGGTGCGGCCCTTGCAAAATGATCGGCCCCGCTCTGGAAGAGCTCTCGGACGAGATGGCCGGCAAAATCAAAATCGTCAAAGTCAATGTTGACGAAAACCCGAACTCGCCTGCCCAGATGGGTGTGCGCGGTATTCCCGCACTTTTCGTTTTCAAAGGCGGCGAAGTCGTAGCCAATAAAGCAGGTGCTGCTCCCAAAGCGGCTCTTCAGGCTTGGATTGAATCCAGCATCTAAGGTTCTGATAAAAGATGTGAATTCGGGCGCCAATTCGGCGCCCTTTTTCGTTTGGGGTTGTAGCTGGATTGGCTGCCTACCATATTCATTTCAACTAAGGAGAGCGATAATGTCCGATAACGAATTCCCGGGTTGGCACGGCACCACAATCATCGGCGTGCGCAAAGATGGCGAGGTGGTCATTGCAGGGGATGGACAAGTCAGTTTGGGCCAGACCGTGATCAAGGGAACGGCTCGGAAAGTGCGGCGGCTGAGTGCGGCTGGCTCCGAGGTGATTTGTGGCTTTGCGGGCTCCACCGCGGATGCCTTTACTCTCCTCGAAAGACTTGAGAAGAAACTCGAGAATACTCCGGGCCAACTTGCACGAGCATGTGTCGAGCTCGCCAAGGATTGGCGCACCGACAAGTATCTTCAAAAATTGGAAGCGATGCTGATTGTCTCGGATGGCGCAGACTTGTTCGTCATTACGGGCGCAGGCGATGTCCTAGAGCCCGAACACGATGTCACCGCAATCGGGTCCGGCGGAAACTTTGCTTTGGCCGCTGCGCGTGCGCTGATGGACTCGGACAAAACCGCAGAAGAAATCGCGCGCAAAGCGATGGGAATAGCAGCCGATATTTGCGTCTATACCAACGGCAACCTGACCGTTGAATCCATCAAGAAGTCCTAAGGATCATTTATTATGACCGACCTCACACCTCGTGAAATCGTATCGGAACTCGACCGCTTTATCATCGGCCAAAATGATGCAAAGCGCGCGGTTGCAGTCGCGCTGCGTAACCGCTGGCGCCGCAAGCAACTCTCCGATGATCTGCGCGATGAGGTTTACCCCAAGAACATCCTGATGATCGGGCCCACTGGTGTCGGTAAGACCGAAATCAGTAGGCGTCTTGCAAAACTTGCCCGAGCGCCTTTCATCAAGGTGGAAGCAACGAAGTTCACCGAAGTCGGCTATGTTGGCCGCGATGTCGAGCAGATCATCCGCGATCTCGTCGATACCGCGATTCTCCAGACACGCGAATTCATGCGCGAAGATGTCAAAGCCAACGCACAACGCGCCGCAGAAGACCGAGTGATCGACGCCATTGCGGGAACCACGGCACGCGATGGAACGCGCGAAACCTTCCGCAAAAAGCTACGTTCAGGAGAACTTGATAATACAATTATCGAGCTCGAGGTCGCCGATACATCAAGCCCGCTCGGGGGTTTTGAAATTCCGGGCCAGCCCGGCGGAATGCCCGGCATGATGAACATTGGTGATCTCTTCGGCAAAGCCTTTGGAGGCCGGAAGGTCAAAAAGAAGATGACCGTTCTGGAAAGCTATGAGGTACTGATCTCGGAAGAGGCCGACAAGCTCTTGGACGATGAGACCGTCAACAAAGCGGCGATCGAAAGCGTGGAGCAAAACGGAATAGTCTTTCTCGATGAAATAGACAAAGTCTGTGCGCGCGCTGAAACGCGCGGCGCAGACGTCAGCCGTGAGGGTGTTCAGCGGGATCTTCTTCCACTTATCGAAGGGACCACAGTGAGCACCAAATATGGTCCGATCAAGACCGACCACGTCTTGTTCATTGCATCGGGTGCATTTCACGTGGCGAAACCCTCGGATCTTTTGCCCGAACTGCAAGGGCGCCTACCGATCAGGGTCGAGCTTTCAGCGCTTACCAAAGAAGATTTCGTTCGTATTTTGACCGAAACCGACAACGCGCTGACACGTCAGTACGCGGCTTTGATGGGCACCGAAGACGTGAAGGTCGAGTTCACCCCTGACGGGATCGATGCCATTGCAGAGATTGCAGCCGAGGTGAATAAATCCGTCGAGAATATCGGAGCACGTCGGCTCTATACGGTTATCGAGCGGGTATTCGAAGAGCTTTCATTTACGGCTCCGGATCGGGCAGGCGAAGAAATCAAGATCGACAGAAGCTATATCGAGCAACGCCTCGGTTCGCTTTCGCGTTCAATCGATGTAAGCCGCTACGTTCTATAGGTTTGGCGCAAGCGGTTCGCTTTTAACGTCCACGCCGCAGGTAAACATAGTAAGCCCCTTCGCCTCCATGCCGAAGGTGGGCAGGCGTGACTTGAAGAACCGCTGATGAAAGTGGCGGAAGACGGAGCCATTGCGGCACTTGATGGCGCAGGATTCCAAATCGGGTCGGGATCGGGCCACCGTCGTCCCGATCTTTGCCCTTACCCGTTATCACCAGAACCAGACGCTTGCCTTCTGAATGTGCACCAAGCACGAAAGCCACAAGTTCGGGATGGGCTTCACCAAGGGTCAGTCCATGCAAATCGAGCTTGGCCTCGGGGAGCAGTTTTCCGCGCTTCATCTTGCCGAAAGCTTTATGATCCATCTGGACCGGAGCCGAGGTCAAGGCATCGCCGATACTTGGAGCAAGATCATGCTTGACCGAAGTCTTGGCCTTTGCACCGATACGAAATTGCGAAATCGGTCGCTGGCGCGGAAGGGTAGGGGCAGGGGTCTTGGCAACAGGTGTCGGACCATGGTCAAGAACAGGCGCAACCTTTTTCTCGAGCGGTATCGTTCGTCCTGCGACAAGGCTCCAAAGCTCTCGCTCTTCTTTGCTGAGATGGCGCTTTCGTCTCACAACACGGTTTCCGGCAATAAGGCATAGGCACGCTGGATCGGCATCAAGACAATCATACGGCCCGGATCGTTCAACCTTCCGGCTTCTCGACCCGCTTTCGCGCCAGTTCCTACAAATATGTCTGCTCGCTGTGCACCCTTGATCGCAGAACCGGTGTCCTGAGCGATCATCAATCTGTTGATCGGGTCCGAGCCTTGTTTTTCGATCCACACAGGTGCGCCCAATGTAGTGAACTCCGGATCGACGGCTATGCTTCGCATCGCGGTGATCGAACGGTTCATCGCTCCAAGGGGGCCTTTGTCTGAAGGAACCTCGCTGACTTCGCGGAAAAAGACAAAACTGTCGTTAACCCAGAGCAACTCCCGGCCATCGACCGGATTGTTTTTCACCCAGTTGCGAATGACTTGGGCAGACACCTGATGTTCGGTGTAAACGCCGCGCCGCACAAGCTCGCGGCCGATCGAGGAATACTCGTGCCCATTCTTACCACCAAAGCCTACACGGATCGAACGCCCATCTTGAAGACGTATACGTCCCGAACCCTGAACCTGAAGGAAAAAGACATCGACAGGATCATCGAGCCAAGCAATCTCGAGGCCGCGACCTTCGAGCGCTCGACCTTCTTCGATTTGACGCCTTGTCAGCCATGGGGCACCCGAAACTTCAGGCGGCTTTGAATAGATCGGGAAACGGAAGCGCGAAGTAGGGACTGCGCTTCCTTCAAGCTCGGGCTCGAAATAACCGGTAAAGACCATAGGTGCGCCATCTTCGATCAGAACAGGCACAAAAAATCGCTCGAAGAAATCACGCGCATTGGTTGCTGTTTTGGCGATGGGACAAAGCGCTTTCCAATCAGGATCGCCAATATCCTCGCAGGTCTCGGAGAAAACGGCCAAAGCGGCCGAATGGTCATCATCCACCCAGCCGCTTAGCTCCGAGAAATCGAGCAAGGTATGTTTTGTCTTGGCCATGGCACCAGCCGCCAAAGTTAAAAAAACCGCTAATGTGCTAGCGATTCGTGCAATCATTCGCCCGTCGCAATCAAGAACCAATTCGGATCTTCCGAACTTAGATCACGCGCAAACGTCCAAACGTCTTTTTGCTTTTTGATCGCGTGCTGGCTACCTTCTACGACTTGGCCTTCGGCATTCTCGACGACATAGCTCAGCTCACCTACAAAACGGACGCTCACTTCGCCTTCCTTGGTCTCTTCGTCGAATTCGGCATCATGGATTGCCAATTCCGAAATACCGATAAACTCGGCTTTAACGACAAGACCCTGTTCTTCACGTTGCTTCACAACCGAGGAAAAGACGTCGAAAACATCGTCGGAAATGAAAGGCCGGATCGAATCCAGATCGCCCTTTTCAAAGCCCATCAGGATCATCTCATAGGCTCCACGCGCACCTTGTAGAAAGCCGGAGACGTTGAAATCGGGATCCACACGCTTCATTGCTGCAAGCGCGCGGGCAGAGCTGCTTCCATCGGGAACGTGGTCGATGATGTCATGATCGGGACCCCCCTCGATCACTTCAAAATTTCGACGTTCTTTTGGCGCTGCATCGCGCACGACATTCGGCTTTTCAAACCCTTCTCGGGTGCCCAACACGCTCCGTAGCCGCAGGATCAAGAATATGGCGATCCCGGCGAGCACCAGAAGTTGGATAATCGGAGCGTTCATTGTTACCTCTTTCTGCGAAGGCGTAGAAACTTGGATACTTCGCACTTATGTAGGTTAGCGTCATGGTCAAGTCTACCTCGGGTGGGAAAGGATAACAAAATGTGGCTTCTCTTTGCTTTTATTCTCGTACCACTCATCGAAATCGGCCTTTTCATACAGGTTGGAGGAGCTATCGGGCTCTGGCCGACGCTTGCAATCGTGCTTTTGACGGCAGTGGCGGGTTCTTATCTTGTGCGCAGTCAAGGTGCGCGAGAGCTTTCGAACCTTCGCAATTCGTTCGGAACAATGCGTGATCCTTCCGAACCACTGGCCAATGGAGCTATGATCCTCTTCGCTGGTGCTCTTCTTCTTACGCCGGGGTTTTTCACTGACTTTGTCGGATTCTTGCTGCTTTTCCCGCCATTCCGCGCAGCAGCTTACAAATGGGTCCGGTCCAAAGTGAAAACCCAGAGTTTTGCATTCGAGTCGCACCAAACAAGCCAATTCCGGCAAACAACCATTATCGAAGGTGAGTTCGAAGACCTTGAACGACGCCCGAACGATCAGAACAGTCCTTCGGGATGGACAAAACACTGACTTTGCATTGAGCCTGTCAAGCAGGGCTGGTAGACATGCGCGACAGATTTTCAGGGAGACAAAAATGTCCGAAGAGACCTCCGCAGCTGAACAGCAGCAGCCGCAAATCAAACAGCGCATCATCGCGCAATATGTCCGTGACCTTTCCTTCGAGAATATCTTGGCTCAGAAGGGGGCAAATGCCGAAGGTCAGCCCGAGATGTCGATCAAAGTGAACCTCGATGCCCGTAAGCGCGCCGAAAACACCTATGAAGTCATCACTAAGCTGAACGTTTCTGCCAACAGCAAAGAGAACAAAGAGCCGCTCTTTATTCTCGAAGTCGAATACGCCGGTGTGTTCCACATCGAAGGCGTTCCCGAGGAACAACTTCACCCTTACCTGTTGATCGAGTGCCCGCGTATGACCTTCCCGTTCATCCGCCGCATTGTCAGCGATGTTTCTCGTGATGGCGGCTTCCCGCCACTGAACCTCGAGAACATCGACTTCCTGTCGATCTATCGCAACGAGCTTGCGCGCCGCGCCGAAGCTCAGAAAGCTCAGATCAACTAACCAAGCTTTTTCCAGATTGAGCCGTCGCCCATCTTGTCTACAAAGGCTTGATGCGCGGCGGCTTCTTCTTGGGTAATGCGCGACGCGAGCCGTGTTCCGCGCGGCATTGGTCGCCAATCTTCCTGAATATCGACGGTCTCTTTCTTGACCTTTGACGGACCCGCAAGGACAAGATCCGGCTGCCGACCTCCGATCAGTTCAAGATAAACTTCTGCGAGGATTTCACTGTCGAGCAAAGCGCCGTGCAAAGTTCGCGAGGAGTTATCAATTCCAAATCGACGACACAGGGCATCGAGTGAGGCAGGAGATCCTGGAAACTTGCGTCTTGCGATGGCAAGCGTATCAATTGCGCGGTCATTACTGATCTTGGGCAGCCCGAGCCAACCCAACTCTGCGTTCAAGAACTTCATATCGAAAGCAGCATTGTGGATGACCAGTTTGGACTCACCTATGAAGTCCAGAAAATCCTGTGCGTGCGCCTTGAATACCTTTTTGTCTCTCAATGTAACCTGACCTTTTTCAGGCTTTTGAGGCGGTTCGAGAAGATCAGGCCCGATGCCGTGCACTTTAAAGGCGTCCGCAGGCATCGAACGTTCCGGATTAATATAAACGTGGAACGTTTTTCCTGTCGGCATATGGTTCAGAAGCTCAAGGCAACCGATCTCGACCAGACGGTCACCACTTTCGGGTTCAAAACCGGTTGTTTCGGTATCGAGTACGATTTCACGCATCTTGCAATTTGCTCCTGATCTCTTTGATCAAATTTGTCACATCTTCTCGGGTTTGTTCCAATGAGAGTGTCTCGATGATGTGATCTGCCTTTGACCGTTTCTGTTTATCTGACATTTGGCGTGAAAGAATGAATTCGAACTGCTCTTGAGTCATTCCAGGACGCGACAAAACCCGTTCCTTCTGGAGCGCCTCAGGTGCTGAAACGACCAAAACAGAGTTTAACCAAGCCTCGGCTCCCGTTTCGAACAGGAGCGGAATATCAAACACAAGAATGTCTGACACGGTTTTCTTGAAGTCTTCGCGATCTTTTGCAAGGAGTGGATGAACAATTTTCTCGATCAATCCGAGCAAGGATCGATCGCTGGAAATCCTGCTTTTCAACACTTCTCGCGAAACCGATCCATTGACGATCGCGTCGGGTATCAACTCGCCAATCGGAGCAACCGCAGCGCCCCCTAAGGCATAGAGTTTATGGACGCAGTCATCCGCATCCCAAACAGGAATACCCTGATCACGGAATATTTGGGCAGTGGTCGACTTGCCCATTCCAATTGATCCGGTCAGCCCGAGCAGCCAAGTCATGAGAGGGCGACACGCCGTGTTTCGTCATCGACCTCTGGCATTTTGCCGAACCAGCGCTCAAATCCTGGTGCAGCCTGATGCAGCAGCATGCCCAATCCATCAACGGTGACACACCCCGCTTCCTTTGCAGTTTTGAGCAAAGTGGTTTCAAGCGGTTCATAAACGATATCGGTGACAACCGTATCCGAGCGCAATCCATCAAGGGGGACCCGAAACTCGGTTTTTCCGCTCATACCAAGGGAAGTCGTATTCACGATTGTGCCAGCATCCTCGACCACATTACCGGCTTGGACCCACTCCACAACGCGAACGCGTGCACCGAACTCGGACTTGAGCATGTCTGCGTTATGTCGTGTCCGGTTGGTCAAAATGATTTCGGGCACACCCGCATCAAGAAGAGAACAAATAACAGCGCGGGAGGCGCCGCCCGCGCCGAAAACCAGGGCTGGACCTGATTTAGGATCCCAGCTTGGAGCGCCTTGTTTAAGAGAAGCGATGAATCCGTAACCGTCGGTGTTGTCTGCGTGGATCTTACCTTCGGCCGTAAAGGTCAGCGTATTGGCCGCGCCAATCAGTGTTGCTCGATCAGTGACTATATCTGCGATGCCAAGAACAGAAACTTTATGCGGTATCGTCACGTTTATTCCGCGAAAGCCCAACTTGGGCAGTGAACGAAGCACCGTCTCTAGGTCATCGTGTTCCACGTGCATCGGCACATAAAACCCTTTGATCCCGTATTTCTTGAGCCAATGGCCATGGATCAAAGGGGAGCGGGAATGTGAAATGGGGTTACCGATCACACCTGCCAATGGAATTTTTGTTTCACTCATCTGTGCAATACCCCTCTTACCTTGAGATACCCGATGAGCTCTATCATCGGCAAACCCAGAATTGTGAAATAATCACCTTCAATCGCAGTGAATAAACGAAGGCCTTCTTCCTCGAGTTTGTATCCCCCGACCGAATGGCGAATGCTTTCCCAGTTCCGCTCTACATAGTCCCCGAGATAGGCGTCAGAGGACATATCCATAGTCAGCCGAGCAACACCGACGTGCCGCCAAACTGGTTCACCCTTATCGTATATGACTGCAGCTGAAAGAAGCTTGTGCTCTTTTCCTCTCATGGCCTTTAGCTGAACGAGCGCTTGATCTTTGGTCGTTGGTTTCGAAAGGACATCACCTTTGAAATCAAGAACCTGATCACACCCGAGCACCATAGCTTCGAGATTCCTGTTGGCGACCTTGAGAGCTTTCATCTCCGCCAACGCATCTGCCACGTCTCGAGTTGTCGCACCGTCTGAAACAAGGGACGCCTTGACCGTTTCCTCATCCACACGCGCTTTCTCCACCAAGTGATCGATACCTGCGTTTCTAAGCAAGGTGCTCCTGATTTCAGAACCAGAGGCGAGGATCAGAGGGATATTCATGTGGATAAAACCTAGGACAGACTGTGAGGGGTTTGTGCATGCTTGACCGGTTTTAGTCTCGTCCCGCTCAGGGCGCAATTCTTACCGAAAGAATGCCCTGTCGGTCCCATGAATATCCACGGTGGATGAGGATAACTGACCTTTGTGAACAACTTTGGTGTCCAAGAGAGTCAAGACGTTAAGTTGTGAAAAATACTCTGTTCGTCTCTCGTCAAACACTTGAAAATAAATAATTTTAATAGATGCGTTCAGCAGGCGCTATGTCTCATGGCCTGTGCATAACAAGTGGGAGGAATCTTTGAACAAGGGTTATCCACAGTAAATCAACTACTACATCTTTCTTTTATCTTTCTTTATAAAGGTAAGAAGAAAAGAGGGCCTAAGAATGACTGACTTCCTGATTGCCGTGTATCCATACGTAAAGTCGCTTCACATTGTTTCGGTGATCTCATGGATGGCAGGGATGTTCTACCTACCACGGCTTTTCGTCTATCATGCCGAGAAAGCCAAAATCGGCTCTGAGCTCGACGAAACCTTCAAGGTGATGGAATACAAGCTTCTTCGTCTGATTATGAACCCTGCTATGATTGCAACTTGGGTCTTCGGATTGATGCTCGTATTCACACCGGGCGTGGTCGATTGGACGCTTCCTTGGTCTTGGGTCAAAGCGGCCGCTGTCATTGCAATGAGCGCCATGCATGGATGGCTCTCCAAGCGCCGTAAAGAGTTTGCCAAAGGTGGCAACACTCGCTCTGGTAAGACTTTTCGTATGGCGAACGAAGTTCCAACAATCTTGATGCTACTGATTGTTTTCGCGGTTGTGGTTAAGTTCTGAGAAGCTTTCGTTGACTCATCTAAGTAATCCGCTTATGCGAATTGGACCCTCCCGTCCGGTGAGGTTGCTTCACTGTTTTTACCGCTGATCTACAACTCTTCGAGTTGCGAAAGGACTTTGCCGTGTCCAAATACCGTCTGAATCTCGCCGACCTTAAAGCTAAGAGCCCGAAAGATCTTCTTTCGATGGCTGAAGAGCTCGAGATCGAAAACGCGTCCACCATGCGCAAGGGCGATATGATGTTCGCCATTCTCAAGGAGCGCGCCGAAGACGAGTGGGTCATCGGTGGTGATGGTGTACTCGAGGTTCTTCAGGACGGTTTTGGATTCCTCCGTTCCCCAGAGGCAAATTATCTTCCCGGTCCTGACGATATTTACGTCTCGCCGGATATGATCCGACATTTTTCGCTTCGCACAGGTGATACCGTTTCCGGTGTGATCCAGGAACCTGGCGATAACGAGCGTTATTTCGCGCTGGTAAGCGTTGAACAGATCAACTTTGAAGATCCCGAGAAGGCGCGCCACAAGGTTGCATTTGATAACCTGACTCCGCTTTATCCCGATGAACGCCTCAAGATGGAGATCGAAGACGATCCGACCATCAAGGACCGTTCTGCGCGGATCATCGACCTCGTTGCCCCAATTGGTAAGGGTCAACGTTCATTGATCGTTGCACCGCCTCGCACCGGTAAAACCGTTCTTCTTCAGAATATTGCGCATTCGATCGAGCAGAACCACCCAGAGTGCTATCTGATTGTCCTGTTGATCGACGAACGACCCGAAGAAGTCACCGACATGCAGCGTTCGGTGAGGGGCGAAGTAGTATCTTCGACCTTCGACGAACCCGCTTCGCGTCACGTCGCGGTTGCCGAGATGGTTATTGAGAAAGCGAAGCGACTCGTTGAGCATAAACGAGATGTAGTAATTCTTCTGGACTCCATAACAAGACTTGGTAGAGCCTATAACACAACGGTGCCATCTTCGGGTAAAGTCCTTACCGGTGGCGTTGACGCCAACGCGCTTCAGCGCCCCAAACGTTTCTTTGGTGCCGCACGTAACATCGAAGAGGGTGGCTCTTTGACCATCATTGCAACAGCCCTGATCGATACAGGTTCGCGTATGGACGAGGTTATCTTTGAAGAGTTCAAGGGTACGGGTAACTCTGAAATCGTTCTTGATCGTAAGGTCGCCGATAAGCGTGTCTTCCCTGCGATGGATATCCTCAAGTCGGGTACTCGTAAGGAAGATCTCCTTGTTGATAAGGTCGATCTGCAGAAAACCTACGTGCTTCGTCGTATCTTGAACCCGATGGGCACAACGGATGCTATCGAGTTTCTGATTTCCAAGCTCAAGCAAACAAAGACAAATTCGGATTTCTTCGACTCGATGAACACCTAAGGCCGGTTTAGGCAAAGGATTGCTCGGATGGAGACGATTTTCGCCCTCGCTTCGGCGCCGGGGAAAGCTGGCGTTGCCGTGGTCCGGATATCCGGGCCGCGAGCTTTTGTTGCGGTAGAGAAGCTTTGTGGCTCGATTCCATCGAGCCGCGGCTTGCGGAAAATCCAAGACTTGGACGGTTCACTTATCGATGAAGCATTTGTCATCGTTTTTCGTGATGGCAAAAGTTTTACCGGAGAAGATGTTGTTGAACTTCATCTTCATGGCAGTGTCGCAATCGTTTCGTCGGTTCTAAGGTTATTGTCCGAACAAGATGGGCTTCGTCAGGCTGAGGCGGGCGAATTTACCCGTCGAGCAATGTTGAATGGTCGGCTCGACCTCGCCCAAGTCGAAGGCCTTGCCGATCTGGTTGAAGCTGAAACAGAAGCTCAAAGAAAGCAGGCCATACGCGTTTTTTCAGGTCACCTTGGTGAGCGAGTTGATCGTTGGCGGGCGAAACTTGTTCGAGCTGCTGCTCTTGTCGAAGCAACGATAGACTTTGTCGATGAGGATGTTCCCGTGGATGTATATCCAGAGGTGCGAACGCTCCTTTCAGAGGTGCACAGTGAAGTCACAAAGGAAGCCGACGGTGTTCGTATAGCTGAGCGAGTTCGTCAGGGTTTCGAGGTTGCGATCGTTGGTGCTCCTAATGTTGGTAAATCGACTTTGCTCAATCGGTTGGCGGGTCGCGAAGCAGCGATTACCTCGGACATTGCGGGCACTACTCGCGATGTTATCGAAGTTCGGATGGACTTGGACGGGCTTCCGGTCACGTTCCTCGACACCGCTGGACTTCGCGAGTCCACAGATATCGTCGAGGGGATCGGGATCGAGCGTGGAAAGCAACGTGCTGAACAAGCGGATGTAAGAATTCACCTTTTGCTGGATGGGGACAGTCCGCTTCTCGAAGTGCAAAAGGAGGACATTGTCGCTTTTGCCAAGTCTGACCTGAGCGAAGCATCTGGTTTCTCGATCTCGGCAAGAACCGGCCGCGGTATTGACGAGCTTGTTTCCAAAGTTTCATCAATTTTAAAGGGGCGCACAGCTTCGATCGGAACCGCCATGCGCGAGCGGCATCGCACAAGCCTTGTTGGTGGGGCGCGGGCCCTTGATATTGCGCTTGATCAGCTCTCGCAGGGTGACCCGATTCCTGATATCTTGGCCGAGGATATAAGAGCCGCGATCCTTCGCTTGGATTCGTTGGTTGGAAGAGTTGATGTCGAGGATCTTCTGGACGAGATTTTCTCGAGTTTCTGCATCGGTAAGTGAGGAATGTTTCACGTGAAACAAAACGACTTTGATGTGATCGTTGTTGGCGGTGGGCACGCGGGGACGGAGGCTGCCCATGCTTCCGCGCGCATGGGGGCGAAGACAGCACTTGTCACGCTCTCTAGGTCGAATATTGGCGTGATGTCATGCAATCCGGCAATAGGTGGGCTTGGAAAAGGTCACCTGGTGCGCGAAATTGACGCTCTGGACGGCGTCATGGGGCGCGTTGCCGACTTGGCAGGTATCCAGTTTCGTCTCTTGAACCGGAAAAAGGGGCCAGCTGTTCAAGGCCCGAGAGCGCAAGCTGATCGGCAGATTTATCGCACTGAAATGCTCAAATTGACCGAGCAGCAGGAAGGTTTGACGATTATCGAGGGTGAGGTTGCCGACCTTATCCAGGAAAGCGACAAGATTAGCGGCGTCGTACTTGCAGATGGATCGCAGATTTCAGCGCATGCTGTCATCCTCACCACTGGAACGTTTCTTCGCGGCGTGATTCATATCGGTGATCAGAAAAGTCGAGGCGGGCGGATCGGAGATAAACCTTCTGATTTGCTCGCGCAAAGGCTGGACTCGTTTGGACTGCCGCTGGGTCGCCTCAAGACGGGAACTCCGCCGCGTTTGGATGGTAGGACGATAAAGTGGGATCAGTTGGAGTCACAGCCGGGTGATGAGGAACCGGAGCTGTTTTCGTTTTTGTCGACCACAGTTTCCGCACGGCAGATCGCTTGTGGTATCACCCACACGAACGAAAAAACTCATCAGATCATTACAGATAACATCCACCGCTCTGCCATGTATGGTGGTCATATCGAAGGTGTTGGACCCAGATACTGTCCATCGATCGAGGATAAGGTGGTGCGCTTTGCTGATAAGGCTTCGCATCAAGTTTTCTTGGAGCCTGAGGGTCTCGGTGATCACACGATTTATCCTAATGGAATATCCACCTCGCTCCCTATTGACGTGCAGGAACAATACGTCCGCTCGATCTATGGCCTTGAAGATGTTATAATTCTTCAGCCAGGATACGCGATTGAATATGACTATGTTGATCCTCGGTCATTATCTTCGACTCTGGAGCTTAAAACAATCAGCGGTCTTTATCTCGCGGGTCAAATCAACGGCACGACAGGTTATGAAGAAGCTGCCGCTCAAGGTTTGATTGCCGGACTTAATGCTGCTGCTTCAGCCAAAGAAGCTGACAGAATTGAGTTCAGCCGAACAACTTCCTACTTCGGTGTCATGGTTGATGATCTCATAACCCGAGGAGTGACCGAGCCTTACAGGATGTTTACATCGCGTGCTGAGTTCAGGCTCTCGCTTCGTGCCGATAACGCGGACCAGAGGTTGACCGAGTTTGGTCGCAAGGTGGGTTGCGTTGGGGCAAACCGAATGGCTTTGTTCCAAGAGAAGATGGAAAAGATTTCGTCTCTCAAACAGGAACTCGAGCAAATACGGGTTACGGCAAAATCAATTGCTTCAACCGGCTCTAAGTTGAACCCTGAAAGCGATAGCCGTAGTGCGCTTCAAGCGCTCGCCCTCTCGGATTTTGACGAAACAGATCTTTTGTCCATCGTAAATCTGCCCCGCGATGCAAATATGGCCGCATTGCGCCAGATCAAACGTGACGCTCTATACTCGAATTATATCGAGCGACAGGCACAAGATATTCAGACGCTTCAGAAAGAAGATGCGCTCAAGCTTGATGTGGATCTTGATTATGCATCAATTCAGGGACTTTCAAACGAATTAAGGCTCAAGCTTGAACGTATTCGCCCGGAGTCGATTGGACAGGCTTCTCGGATTGAAGGAATGACGCCTGCTGCGTTGATGTTGCTGATTTCCAAAGTTCGTTCCAAAGACATGAAGCGTTCTGCATGACATCTTATATCGGTCAAGATGTTTCACGTGAAACAATGGAAAGACTTAAGGGATTTGAGCAACTTGTTCAAAAATGGAACCCGACCATCAATCTTGTCTCGAAGAATGATCTGACAAACCTGTGGGAGAGGCATATCGTAGACTCCCTCCAGGTCGCAAACGAATGCACGGCCTATGAAAAGTGGGTTGATATTGGATCAGGGGGAGGTTTCCCGGGTGTGATAGTTGCCATCGTTGCGAAAGAGAAAAACTCTAGCGCGACGCATACCTTTATTGAGAGCGATCTAAGAAAGGGCACTTTCCTGCGTACGGCGATCAGAGAACTTGATCTGAATGCGACAGTAATCACAAGGCGCATTGAAGAGACAGAACCCCAGCAAGCCGACGTCTTGTCGGCGAGAGCACTCGCTACGCTTGATAAGCTGTTTGGTTTTGCAGAACAGCACTTGAAAAAAGACGGTCAGGCAATTTTTCCAAAGGGCCAATCCGCTTCAAAAGAAATAGAGGAAGCCGAGAAAAGCTGGCATTTTTCATATCGACGCATTCAAAGCACAACCAACCCTGAAGCATCTCTTTTAGTTTGTAGGAATATCGAGCGTGTCTGATTTAGACAGAATTACCGCACCAAAAATCATATCGGTCACCAATCAAAAGGGTGGGGTGGGTAAAACAACGACAACCATCAACCTTTGTGCTGCCTTGGCCGAGCTTGGTCGACGTGTTTTGTTGGTTGATCTGGACCCGCAGGGGAACGCATCCACAGGTCTTGGAATAAATCCCGAAGACCGCGACTACACGACGTATGATCTGTTGGCTGGAGATGCGACGCTCTTTGATGCAATCAAGCAGACCGATGTAGAAAACTTACAGATAATCCCTGCAACGACTGATCTGAGCTCGGCAGATCTGGAACTAATCAGCAATGAAAAGCGCAGCTTTCTTTTGCACGACGCTTTGCGTCAGTCATCGATCGATGCGTTTGCGTTCGACTATATTCTGATCGATTGCCCGCCTTCGCTGAACATTTTGACGATTAATGCTTTGGTCGCATCGCAGTCGGTCATTATTCCTTTGCAAAGCGAGTTTTACGCTTTGGAAGGTCTATCTCAGTTGATGTTGACCATTCGAGAGGTTCGTCAGAGTGCGAACCGTAACCTTAGGATCGAAGGTGTGCTGTTGACGATGTACGATCGTCGGAACAACCTATCGCAGCAGGTGGAGGAAGATGCTCGGTCAAACCTCGGGGAGCTGGTTTTCAATACCATTATCCCTCGAAATGTGCGATTGAGCGAAGCTCCGTCATTTGCCATGTCGATCTTGCAATATGATAGTGCGTCACGAGGGAGCGAAGCTTATCGCGAATTGGCACAAGAAATAGTAGCCCGCGAGGCTTGAAGGGAGATATCTAGATGAATGATCGCACAAATAAGCCTCGTGGCTTGGGCCGTGGCCTCTCTGCCTTGATGTCAGACGTTGCGATGGCGAATGAAACACAGGAGCAAAGCCCAAAGGCTCCGGATCTTTATGTGGCTGTTGAGCGGGTCCAACCAAACCCAAATCAGCCAAGGCGCAGCTTTAACGAAGACGCGCTGTCGGAACTTGCGAGCTCGATAAAAGAAAAGGGGATCATCCAGCCTCTTATCGTGCGGGTGATGCCAAGTGATCCAAGTAAGTTTGAAATTGTTGCAGGTGAACGCCGTTGGCGCGCCGCGCAACGCGCACAACTTCATGAAGTTCCGGTAATCGTCCGTGAGTTTACCGACACTGAAGTTCTCGAAGTTGCGATTATTGAAAATATCCAGCGCGCAGACCTCAATGCAATTGATGAGGCTGCAGGCTACAAACAGCTCATGGATCGCTTTTCGCATACGCAAGACAATCTTGCTTCTGCGCTTGGGAAAAGTCGAAGCCATATTGCCAACATGCTAAGGCTGCTGAATCTTCCAGAAGAAGTGCAGGGATATGTTGTCGAGGGCAAGTTAAGCGCGGGTCATGCCCGAACGCTTGTTGGTAATGACGACGCTATACCCCTTGCCCGCAAGATTATCGCAGAGGGTCTCTCGGTGCGTGACGCTGAAAAGCTCGCAAAGGGGGCGAAACCATCTGTGGTAAAGGAGAAGAAGCCGCGCTCATCCGAAAAGGACCCTGACACGATCCAGCTTGAGCAAGAGCTTTCTGCAACGCTTCGGATCAAGGTTTCGATTGACCATGACTCTGGGAAAGAATCCGGTAGAATTTCTCTTCAGTATCAGGATTTGGATCAGCTTGATGAAATCCTGCGACTTCTGTCGGTTGGTTAATCGCTGAGGAGTTCAGTCAGGACTGCATTAAGAATGGGGCGACCTTCAGGGGTCGCCCTAATGCGTTCCAGGGAAATCTCTAAAAGGCGCATCTCGATAAGTCTTTCGAGATTGTCATGCACTGGACCGTCCGCAAATGCATTGAAACGGGTTTGGGAAATACCCTCAGTGAGACGAAGCCCCATAAGTACGAACTCTGTAAATTGGTCTTTTCGCGAGAGCGGCTCCATCTCGGTTTGACCTGAACCTTTGTGTTCTACAAGATCGAGCCATTTTGAAGGATTGAGCGGACTAAATGTAGAATGCCGAACGCCCTCACGCGTTATCCTTCCGTGCGCCCCAGGTCCGATACCGGCGTAATCCCCATACTTCCAGTAGATAAGGTTATGTCGTGACTCCTCACCGGGTTTTGCATGATTAGAGACTTCATAGGCAGGCATTCCCGCTTTGTCGCAAATCTCTTGGGTCGCCTCATACATGTCCGCTGCGAGATCCTCGGATGGAAGTCCGGTCAATCGGCCAGCGGCATGACGCATACCAAATGCTGTGCCATCCTCGATGGTCAGCTGATACAGAGACAAATGATCAATCGCCATTTCCAGAGCGCGACCGAGTTCTTTCTTCCACTCCTCCAAGCTCTGGTCTTGGCGCGCATAAATAAGGTCGAAGCTTACGCGATCGAATGTTTCCCTTGCGATGCGAAAGGCTTTTTGGGCTTCCTCGGCTGTATGCAGTCTTCCAAGCGCTTTCAGATCTTTATCGTTGAGGGCTTGAATGCCCATTGAAATCCGATTGACGCCGCCTTCCTTAAATCCAAGGAACTTGCCCGCTTCAACAGAGGTCGGGTTGGCCTCCAGCGTCACTTCCAAGCTGTTTGATGTTTGCCAGTTGCGCCTAACGCGCTCGAGGATCGCTGCAACGGTTTCGGGGGCCATGAGGCTTGGTGTGCCTCCACCAAAGAATACAGAGTCAAGAATCCTTGGCCCTGTCAGCGAAGCAACTCTATCGAGCTCCGAAAGGTAGGAAGAGAGCCAGCGCCTTTGGTCTATCTGGCTCGCTACATGGGAATTGAAGTCGCAATAGGGGCATTTGGCCTGACAAAATGGCCAATGGATATAGAGCCCAAAGCCCCCATGTTGCCAATCTTCAAGCAAAGCAGCCCTTTACCAATTTGTTGAAAGCATCTGCCCGATGGCTGATTTTATTCTTTTCCCAGCGGTCCATTTCACCAAAGGTGATGTCAAAGCCCTCGGGCTGAAAAATCGGATCGTAGCCGTGACCCTGATCCCCACGCATGGGCCAAACCAGTTGGCCAGGCATAACTCCTTCGAACACCTCATCGTGACCATCGGGCCAAGCTAGGACCAGCGTGCACCTAAACTGTGCCGTACGCGGGTAGGGCGCATTTATCGCTTCCAGCTTTTCCCAGGTCTTTTTCATCGCCATGACAAAGTCGCGACCATTGGGCGTTTCCGCCCAATCTGCGGTGTAAACTCCGGGGGCGCCTCCAAGAGCATCTACTGAAAGACCGCTATCGTCGGCTAGAGCGGGAAGTCCGGTCGCCTTGGCTGCGGCATGCGCCTTGATCCTTGCATTGCCCACAAAAGTCGTTTCGGTTTCTTCCGGCTCGGGCAAATCGTGATCAGAATTGGACGTAAGCTTGATCCCAAAGGGCTCGAGTAGAGCCTGAATCTCTTCCAACTTTCCCTTGTTGTGGGTTGCCACAACAAGCGAGTTTCCTTCGAAACGGCGGGTCATTTTACAGCAGCCAACTGAGCAGCGGTGAGATCCGCAATCCCTTTGTCCGCGAGGTCCAACAGTTGGTTCATTTGATCGCGGGTAAAGGTCGAGCCCTCTGCCGACATTTGAACTTCGATAAGTTTACCGCCCGTCATTACAAAATTGCCATCGACGCCGGCTTCTGAATCTTCGGGGTAGTCAAGATCGAGCACAGGCTGTCCTGCATAGATCCCGCAGCTGACGGCCGATACCGGTGCCAAAAGAGGATCTGTAATGATGTCGCCAGCTTTCATCAGTTTGTTCACTGCAAGTCGCAGTGCAACCCAGCCACCCGTGATTGAAGCACAGCGGGTCCCGCCGTCGGCTTGGATGACATCGCAGTCGATTGTGATCTGTCGCTCGCCAAGGGCAACCCTATCAACACCCGCCCGAAGCGAACGTCCGATCAGACGCTGGATTTCTTGCGTGCGACCAGATTGACCGTTCTTTGCTTCACGGCGCATCCGTGTGTTCGTTGCGCGGGGCAGCATTCCATACTCTGCAGTGACCCAGCCAAGTCCGGTATTGCGAAGAAAAGGCGGCACGCGTTCATCTAGAGAAGCCGTGCACAGTACGTGGGTGTCGCCACATTTGATGAGGCACGAGCCCTCGGCATGTTTGGTCACGTCAATTTCAATTGAAATCTCACGCATTTCATCAATTCTTCTACCGGACGGGCGCATATCGGAACTCCTTGTGATTTATCCTTCGATACGCTGGCCAAGTTAGAAATCCAACCCCGATTGACGTTCCGTCTCGCCTCGCTTTAATTGGGTCGCTGCCCGAGGACATTGGAATGAACGATAAGACGCCGCAATTGACAGAGTTGAATGATCGCTCGCGCGAGGTATTCCGCTTGGTGGTCGAAGGCTATCTTCAAACGGGCTCGCCTGTTGGATCACGTACATTGACCCGCAATATGTCCGAGAGTTTGAGTGCCGCGACCATCCGCAATGTGATGCAAGACCTCGAGTATCTCGGATTACTGGGCAGCCCACATGTAAGTGCAGGGCGTATCCCCACACAGTCGGGTCTGCGTATGTTTGTTGACGGTCTTTTGGAAGTCGGTGATCTCAACGGTGATGATCGCGCAACCATCGACAAGACTGTGACGAATTCGGACTTGGACGTTGCCTCGCTCCTGGATCGGGTCGGTGCCGCTCTCTCGGGTGTGACACGTGGCGCAAGCCTTGTTCTCACGCCAAAGCATGAAGAAGCATCGATCAAGCATATCGAATTTGTATCGTTAAGCGCGGATCGAGCATTGGTCGTTCTTGTGTTCTCGGATGGCCACGTTGAAAACCGCCTGTTCACTCCGCCTCCGGGACAAACACCATCTTCGATGCGAGAAGCCGCAAACTTTGTGAACGCGATCGCACAGGGCCGCACCTTGAGAGAGTTGAGCCGCGTCATGCAGCGCGAGATCGAAGCAAGACGACAAGAGATCGATGCTCTCGCGGCTGCATTGGTCGAGAGCGGGCTTGCGATTTGGGAAAATCATGGCGAATCGACCGAGCGGTTGATCGTGCGTGGGAGATCCAATCTTTTGAACGAAAGCGAGAATGCAGGAGATCTGGAACGCATTCGAACGCTCTTTGACGACCTTGAAAGAAAGCAGGACATCGCCCAATTCCTAGAACTTACGGACGAAGGTGATGGAGTGCGTATTTTTATAGGTTCAGAGAATAAACTTTTCTCACTTTCGGGTTCCTCTTTGGTCGTTTCTCCTTATATGAACGCCGACCGAAAGATTATTGGCGCCGTGGGCGTCATCGGTCCGACTCGCCTCAATTATGGGCGGATCGTCCCGATTGTAGATTATACAGCTCAGCTGGTCGGGCGCGTCCTGTCCGACCGGTCCTAGAAGGAAGACGGAAATGACCGAGCAGAACGAAGATCTCAAGAGCCTTGATGAACTGGCCGCAGAAGCAGACGAGATCGAAGCGGCTCAGAACGGCGGCATGACTGCCGAGGAAGTTGAAGCGCTTGTTGCTGAACGCGACGATTACAAAGATCGTTTCGTGCGTGCACTTGCCGACGCCGAGAACACCCGCAAGCGCGCCGAGCGTGATCGCCGCGAGGCCGAGAACTATGGCGGTTCAAAACTCGCCCGTGACTTGCTGCCGGTCTATGACAATATGAACCGTGCAATTCAGGCTATTTCGGACGAGCAGCGCGAAACATCGGCAGCTGTGATCGAAGGTATCGAGCTCACCATGCGCGAACTTTTGAATGTGTTTCAAAAGCACGGCGTTACTCTTGTTAAGCCTGAAGTCGGTGATCGATTTGATCCCCAGCAGCACGAGGCAATGTTTGAAGCGCCTGTCCCTGGAACCAAGGCCGGCGATATTATCCAGGTGATGGCCGAGGGCTTCCTCCTTCACGATCGCTTGCTGCGTCCAGCGCAAGTCGGCGTATCTTCGACGCCAGCTTCCTAATCAGACCCGCTCAGAGCTTTTAGCTCGTAGAGAAGATCAAGGGCCTCGCGCGGTGTAAGGTTGTCTGGGAAAATTTCCCTAAGGCGATCTTCCACCGCCGAGGCTTTTTGACTCTCTGTCGGCTTTGCGGGTGCCGACATAGCCGCGAAAAGCGGCAGATCATCGATGAGACTCTGACGTGCAGTGCCGCCTTCACGCTCGCCTTTTTCAAGCGCTTCCAAGACGACTTTGGCACGCTCGACGACAAGCGGAGGAAGGCCGGCAAGCCGGGCGACCTGAACCCCATAGCTTCTGTCTGCTGTTCCACGTCGAACTTCATGAAGAAAGACGACATCGCCCTTCCATTCCTTGACGGATACGGTCGCATTATCCACGCCGTCCAGTTTCTCGGCGAGCGAGGACATTTCGTGGTAGTGCGTCGCAAAAAGAGCGCGGCAGCGGTTCACATCGTGAAGATGTTCAAGTGTCGCCCAAGCAATCGAGAGACCATCATAGGTCGCGGTGCCGCGCCCGATCTCGTCTAGGATAACCAAGGCTCGATCGTCTGCTTGATTGAGGATTGCAGCGGTTTCGACCATTTCGACCATGAACGTTGACCTGCCGCGGGCAAGATCATCGGATGCCCCGACCCGCGAAAAGATTTGGCTCACAAGACCGATTTCGGCGGACTTGGCGGGAACAAATGAACCCATTTGCGCCAGGACCGCGATCAAAGCGTTCTGGCGAAGGTAGGTTGATTTACCAGCCATGTTTGGACCGGTCAAAAGCCAGATCGGGGTTTCGGTTAGCGAGCAATCGTTGACAACAAAGGGCTCGCCTGTTCGTTTAAGCGCTTGTTCAACAACGGGGTGCCGCCCACCCTTGATGTTGAAAGCCCGTGATCTGTCGAGCTTTGGTCTTGTCCAGTTTTCCGCACGCGCAAGCGTCGCGAGGCTCACAGCAACATCAAGCTCTGCCAAGGCACGGCTGAGCTGGCCCAACTCTGCCGCGCGCGCAACAATTGCACTATTCAGGCTTGAATAGAGACGCTTTTCGATCTCGATCGCTCGCGATCCCGCGTTCAGTATCTTGGTTTCGATTTCGCTGAGTTCAACCGTGGTGAAGCGAACTTGGTTGGCAGTTGTTTGGCGGTGGATAAAGGTTTCATTGAGCGGCGCGCTCATCATTTTTTCCGCATGGGTCGCGGTTGTTTCGATGAAATAGCCAAGAATATTGTTGTGTTTGATCTTGAGTGACGAAATCCCCGTGCGTTCGATGAACTCGGCCTGCATGCATGCGATTACCGAGCGACCTTCGTCCCTGAGTGTTCGGGCTTCATCAAGCTCTTCGTCGTATCCGGGTGCTATGAAGCCGCCGTCCCGCGATAGAAGTGGGGGCTCGGCGACCAATGCTTGGTCAAGCAGCTCCAATAGCTCTTCATGGCCAACCAGCGACTCGACCGCGGATTTCAGTACTTCGGGCAAGTTGGATCCCGACAGAACCTGATGCAGACGCTCCGCTTCGCTTTGGGTGTTGCGAATGGCAGCCATATCTCTCGGCCCGCCACGTTCAAGCGCCAGACGGGAAAGCGCGCGGTCAACATCGTGAACGGCGCGAAGATGCTCGCGTACATCTTCCGAAAGCCTTGAGGATTCGTTAAAGAATGCAACCGCTTCCTGACGTTGGACGATGGTCTGGAGATCGCACGACGGTGAAGAAATCCGACGTTCAAGAAGTCTGGCCCCCGCTGCGGTGACCGTTTTGTCGATCGTAGCAAGGAGAGACCCGGCGCGCCCACCTTGGGACCCGTGGGTAAGCTCCAGTGAGCGGCGGGTTGCTGCATCGATTTGCATATTTTGCGAATGCATTTCGATGACAGGGGGCCGAAGAAGCGGCAGGTTCCCCTTTTGTGTAATTTCGAGATACTCGACTACGGCCGCCATCGCAGAAACCTCGGCGCGGCCAAAGGTGCCAAAGGCATCAAGAGAAGCGACAGAATAGAGACTACAAAGGCGCTTTTCGCCATTTGTGCTGTCAAAGGCGGATCGTCCAAGCTCCGAGATTGCAGCACCTGCGTCTTTGACGATGTTCCTGAGTTCGGTATCCGCATCGTCTATCAGGATAACTTCCCGCGGAGACAGTCGCGCAAGTTCAGGTCCAAGCCGGACTTGCGGGCAGGACATGACATTGAAGGCGCCAGTCGAAATGTCGACCCAAGCCAGCGCGCCTTCATCGCGCATCACGGCATACGCCGCGAGGAAGTTGTGGCGCCGTGCATCAAGAAGGCTATCTTCGGTCAGCGTTCCTGGCGTTACCAGACGCACAACATCACGCTTCACTACGGCCTTGTATCCACGCTTCTTGGCCTCTGCGGGATCTTCCAGCTGTTCGCAAACGGCGACACGAAAGCCCTTGCGGATGAGGGTGAGGAGGTAGCCTTCGGCCGCATGAACGGGGACGCCGCACATGGGGATGTCCTCGTCATTGTGCTTTCCACGCTTGGTCAGAGCGATATCAAGAGCCTCTGCCGCCGCGACTGCATCTTCAAAGAACATCTCGTAGAAGTCGCCCATGCGATAAAACAAGAGCGCACCCGGATGATTTTCTTTGATCTCCAGATACTGCGCCATCATCGGCGTAACTGCGCCAGTGCTCATTCGGTCCCCCAATTTGTTGCACCAGAACCTAAACGACCGATGTTAGCGACAAAAGTCGAAAACGAACCCGTTGCGAGGAATGAACCTCTCCCTTATGGCTGAGGAACGCTTCAGGAGGGATAGGCAAATGGCGAAGGCTCGTGTCACACGCGAAGATGCGTTGACGTTTCATATGGACCCAACACCCGGTAAGTGGGAGGTCCAAGCGACCGTCCCGATGACAACCCAGCGCGATTTGTCGCTGGCGTATTCTCCTGGGGTTGCTGTTCCTTGTGAAGAGATCCATGCCAATCCGGAAACCGCATATGACTACACCAACAAGGGTAACCTTGTCGCTGTTATCTCGAACGGCACTGCGGTTCTTGGACTTGGAAACCTCGGTGCACTCGCATCCAAGCCGGTGATGGAGGGCAAGTCGGTTCTCTTCAAGCGTTTTGCTGATGTGAATTCAATTGATATCGAACTTGATACCGAGGATCCCGACGCGTTCTGCAATGCCGTTCGCCTCATGGGGCCGACCTTTGGCGGCATCAACCTCGAGGATATCAAGGCCCCCGAATGCTTCATCATCGAGCAACGTCTCAAGGAAGAGATGGACATTCCGGTCTTTCATGACGACCAGCACGGCACCGCCGTGATCTGTGCAGCGGGATTGATCAACGCACTGCACATCTCGGGTAAAAAGATCGAGGACTGCAAGATTGTTCTGAACGGTGCGGGTGCCGCTGGCATCGCCTGTCTCGAACTCATCAAGACGATGGGTGCCAAGCAGGATAATTGCATTATGTGCGACACCAAAGGCGTGATCTATCAGGGTCGCACCGAAGGCATGAACCAATGGAAGTCGGCGCATGCCGCCGTTACCGATGCGCGCACTCTCGAAGAAGCTATGAAGGGCGCGGACGTTTTCCTTGGTGTGTCGGCCAAAGGCGCCGTGACTGCCGAGATGGTTGCGAGCATGGCTCCGAATCCTGTCATTTTTGCGATGGCAAACCCCGATCCTGAAATTACCCCCGAAGAAGCACATGCAGTTCGCGAGGATGCGATCGTCGCCACTGGTCGTTCGGATTATCCGAACCAAGTGAACAACGTTCTCGGTTTCCCCTATTTGTTCCGCGGTGCACTTGATATCAATGCTCGTGCGATCAATGACGAGATGAAAATCGCTTGTGCAAAAGCTCTCGCAGAACTTGCGCGCGAAGATGTTCCTGATGAAGTCGCTCTGGCCTATGGCCGAAAGCTTGGATTTGGTCGCGATTACATCATTCCGACGCCCTTCGATCCGCGCCTGATCCATCGAATCCCGCCCGCAGTCGCTCGGGCAGGCATGGATACGGGGGTGGCACGTCGTCCGATCGTAGATATGGACGCCTACGAAGCGTCGCTCAAGGCGCGCATGGACCCGACAGCGAGCATTCTGCGCGGAATTCAGTCCCGAGCCCGCGCAGCTCAGGCAACGATTATTTTTGCCGAAGGCGACGATCCTCGCGTTTTGCGTGCTGCTGTTCAGTATCAACGCAACGGTCTTGGCAAGGCTCTTGTCATCGGCCGCGAAGCCGAAGTGGCCGAGCTTTTGACATCCGAAGGACTTGCCGACGCAGTCAGCGAGATCGAAGTCGTCAACGCAAAGAACACCTCGCATTTAAGCACCTACAAGTCGTTCCTCTATGACCGTCTTCAGCGGAAAGGGTTCGACCGCTCCGATATTCACCGTCTTGCGGCCCGAGACCGTCATGTCTTTGGCGCGTTGATGCTTGCACATGGTCACGGTGACGGTCTGGTGACGGGCGCTACCCGTAAATCAGCGCATGTTCTTGAGCTCATCAATCATGTGTTTGACGCATCTCCCTCTTCGGGAGCAGTCGGGATTTCTGCGATCATCAACAAGGGCCGTATCGTTCTGATCGGCGATACGCTTGTGCATGAATGGCCAAGCGAAGAGGACCTTGCGGATATTGCCGAACGCGGTGCCGACGTTGCCCGTGACCTTGGTCTGGATCCTCGGGTTGCCTTTGTATCGTTCTCGACCTTCGGATATCCCGTATCGGAACGCGCAACCAAGATGAATGTCGCACCCAAAATCCTTGATAAGCGTGGTGTAGATTTCGAGTACGAAGGCGAGATGACGGTAGATGTTGCGCTAAATCCGCGTTCAGCAGAGCATTATCCGTTCAGCCGCCTCACGGGACCAGCGAATGTCCTTGTCGTTCCTGCTCGCCACTCGGCTTCGATCTCGGTCAAGTTGATGCAGGAAATGGGGGGCGCGACCGTGATCGGACCGATTCTCGCAGGTGTCGATAAACCCATCCAGATTTGCTCGACTGTCTCGACGGTTAATGACATCCTGAACATGGCTGCAATCGCAGCCTGCAAGGTGCGTTAACCAAGGGAATGTAAAATGGCGATCTGGAATTTAGGCTCTATCAATGCCGATATTGTCTATTCCGTGCCTCATATCCTCGCCCCGGGAGAAACTTTAAGTTCGACGGGGCGGGCGATCTATCTCGGCGGCAAGGGGGCGAATATGTCCGTTGCCGCCGCACGTGCGGGCGCTCAGGTCCACCACATCGGAGCGGTTGGTGCAGACGGGATATGGGCCCGCGATCGGCTTCTCGAATACGGTGTGGATACCCGATATATCGAAACGATCGGCGATTTGACCTCGCAAGCCATTATTGCTGTGGCTGACGATGGTGAGAATACGATCATCATCCAACCCGGTGCTTCGACATTGATCCGACTGGAATCCGTCCAGGCCGCGCTTTCCGAAGCGCATACAGGTGACCGTGTCGTTTGCCAGAACGAAACCAATCTTCAGGTTGAAACCGCCGCGCTTGCCAAGCAGATGGGTCTCAAAGTTGCCTATGCTGCGGCACCCTTCAGCGCAAAGGCCGTTTCGGATGTGATCGAGTTTATCGACTTTCTCATCCTGAACGAAGTCGAGGCGCGCCAGTTGACCGAGGCGCTGGGCAAGACGCCTCAGGAACTTGGTGTGCGTGACGTTATCATCACCTTGGGATCACGCGGTGCAGAATGGTTCGAAACCGAGCACGGCATTCACAAGACGTTTGAAGCCTACAAGGTCGAACCTGTTGATACGACGGGGGCAGGGGATACCTTTACGGGTTATGTCCTTGCAGGTCTTGATCGTGGTCAGCCGATGGAACAAGCGCTCAGGACCGCTAACCGCGCAGGCGCCATCATGGTAACCCGCAAAGGGGCTGCCGACTCGATCCCCGACCTGCATGAAGTCCAGACAGTTCGTCTCTGACAAAGCAAAAAGGGCCCGAATTTCGGACCCTTTCGCATTTCATATGCAACCAGTTCAGCCTTTGACGCGGCGGTTCCGCGTTGCAATGAGCTTGAGACGCAGCGCGTTGAGCTGAATGAAGCCGGCGGCATCTTTCTGATCGTAGGCGCCCGCGTCTTCTTCAAAGGTGACGTGCTTCTCGGAGTAGAGCGAGTATTCGGACCAGCGGCCAACGGTGCTTGCCGAACCTTTGTAAAGCTTGAGTCGGACGGTGCCCGTAACATGTTCTTGGCTCTTGTCGATAAGCGCCTGAAGCATTTCGCGCTCGGGTGAGAACCAGAAGCCGTTATAGATCAGCTCGGCATAGCGCGGCATGATCGAATCCTTGAGGTGACCCGCACCGCTATCAAGGGTGATCTGTTCGATACCACGGTGCGCTTCAAGAAGGATCGTGCCGCCCGGTGTTTCATAGATGCCGCGGGACTTCATGCCGACGAAGCGGTTTTCGACGAAATCAAGACGCCCGATGCCATGCTTACGGCCATATTCGTTAAGCTCGGTAAGGATCGTTGCTGGCGACATTTCGACACCGTTGATCGCAACCGCATCACCCTTTTCAAAGGTGACTTCGATGAACTCGGGGGTGTCTGGTGCCTCTTCCGGAGAAACGGTGCGCTGGTAGACGTATTCGGGTGCCTGATCAGCAGGGTTCTCGAGAGCTTTACCTTCGGACGAAGTGTGCAGCAGGTTTGCGTCAACCGAGAAGGGAGCCTCGCCGCGCTTGTCCTTGGCGATCGGAATCTGGTGCTCTTCCGCGAATTCGATCAGTTTGGTGCGCGAGGTCAGATCCCATTCGCGCCAGGGTGCGATCACCTTGATAGCGGGGTTGAGCGCATAAGCCGACAGTTCGAAGCGAACCTGATCGTTGCCCTTGCCGGTCGCGCCGTGCGCAACGGCGTCGGCGCCGGTCATTTCCGCGATCTCGACAAGACGCTTGGAAATCAGCGGACGTGCAATGGATGTGCCGAGCAGATAAAGGCCTTCGTAAACGGCATTTGCACGGAACATCGGGAAGACGAAGTCCTTTACGAATTCTTCGCGCACGTCTTCGATAAAGATGTTTTCGGGTTTGATGCCGAGCAGCTCTGCCTTTTTGCGCGCAGGCTCAAGCTCTTCGCCCTGACCAAGGTCGGCGGTAAAGGTGACAACCTCACAACCGTATTCGGTCTGGAGCCACTTCAGAATGATCGACGTGTCGAGGCCGCCGGAGTAGGCGAGGACGACTTTCTTTGGGGCGGACATCGCGGTCTCTCCTTGTTGGATATCGCAGGCGCGATAACGGGTTTTTTAACTGCAAGCAAGGGAAGGCCATTGACCCCAAGCCGTGTTTCGTGAGTTCTACGGCTAAATTTTGGGTTCTGGAGAAGAATATGCACGGATTGATCCTGCGACATGCGTTCAAGATGCTGACGGGGAACTTTGGCAATGCGCTCAAGATCTCGGTCGGACCCGCAGTATTGCTCGGCGGGATAATCTATTTCTTGCTGAGCCGATTTCAGATTCTCGAAAATCCAGAAGGAACATCATCGTTCTATCTTTTGATCACCATGTTTGCCTTCTTGGTGCTTACGTCATGGGTGCCTGTTCTGTGGCACCGCTTTATCCTGCTGGAAGAATATCCAGCGTGGCTTCCTGTTGTGCATATGAAGGAACTGATCGGTTATGTCGGTCGGGTCTTTGGTGTTTCGATGATCATTCTTGCCGTCGTGATGATCGGCTTTCTAGTGATCGGAGTGATTTCCATCGGATTAGGTAACCTTCTGGTTTATCTTGCGCCCTTTCTCGAATTCGGTGTGACGCTCGTCGTTTATTTTCTGACCTTGCGTTTCAGCCTTGCACTTACTGGGATAACTGTCGGCCACTCGCTTCCGATCCTCGAGTCCTTTCGGATGACCGCAAGCGTGAGCAAAGACCTTTTTCAAATTGCTCTGATCCTTGGGGTTTTGAACTATGTTCTTAGTATCTTGCTCGTGCAGTTCGAAGCGCTCTTTCCGACTGGAGGAATATTGCTCTGGTTGCCTTTCATCTGGCTCGAATTCATGTTCAGCCTGAGCGTTCAGACTACGCTCTATGGACTGTTGGTCGAAAAACGCGATTTGACCTAGAGCGAGGCGACAAAGGCGCGATCGCCTGAATTTGCGAGCACGATTTCTGCAAGGGCTTTTTCGACCCAAACGGCCTGGTGACCGAGTTCGGTCGGGGCGCCGAGTTTCAGGATCGGGCGCGCGATATAGATGTGGCACACTTTTTTCGCCCAGAGATCATAATCGGGCATATAGCAGAAACGCTGATAAACGCCTACTTTGAGCGGATCGGCGATGCGCCAGCCTGTTTCTTCGAATACCTCTCGGTGAAGCGCTTGAAGAGGTGACTCCCCGCGGTCGATACCGCCACCGGGGAGTTGAACCTCACCGTCCTGTTTGGTGAGCAAGAGACGCCCTTGGCGCGGTAGAATGACATATACTCCGGGGCGAACGGTGTATTTTTGACCCGAAATTACGGGTTCTCCGAAGCGCCTCATGTCATTTACCCCCTTGGACCTTTGCTCAAGACGACTATATGGACGCGATACGCCAATTCCAGACCTTTTCGAAGGAAGTCATATGTCGCTCGGCTCGCAGCTCGCTTGGGATGATACCGTCCTGCCATTTCAACTAGACCGCTCGGATATTCGGGGGCGGGTCGCGCGGCTCGATGGTCTGTTGCAGCAGGTGCTGGCCCAGCACGATTACCCGCCGCAAATCGAAGCCTTGATCGCCGAGATGTGTCTATTGACCGCGCTCATCGGTCAAACCATCAAGCTGCGCTGGAAGCTCTCTCTCCAAGTGCGTGGTAGCGGTTCCGTGCGGCTTATCGCGACCGATTATTATGGGCCGACCGATGATGGCGAGCCTGCTCGCATCCGCGCTTACGCGTCATTCGATCGAGAGGCGCTTGATCCGAACCAGGATACTTTCACCCAAATCGGCCAAGGCTATTTTGCGATCCTGATCGATCAGGGCAAAGGCATGACCCCTTATCAAGGCATCACGCCGATTGCGGGCGGCTCTTTGTCGAAATGTGCTGAAACATACTTCGCCCAGTCCGAGCAAATCCCGACCCGTTTCGAGTTGAGCTTCGGGACATCACAAATGCCTGGGCAAGATGCGCATTGGCGTGCTGGGGGTGTCATGCTCCAGCATATGCCCAAGGCGTCGCCCTTTGCCAAAGGAGAAGAAGCAACAGGAGAAGACGGTCTCTTGGCTGCGACAGATCTCCTCGACGAGGATGAAGGTGAAAACTGGACCCGTGCAAATGTGCTTCTCGATACGGTCGAACAACTCGAATTGATCGGCCCGACGGTCCAGCCGACCGAACTTCTTTTGCGTTTGTTCCACGAAGAAACCCCTAGGGTCTTTGATGCGCAGACAGTAAAATTCGGCTGCACCTGTTCGGAAGAGCGCGTTCGCGAAAGCCTTTCGATCTATTCGGCCAAGGATATTCGTCACATGACGACCGAAGAAGGTATTGTGACCGCCGATTGTCAGTTCTGTGGTTCGCATTACGAGTTCGATCCTGCTACTCTCGGATTTGAAGCAACCGAGAAGCCGGATGAACAAGCCTGATTTAAGACAGATTTTGCTGAGCGCCCTTGCCAAACGGGGCGACAGCTCTTCTGACTTTGATCTCAACCCCGGTATCCGCCTTCCTGCGGGGCGGACACCGAGACAGGCTGCAGTTCTTGTAGCATTCAACGAAAGCGACGGTTCACTGATCCTCACCAAGAGGTCAGCACATCTCAAACATCATCCGGGGCAAATCGCATTTCCCGGTGGTCGTCGTGACGATACGGATGCGGATCTGGAAGCAACCGCGCTGCGCGAGGCCCATGAAGAAATCGGCCTCGTGCCTTCGAACGTCGAAGTGCTGGGTTGCCTTCCGACCCATGAAACCGTTTCGAACTATATCGCGACGCCGGTTGTCGCCCTTGTAAAAGAACCCTTCGTCTTCGAACCCGAAGCGGGCGAAGTTGAAGAAGCTTTTACCGTCCCGTTCGATCACGTCACCAACCCATCGAATTTTCGTGTAGAAGGCAGACGCTGGCAGGGGCAAAAGCGGTTTTACTTCACTGTACCCTACGGCCCTTATTATATTTGGGGTGCGACCGCTCTCATCCTGCGCCGCTTTGCCGAACGGTTGGATCAATGACGAAAATTCGGGACGCATGGATATCGTCATCCGCATCTCAACGCGTGTGCGCAATGTTCGAGGATGCTGGGTTCGAAGCCTTTTTTGTCGGGGGCTGTGTGCGCAACGCCTTGCTCAAGCAGCCTGTGTCGGACTTCGATATTTCGACCTCTGCGACGCCTGAGCAGATACTATCGCTGGCCGAATCTGTTGGAATAAAAGCCGTTCCGACGGGTATCGATCACGGCACGATCACTCTTGTAGAAGACGGCATTCCTTTTGAGGTCACGACCTATCGCAAGGATGTCGAGACCGATGGCCGACATGCCGTCGTTGCATTCGCAGAAACGATGCAAGAGGATGCTGCGCGCCGCGATTTCACCATGAATGCTCTTTATGCAAATTCCAAAGGCGACGTTTTCGATCCTATAGGGGGCTTGCCTGATCTTGAGCAGGGCATCGTTCGCTTTATCGGCAACCCTGAGGATCGAATTCGCGAGGACTACCTCAGGATACTCAGGTTTTTTCGCTTCTCCGCGTGGTATGGTAATGCCGACCAGGGGATAGACGCAGAGGCTCTTGCCGCCTGTGCCGAACATCAGGATGGTATCGAAGCTCTTTCCGCCGAGCGGATTGGGAACGAGATGCGGAAACTCTTGGCAGCGCCCGATCCTGCGCCTGTGCTTGGATCCATGGGCGCTTCGGGAATCCTGGCGCGCGTGTTGCCGGGAGCAGCCCCCGTCACGCTGGCAATTCTCGTCCACCTCGCGACCGAAGCCGTTCCAGATCCGATGTTGCGTCTTGCAGCGCTTGGGGGTCAGGACGCCAAAGAGCGTTTGCGTCTGAGCAACTCCGAGGCAAAACGTGTCGACCTTTATCAAGCAGAGGCGTTAGGGAGCAAGGCTCCTGCCGAGCTCGCTTATCGGTATGGTCTCGAGACCGCTCGGTCCATAATGGTTCTTCGTTTCGCCTTTTTTCAGAATCCGTTACCGGCAATCGAAGATGATCTTGCGCTTGGCGCATCCGCGAGTTTCCCGATCAAGGCACAAGAGCTTCTTGGTCAGTACGAGGGTCACGCGCTGGGCGAGCGTTTGCGGACCCTTGAAGCCGCGTGGATCGAATCCGGGTTCACGCTTTCCAAAGACGCCCTTCTTGCACTCTGACAGTTGCGGGATAACGAAAAGCTGGGGTAATGCAGCCTCGGATCAAAGGAAGCCCTCATGCAACTCATCAAGTCACTCACGCACAACGCTCTTGGCCGCACCGAAGACGGCGAACTCGTCGCGCGGGTGCTTCCCGACGAGGAAGTTGACGTCCTTGAAGATGGCACCGCACGTATTCTCAAGCCTTCGCCAGATCGCGTTGCTCCACCTTGTCGACATTTCAAGGCTTGTGGGGGCTGCGCACTTCAACATGCCTCTGATCGGTTTGTTGCGGAATGGAAAGCATCGGTTGTTCAAAAGGCACTTGCGGCTCAGGGGATCGATTTTGCACCGGAACATGTCGAGACATCGCCTGCAAATTCGCGTCGTCGGGCCAAGTTTTCCGGCAAGCGCACGAAAAAGGGCGCGATGGTCGGTTTTCATGCCAAAGGTTCGGGCACCATTGTCGAAATTCCCGACTGCAAGCTTCTGACGCCCGAATTGATCGCTCTCATTCCGACGCTTGAGGCCCTTACTGTCGCGGCTGCATCGCGGAAGGGCGAGATCGATATTACGGTCATTCAAAGCGAAGCGGGTCCCGATATTCATGTCGAAACCGACAAAGAGCTGACCGAGGCTATTCGCATCGAGATGGCAGAATTTGCGCGCATCCATAATATCGCCCGTTTGGTCTGGAAGGATGAGCCAATCGTCACCATGAACCCGCCCGAGCAGCGTTTTGGAGCAGCGCGTGTCGTTCCTCCGCCGGGTTCATTCCTTCAGGCGACCAAGGCGGGTGAGGCGGCGCTTCAATCCTTTGTCATCGAAACCGTCGGCAAAGCGCCGAGCGTTATCGATTTGTTTTCGGGTTGTGGAACTTTTTCGCTTCCTCTCGCCAAAACTGCAGAAGTTCATGCGGTCGAAGGCGTTCGTGAAATGCTCGCCGCTCTTGATCGTGGTTGGCGCGAGGCAAGCGGCCTCAAACTTGTGACGACCGAAACGCGGGATCTTTTCCGCAGGCCGTTGGAACCTGACGAACTTGCGCGCTTCAAAGCGATCGTGATTGATCCTCCTCGAGCAGGAGCCGAAGCCCAGATCGAAGCCATCACACGCTCCGCCGTGCCCGTTGTCGCGATGGTATCTTGTAACCCCGTTACATTCGCACGCGACGCCAAGACGCTTGTCGATGCGGGGTGGAAACTTGAGCGGTTGATCGTCGTCGATCAGTTCCGTTGGTCGTCACACGTCGAGATTGCAGGTGCATTCACACGCTCGTGAACAGCTGTTCTTCAATAGATCGGGCCTCTGAATTGATGTAGGAGGGCGCAAGGTAAAATTGAGCAGCTAAACATGAAACTTGTAAAAATCTTGGTGGCGTTCGTCGCTTTTCTCGGGCTCGCAAGTTGCGGCAAACCATCAAAGTTTGTCGCCTATAAAGGCCCAGAAATCACGAGCATCGTCGTGCAGAAAGAGAATCGACGCATGTTCCTGATGAATGGGAACAGCGTGGTAAAGGCCTATGATTTCGAACTCGGCTTCACCCCGGAGGGGCACAAGCAGTTCGAAGGCGATGGGAAAACACCCGAAGGCACCTATCGAATCAGCCATCGCAACCCGCGTTCCGCTTATCATTTGTCACTCGGGATTTCGTATCCGAACACCCGAGACGCCGAATTTGCGCGCTCTCAAGGCAAGAAACCTGGCGGAGATATTTTCATCCACGGAACGCCTAAGAGCGAGCTCGGCAAAGATGATTGGACCGCCGGCTGCATCGCGGTGACGAACGAAGAGATCGAAGAGATTTATGCGATGGTGAAGGACGGTACGCCGATCTTCATCTATCCCTGAACAGGCATTAGAACCTGCCGGTGACGAGGGTCCACCAAATCTTGCCGGCAGGTTCCTGATACCACGAAAATCCAAGCAAAGTGGCGTTGCGATCAAGAACAACTGAGCGCGTGTCCTCTTGCTCGAGCCATGCAGCAAGGGTTTCCATCTCGGTTTCGTATGTTTCCGAGATATTCTCTCCAAGGATTGAACCCGTAAAGCCGACGCGGCGCGCACGGTCGAGCGGTGACGATCCGTCAGACCCGAAATGCCAAGGCCGGTTCTGGAGCGCCATATCGCGAGAGTGTGTGGCTGCGGCAGCATTCAGACCGGAATCAAAACGAAGCGGCGCAGCACCTGCGACTTCCCGAAGTGCGTTTATGCCGTCAAGCATGCGGTATTGGATGTCTGCTTCCATGTCGGGCTTGATCCGGTAAACTTGCGGCAAAGGGTTCCCGTCGGGCCCGATGCGCCCTTTGGGCACAGGCGCACAGGCCGCTGCTGCAAAAAGTCCGGATACAACAAGAAAACTACGACGATTCATGGATCAAACCCCAATTAGTTGCCGCATGAATACCGAGAAGATCATGGCTGCGCAAATGGGCATCGGCGGAGAATGGATCATCTAACGCTTGTTTGAATTGCGGTAACAACGACAGGCGCGTAAATAATGTCCAAATTTACGGAAAACTCCGGAGCAGTTCAGTGTCAAAAATCGTTTCCCCGAAAATCAATCGCAGAATGTTCGTTGCCGCGGCTGCAGCTTCGGTCGGAACAGGTGCTTTTGCGCAAGCCAACAATTCGACCGAGATCGAAGGCGAGATTTCGCAATCCACGCGTCGCAACATCTCGAGCTTTCGCTCGCTCGACTGGCATCCATATTTCGATTCTCTGAAAAATGGGGCGGTACTCGTCGATATCCAAAGCCGCGCTCTCCATTTCTGGTCCGAGGATGAATCGACCTACCGTCTTTTCCCGACCAGCGTTCCGCTCACCGAAGACCTGACCCGTCTGGGACGTACCGAGATCGTTCGCAAAGTCGTCGGCCCCGAGTGGCGTCCGACACCATCTATGCGGGAACGAAACCCCGAGTGGCCGGAATACATTGGTCCTGGACCCGAGAATCCGCTCGGCACGCATGCGTTGTATCTGTCGTGGCAGTATTACCGAATCCACGGCACGCATGACACGCGGAAAATCGGCCGTCGCTCTTCGAATGGATGCGTGGGTTTGTATAACGAACACATCGCGCAACTCTTTGAATTGACGAAAGTTGGCACTCAAGTGTTGCTAATTTAACCACATCCGTGCAGATATTTACGTGCCCTACTCTCAATTTCTTTGCAAAGCGCCAGATTTGTAGGTTAGTGGGGGTCACGAGGTAAGTCTTGGTGCCTACGGCTGTCCTCAACAAAATGCCGTGGGCGAATACTGGAGAAATGTTATGAAAAAGCTCGCAATCGCTGCTGTACTCGCTGGTCTCGCTTCCACCGCTTTCGCTGGTGGCATGGCTGCACCGGTAGTTGAAATGGCCCCCGTAGTTGTAGAAGAAGCTGCTTCTTCTTCGTCGTCCGGCCTGATCATCCCGCTGATCCTGCTCGCTATCCTTGCTGCTACCAAACTCAAGTAATAGCTAGCAAGTTTCTAGATTGTGAAAGGGCAGCGCATCGCGCTGCCCTTTTGCTTGTGTTCTGTGCTTCTCGGAAAAGGCCGGATCAGATCCAGCCTTGCAGGTTCTTTTTGATAAGATCGGTGAGCGCTGAAATATGCGCAGGATCATCATTGAGGCACGGGATATAGGTAAAGCTTTCGCCACCCGCATGGATGAAGCTTTCCTTGATCTCTTCGTTGATCTCTTCAAGCGTCTCGATGCAATCCGCAGAAAATGCTGGGGCGCAGACGGCAATGTTCTTGATTCCTTTTTCGGCGAGACGCGCAACCTCTTCGACTGTGTAAGGTTTGAGCCATTCCTCAGGTCCGAACTTCGACTGGAAAGTCGAAGTAATTTGGTTGTCATCCCAGCCCAACCGCTCCTTGAGAAGCCTTGTCGTTTTGACGCATTGGCAGTGATAGGGATCACCTTCCATCAAATACCGCTTAGGCAGTCCATGGTAGGAACATACCAGTAAATCCGGCTTGGTCTCGGCTGCCGCATACGCCCGTTCGACAGACTGCGCGAGAGCATCGATATAGGCTGTATCTTCGAAGTAGGGTTCGACCACGCGCACGATCGGTTGCCATTTTTCCTTCATCAAAGCACGGAAGAACTGATCGACGGCAGTCGCCGACGTTGCCCCCGCATAATGCGGATAGAGCGGGAAAAACAGAATCTTGGTGCACCCTGCTTCGACCATTTCGCGCACTTTCGACTCGGTCGAGGGGTTGCCGTAGCGCATGCAATAATCGACAAGAACCTCTCCCCCAAAAGCCTCTTCGATGTGCGAACGTATGGCGCGGGTTTGGTCTTTGGTAATCGTGAGAAGCGGACTTTCGTTGGCTTCGTTGTTCCAAATAGAGCGATACGCCGCGCCCGAGCGGAACGGGCGGCTGGTAAGAATGATGAGCTGCAAAAGCGGCTGCCATAGCCAGGGAGAGTAATCGACAACGCGTCGATCCGAGAGGAATTCACTCAGATAGCGCCGCATTGAAAAATAATCGGTGCCGTCAGGAGTCCCAAGGTTCGCAATCAAGACACCAATCTTGCTTGGCCTGACGGCGGGGTGGTCTTTTGGAGCGTGGGCAGGGCAAACTGCAGGTGCACCAGTGAGCTGATAGTCTTTCATAATTTGGTCCGATCCCTCTTTTGGTTAGCCAGATAAAGCTGGCTGCAGCTTGGTCAAATGTAACCTAGTCCAATTTCTTCTCAACTGCACCCAAAGCATCAGCGAGCCGCGCCTGAGCGGAACCTGGACGCAACGGTTTTTGCTGGCTGTCGTCGGGCGCCCAGCCGGTAAGGAAAATGATCTCGAAAGTCGCCTCGAGGCGGCCATCTTTACCTTGAAAAGCCCGAGCATAAATATCCCCGGCCTTGGCAAAAAGAGTACGTGGCATCGTGCCCTTGTGTCTTTGGAGTAGGGCATTCGTTTCGCCCATATTGCGCAAATCCCGAAAGAGGGAAAAGACATCGCCATAGCTGACTTTGAGCGGCAAAGAGTCCGCCACGGGCAACGCAAAGCCGGCCCGTTGAAGGAGACCGCCAAGGTCACGGATTTCGGCCATGGGCGCGATCCGTGGAGAAAGTCCGCCGAGAACAGCAATTTCGGCCTCGGCCAACGCACTACGCAACTCGTTCAATGTTTCTCCGCCGAACAATACAGCAAGAAGCAACCCGTCGGGCTTTAGCGCGCGCCGCGACTGAACCAATTGCCCAACCGGATCATTGGCCCAGTGCATCGCCATAGCGTGGACCACGAGATCATATTTCCCCAAGTCGATCGCAATTACGTCTTCGTCAAGGATATGATCGGCTTCGGGAAAATGGGTCCTCCAATAGTCGGGGAATCCACTGACAACCGCGACCTGAGTAAACGGCCTGTTAACCTCTTGGAGCCTTTCATGCATTTCGTCGGCGATCTGATCGAACAGAAATGTCTCGAGCGCCCGCGCTGCACGAGCGCGGTGTTTGAGAAGGGCGTTTCTATCGGTGAGCTGGGGCGGAGTGTTCATAGGTCGATCACATAGGGAAACATGCGTCTTTTGCAAAGTGCCGTTCGTTGGATCTATCCTGCCGAATGTAGCGGTTGTCACGATCTGATGTCTGAAGAGTTTGGATTTTGTGGCAAATGCTGGAGTGAGCTTGGGGTCATAATCGGGCTTGCCTGTCATTTCTGTGGTGCACCGCTCAAGGGGCAATCGGATGGCGGTATCGAGGTATGCGATCACTGTCTTTCCTATCCAAGACCTTGGGTGCGTGGTGCCTCCGCAACACGTTATGGTGGCCTTAGTCGAACTCTCGTTCTTGCGCTCAAATACGCGGATCGGACCGAACTGGCCCGATCATTCAGCGGTATTCTTGCCAGCAAACTCGCCTCTCTCGATGTCCAAGACCCATTGCTTGTCCCGATACCGCTGTTCTGGAAGCGGCGATGGTCGCGCCGCTATAATCAAGCGTCATTGCTGGTGCAGGGCATTTCAGCAAAGACCAGTATCGACATGCAGCTTGATGCGCTTCGGCGGGTCAGGGCGACCCCGATTCTCAAAGATCTTTCGGATGTAGAGCGTTTCACGGCACTGAGTGGTGCGATCGAGGTCATGGATCAGGCGATCCCAAGTGTGAGAGGCCGTTCAATTGTGCTCGTCGACGATGTTTTTACTTCGGGCGCGACTTTCTCCAGCGCGACGAATGCGCTTTTGTCCGTTGGGGCAAAAGAAGTTTTCGTCTTGGCACTGGCCCGAGCGGGCAAGAATGCATAGGTTCCAGTCAAACAAAGAGGATTTGAGATGAAACCCGTAGAAGTCTATGCGACCCCGACTTGTCCTTATTGTCACGCAGCCAAGCGCTTGCTCGTTCAAAAAGGCGTTGAGTTCACTGAAATCAACGTCGCACGCGAACCCGAGCGCCGCATCGAAATGACCGAGCGCTCGCACGGAGGCCGCACGGTTCCACAGATTTTCATCGGCGACGTGCATGTCGGCGGCTGTGATGACCTTTATGCGCTTGAGCATGAAGGTAAACTGGACGCTCTTCTCGCGTGAAAGCCGCGCTCATCCAGATAACATCCTCGGATGATCCGATGGAGAACGCTGAAATGGTGTCCTCTGCGATCCGTGAGGCTGCCGGAAACGGTGCAGGATTTGTCCTGACGCCCGAAGTATCAAACATCGTTTCGATGGATCGTGACCATCAGTCCGAAATCTTGTGTCTGGAGGAAAACGATCCGTTTCTAGCCCATATGAGACGCGAAGCGAAGGCATCGGGCGTGTGGCTTTCGCTTGGGTCTCTGGCGCTCAAAACGGGTGATCAGGATGGACGTTTTGCCAATCGGTCTTTTGTGATCGATCCAAGCGGGGAAATCCAAGCCCGCTATGACAAAATCCATATGTTCGACGCCGAAGTGAGCGACAGCGAAACCTATCGTGAGTCCTCGGGCTATCGTCCTGGGGAAACGGCGACGATCTGTCGGACCCCGTTTGGCGTCCTCGGCCTGACTATTTGCTACGATTTGCGCTTTCCCTATCTTTATCGTGCACTTGCGCAAGCGGGTGCAGAAGTCCTTTTGGTTCCCGCCGCTTTTTCCCCACAAACCGGAAAGGCGCATTGGGAAACCCTGCTTCGGGCACGTGCAATCGAAACGGGCTGCTACGTGCTCGCTTCTGCTCAAACGGGGACGCACAGAACAGGCAAAGGCAAAAAGCGCTCGACTTATGGGCATACGATGGCCATTTCGCCTTGGGGCGAGGTGCTCGCCGACATCGGCGAAGCCTGCGGCACGTTGTATCTCGATTTGGATTTGGCAGACGTGGCGAATGCCCGTAAACGTATACCCAGCCTTCACCACGATAGAAGCTTCAAGTTCCTGAATGACTAATCAAACCAATAGTTTGGCAGTAGCCCTCTTTAGCGAGATCCTCGTCGTGGATCAGCTCGCTCGGCATAACGTAGCCAAGGCCATGCCCAAAGGAATGGAGCTTTCGCATTTCTCGGTGCTGAATCATCTCGCGCATGCGGCCGAAGAACGCTCGCCCGCTCAACTTGCGAAAACCTTTCATCTGACGCGTGGGGCGATGACCAATACGCTTGGCAAGCTGGAATGGGCGGGTTGGGTGCACATCCGCCCCGATTGGGAAGACGCAAGGCGGAAAATGGTATCGATAAGTCCTGCCGGGCTTGCCGCGCGCGATGCCGCACTCGCTGCCATGACCCCAATCATTGCAAATATGGTGGAAAAGGTCGGAGCAGATAAAATCCGTTCGGTTATTCCTGTCTTGCGCGAGCTACGCCTTCAGCTGAGCGAGAACGACTAGCGTTTGATCGCTGCCGTGACATAGTTGACCGATAGATCCTTTTCCGAAATCCGCCACGTCCAGAGCACAGGATTGAACACATAGCCTTTGCGATCAACGGGATCGAGCCCCGCCCGGCGCATGAGATCGAAAAGCTCGTCGGGCGTTATGAACTTGTTCCATTCATGCGTTCCCTTGGGAAGCCAGCGCATCACATATTCGGCACCCACGATCGCCATAGCAAAGCTTTTGGGATTGCGGTTGATCGTCGAGCACAGGTGAAGCCCGCCGGATTTCAAAAGCTGCTGACAGGCCGTCAGATAGGCAAGCGGATCGGCAACATGTTCGACAACTTCCATATTCAGAACCACATCGAATTGTTCACCCGCTTCGGCCAGTGCCTCTGCCGTTGTGTGGCGATAATCGATGTCCAGCCCTGATTGCTCGGCATGGATACGCGCAACGGGAATATTGCGCTCGGCTGCGTCTGCTCCGACAATCGTCGCCCCAAGTCGCGCCATCGGCTCGCACAAAAGGCCGCCACCGCATCCGATATCAAGGATTCGTAGACCTGCGAATGGCTTATCCGCCTTGAGATCACGCCCGAATTCAGCAGCGATCTGATCTGTGATATAGCTCAGTCGCACAGGGTTCATCATGTGGAGCGGCTTGAATTTCCCCTCAAGGTCCCACCATTCGGCCGCCATGGCTTCGAATTTGGCGATCTCGTTTGCATCAACAGTGGTTCGGGGTTCAACGGACATAATTCGCTCCGATTGTTTGTCGTAGGGTGATGGCAACTCTGCGCAACTCATTATATAGTTCGAACATGGATAAATTCTCGGGTCAAAAGCGCAGTGTGCCGCACCTATATCCGCCGATCGACCCGTTCGACCAGCGGATGTTGGATGTAGGAGACGGTCATCGGGTTTATGTCGAACAGGTGGGACGTCCTGACGGCATACCCGTCGTCGTGTTCCATGGTGGGCCTGGTGGCGGGTGTAGCCCGATGATGCGCCGCTTTTTCGATCCTTCTGTTTATCGTGTCGTTCTTTTCGATCAGCGTGGGTGCGGTAGGTCGCGCCCGCATGCCTCGGTCGAGAACAATACGACCTGGGATCTTGTCGCTGATGCCGAATTGATCCGTCAGACGCTGGGTATCGATCGCTGGATCGCCTTTGGCGGCAGCTGGGGCGCGACGCTTTCTTTGATTTACGCCCAAGCACATCCCGAGCGCGTCAAAGCGCTTGTTCTGCGTGGTGTCTTTTTGATGACCAAGCCAGAGCTGGATTGGTTTTACGGCGGTGGTGCTGGAAAATTCTGGCCCGATCTATGGAGCCGTTTCGTCAGTCTTGTTCCCCCCGAAGAGCGGGATGATCTGATTGCCGCTTATCACAAACGACTTTTTTCCGGTGATATCCCGACCGAACTGCGGTTTGCGCGCGCTTGGGCGCAATGGGAAAACGCCCTCGCATCGATTGAATCCCAAGGGTTTGGAGGCGAGCCTCCCTCCGATTATGCCCGCGCCTTTGCTCGGCTCGAAAACCATTACTTTGTGAACAACGGTTTTCTAGGCGAAAGCCAACAAATCCTCGATAATATGGACCGGATCGCGCATATCCCCGGATATATCGTTCAGGGGCGGTTTGACATGATTTGTCCGCCGACATCGGCCTTCGAACTTTCGCGTCTGTGGGCTGGAGCGCGGCTCGATCTTGTTCCACTAGCAGGTCATGCGCTTTCCGAGCCCGGAATCGCGGATGCTTTGGTTCGGATTATGGATCGTCTTCGGTCAAATTGACCACGCGGGCCTTGTAACCTTGTTGGAATCTGCGCAACCTGTGCCTCCGAAACGGAGGAACAGATGACCCCTCTTGGAAGACGTAGGCTCTTGCAGTCCGGTGTCGCCGCAGCCCTGCTCGCGGTGTCGGGAATGCCTGCGCGTGCGCGCTCTCGGGGTGGAAAGTTGACCGCCGCGTTGTCTGGAGCTTCGGTGACCGATACTTGGGATGGTCGCACCCATGCAGGTGTCTTTATGATGGCTGCTGCATCGGGTGCCGTTTTCGATACCCTGACCGAAGTTGCCGCCGATGGCTCTCTCAAAGGAGAGCTTGCGACCCACTGGGTGGCCAGCGCGGACGCAAGGACCTGGACCTTTGATCTTCGCCAAGGCGTTCGATTCCATGATGGAACGGCATTCTCGGCAGAAGACGTGATTGCCTCGCTCCTGCTACACAAAGACGTGACCTCGCCCGCGGCTCCTATTTTGGCCGAAGTGGAGCGGATCGAGAAAACGGGCGCGCATCAAGTCCGGTTCGAGCTCAAGCGCGGCAACGCGGACTTTCCCTATCTTTTGTCCGACTACCACCTTCTCATTTATCCCGCGTCCGATATTGCTGGTGCAATCGAGACGGGGAATGGAACGGGTCTTTACCGTGTGAAGCACTTCGCCCCCGGTGATCGGCTCGTCGCGACCCGCGTTGCGGATCATTACAAAGGTGAGGGTGCAGGGTTCTTCGACGAGATCGAGTATATCGCGATGAACGACGCATCGCGTCGGGTGTCCGCTCTTATGATGGGCAAGGTCGATGCGATCAATGCGGTCCCCGTGGCTGCGCTCGGTCGGATTGCCGAAAGTCCTGCGGTTCAATTGCAAACCGTTCAGGGCAATCGCCACATATCTTTCTCTTCGATCACGGGTGCCGTGCCTTTTGCCGACCCTGACGTGAAAATGGCACTCAAATATGGTCTGGATCGCGTTTCTCTTTTGAACGACGTTCTGGGCGGCCATGGTGCAATCGCGAGCGATTCGCCGATCGGCCCCGCAAACCAGTTTTTCGCCCCTGATATCGTTCCGGTTCAGTTCGATCCCGAACGCGCCGCGTTTCACTTGCGCAAGGCCGGTCTGAACGGGCTTTGCATTGATCTCGGCTATGACCCGCGCGACGGAAACGAGGCCGAGGCCAATGCGCTTTTGTTCAAGGCGAGTGCGGCGAAAACAGGCATCGAAATCCAGGTTTCCGCAGCGCCCGACAGGGAATGGAATGCGGCGACATGGTCGGGTCGTGCGACCGAAGATTGGATGCTCTCCGCAGCGTATGGCGTAAATACACCATGGAATAGGCATGGTTGGGCCCCCGCGCGGTTTCAGGATCTTGTAGCGGCTGCGCGTTCAGTGCTCGACAGCGATCTAAGACGCGAGATGTATTACGAGCTCCAAATCATGTTGCGCGACGATGGTCCCTCCATCATTCCTGCGTTTACACCCTTTCTTCAGGCGACCAGCAATCGGGTCGGAACACCTGAAACCATTGGTAATCTCTTTGACATGGATAGCACGCGAATGGCCGAGCGGTGGTGGTCAGCATAAAGCCTTGCAGTTTTCAGAAGTGCGGCGTATACGCAGCTCAACAGCGGCGCTGAGAACATCGGTTCAACGCTCCACCGGGAAACATCGACGGGCCGCGCGCCCGTTTTTTTGTGCTTGAAGAGACCATGAACGATTTAATTGCCAAAGCGGCTATTGACCGCCGAATTGCCGAGATCATCGATCCGGTCATTGCCGACATGGGTTTCGAGCTCGTGCGTATCCGTTTAATGACTGGCAAGGAATCCACCCTCCAGATCATGGCGCAGCGGCCCGATGGAACCATCGAAGTCGATGACTGCGCCGATATTTCGAATGCCGTTTCGGCTTTGCTGGATGTCGAGGACCCCATTATCGACGCCTACACGCTCGAAGTCTCGAGCCCGGGTATCGACCGTCCTTTGACCCGTCTCAAGGATTTCGAGCTTTGGGACGGTTATGTTGCAAAGCTTGAGACCACCGATTTGATCGACGGTCGCCGCCGCTTCAAAGGCACCCTTCGCGGGGTAGAAGGCGACGAAGTGTTGATCGAACTCGACGAGCAAGGCGAAGACATCACCATCGGACTCAAGTTCGAGTGGCTGTCCGATGCCAAGCTTGTTCTGACCGACGAGCTTATCCGCGATGTTCTGCGCGGACGTAAAGACGCGGGCCAAATCGACGAAGCCCAATTTGACCAAGTTGAGACCATCATTGATGGCGATGAGGAGACGAACTGATGGCCATTACCTCTGCTAACCAGCTAGAGCTTTTGCAGACCGCCGAAGCGGTCGCCCGCGAGAAGGGGATCGACCCCAACCTCGTAGTCGAAGCGATGGAAGAATCGCTCGCCCGTGCAGCCAAGAGCCGCTACGGGTCGGAAATGGACATTCGCGTGTCCATTGACCGCCGCACCGGTCGCGCGACCTTTACGCGCGTGCGCAGCGTTGTTGCCGATGAAGATCTCGAAAACTATCAGTCCGAGATGACCGTTGATCAGGCCAAACAGTATATGGACAACCCCCAGATCGGCGACACCTATTCGGAAGAAGTTCCGCCCGTAGAACTCGGCCGCATCGCTGCCCAGTCCGCCAAGCAGGTGATCCTTCAGAAGGTCCGCGAAGCAGAGCGTGACAAGCAATACCAAGAGTTCAAGGATCGTGCAGGCACGATCATCAATGCTCAGGTCAAGCGCGAGGAATACGGCAACGTCATCGTCGACGTGGGTGCCGGCGAAGCCATCCTGCGCCGCAACGAAAAGATCGGCCGCGAAAGCTATCGCCCCGGCGACCGTATCCGTTGCTACATCAAAGACGTACGTCGCGAGCCGCGCGGACCGCAGATCTTCCTTTCGCGCACCGCTCCCGAATTCATGGCCGAGCTCTTCAAAATGGAAGTGCCCGAAATCTATGAAGGAATCATCCAGATCAAAGCCGTTGCCCGTGATCCGGGTTCGCGCGCCAAGATCGCGGTTGTGTCGTATGACAATTCGATCGACCCCGTTGGTGCTTGCGTCGGTATGCGCGGTAGCCGCGTTCAGGCTGTTGTAAACGAGCTTCAGGGCGAAAAGATCGACATCATTCCGTGGAATGAAGACGTTCCGACCTTCCTTGTGAATGCGCTCCAGCCTGCCGAAGTGACAAAGGTCGTTCTCGACGAAGAAGCCGGCAAGATCGAAGTCGTGGTTCCCGATGAACAGCTTTCGCTCGCCATCGGTCGTCGCGGCCAGAACGTGCGCCTTGCTTCGCAGCTCACGGGTCTCGACATCGACATCATGACCGAGGAAGACGAATCCAAGCGTCGTCAGGCTGAATTCGAAGTCCGCACCAAGCTCTTCATGGAAGCGCTGGATCTGGATGAATTCTTTGCCCAGCTTCTCGTTTCCGAAGGGTTCACGAACCTCGAAGAAGTTGCATATGTCGAACTCGACGAACTTCTCGTGATCGACGGTGTGGATGAAAGCACCGCAGAAGAGCTTCAGGCTCGTGCACGTGACGTTCTCGAAGCACAGAACCGCAAAGCGATCGAGCGTGCTCGCGAGCTTGGTGTCGAGGATAGCCTCTTCGAATTCGAAGGTCTGACCCCGCAGATGATCGAAGCGCTTGCCGAAGACGGCGTAAAGACGCTCGAAGATTTTGCGACCTGCGCCGACTGGGAACTCGCTGGTGGTTGGACCACCGTAAACGGCGAGCGCGTCAAGGACGAAGGTATTCTCGAGAAGTTCGAGGTCAGCCTCGAAGAAGCTCAGGATCTCGTCATGACTGCACGCGTTGTTCTGGGCTGGGTCGATCCGACCGAGCTCGAAGGTGACGACAACCAAGATGAGGAGTCCGAGGCTTAATCGCTTCGAGAGCTTGAAAAATGACACGTGGTGGCAAACATAACCCTCAGGGTTTGGACGCGGAACGCAAGTGCATCGTCACGGGCGACGTCCAGCCCAAGCAAGGATTGATCCGTTTCGTGATCGGTCCCGATGGGTCTGTTGTGCCCGACGTGCTCGAGAAACTCCCGGGTCGTGGAATGTGGGTTACCGCAAACCGTGCAACCCTTGAAAAAGCAGGACGCGGGCAATTTGCGCGTTCTGCAAAACAACCGGTCACTGTGCCCGAAAATCTGGTTGATGAAGTCGAGCGCCAAATCGCGCGTCGCGTCGTCGATCTGATTGCCTTGGCGCGCAAGGCCGGACTTGCCGTATGTGGTTTTGAAAAAGTCAAAAGCTGGCTTTCCGGAAACGAACGCGTTCGCGTTCTGCTTCAGGCTGGTGACGGATCAGAACGCGGCAAAGCAAAACTTTGGACGCCGGAAGGCGCCCGTTATTTCGATTGCATGAGCTCTGAGGAATTGGGTTTGGCATTTGGGCGTCAAAGTGTGATACATGGCGCTCTCGCGGCTGGCGGACTCAGCGATCGTGTAGTAGAGGAAGCCGCAAAGCTGAAAGGCTTGCGCGATATTGACGGCGGCACGGACGCTGCCGGAAAGGAAAAAGAAGCTAGATGAGCGATAACGACGGTAAAAAAACCCTTGGTCTGCGTGGCGGTTCCAACAGCGGAAACGTAAAGCAAAGCTTTAGCCATGGGCGCACCAAGAACGTCGTGGTGGAGACCAAGCGCAAGCGCGTTGTGGTTCCCAAGCCCGGTGCGGCTAAGCCCACGACTGGCGGCGCAAGCCCCGTAGCTGGTGATCCTTCCAAGCGTCCCGCTGGTATCACGGATGCCGAACTCGAGCGCCGCATGAAGGCACTTGCGCTGGCCAAAGCCCGTGAGGCCGAGGAAGCAGCACAACGCGAAGCGGATGAGAAAGCCCGCGAAGAAGAGCGTGACCGCCGCCGTGCCGAGGCCGAAGCCAAGGAACGTGAAGAGCGCGAGCGCGAAGAGGCTCTCAAAGCCCGCGAAGAAGAAGAGCGTAAGCGCAAAGAAGCCGAAGAAAAGGCACGTGTTGCCGAGGCTGCTGCTGCCGCCGCTCCGAAAGCTGCGCCTGCCAAGCCTGCTGCACCTGTTGCGCGCAAGGCAAATGATGCCGACACCGAGGATCGCGGTGCAAGCGGCCCTCGCAAGGTCGATCGTGACCGTGATGCAGGTCGCGCAGAGCGCGTGGTCAAGGCCAAACCTGGTCGCGGTGACGATGGTCGCCGCGCTGGTAAGTTGACCCTCAACGACGCCCTTGCGGGTGGCGAAGGTGGTCGTCAGCGTTCGATGGCTGCAATGAAGCGCAAGCAGGAACGTGCACGCCAAAAGGCGATGGGCGGCCAGCAAGAGCGCGAAAAGATTGTCCGTGACGTTCAGGTCCCCGAGGCGATCACTGTCGCAGAGCTCGCCAACCGTATGGCCGAGCGCGTTGCCGATGTGGTCAAATCGCTGATGCAGAACGGCATCATGGCAACCCAGAACCAGACGATTGACGCGGATACCGCTGAACTCATCGTCGAGGAATTCGGCCACCGCGTTCAGCGTGTGTCCGATGCGGACGTTGAACAGGCGATTGATCAGGTCGAGGACAAAGCAGAAGATCTTCAGTCGCGTCCCCCGGTCATCACGATCATGGGTCACGTCGACCACGGTAAGACCTCGCTTCTTGATGCGATCCGTCAGGCGAACGTTGTTTCGGGCGAAGCCGGCGGCATCACCCAGCACATCGGCGCCTATCAGGTCACGACCGAGTCGGGTGCCGTTCTGTCGTTCCTCGATACCCCTGGCCACGCTGCGTTTACGTCGATGCGTGCCCGCGGTGCTCAGGTCACGGATATCGTGGTGCTCGTGGTTGCGGCCGACGACGCCGTGATGCCCCAAACCGTCGAAGCGATTAACCACGCTAAGGCAGCCAAGGTTCCGATGATCGTCGCGATCAACAAGTGCGACAAGCCCGACGCGAACCCGCAAAAGGTGCGCACCGATCTTCTCCAGCATGAAGTTGTTGTCGAAGAAATGGGCGGCGACGTTCAGACCGTGGAAGTGTCGGCCAAGACGCGTCTTGGACTTGATAACCTTCTCGAAGCGATTGCGCTTCAGGCAGAGATCCTTGAACTCAAAGCGAACCCCGATCGTTCCGCTTCGGGTGCTGTGATTGAAGCCCAGCTTGACGTGGGCCGCGGCCCTGTTGCCACCGTTCTCGTTCAGAACGGCACACTCAAGCGCGGCGATATCTTCGTCGTGGGCGAGCAGTGGGGTAAAGTCCGTGCGCTGATTAACGACAAGGGCGACCGCGTTGACGAAGCCGGTCCGTCGGTTCCGGTTGAGGTTCTCGGCCTTAACGGAACGCCGGAGGCTGGTGACGTTCTCAACGTTGTCGACACAGAAGCTCAGGCGCGTGAAATCGCTGACTACCGCGCACACAGCGCGCGTGAAAAGCGTGCCGCGGCTGGCGCCGCGACGACGCTTGATCAACTTATGGCCAAAGCCAAGGCGGATCAGAACGTCTCCGAGCTTCCGATCCTCGTCAAAGCTGACGTTCAGGGTTCGGCCGAAGCGATCGTGCAGGCGATGGAAAAAATCGGTAACGACGAAGTCCGCGTGCGCGTCCTCCACTACGGCGTTGGTGCGATCACCGAGACCGACATTGGTCTTGCTGAAGCATCGGGTGCTCCGGTTATCGGCTTCAACGTGCGTGCGAACGCATCTGCCCGTAACACCGCCAACCAAAAAGGCGTAGAGATCCGTTACTACTCGGTCATCTATGACCTTGTGGACGATATCAAAGCCGCTGCTTCGGGCCTTCTCTCTGCAGAAATCCGCGAAAACTTCATCGGCTATGCGTCGATCAAAGAAGTCTTCAAGGTGTCCAACGTGGGCAAGGTCGCTGGTTGTCTCGTCACCGAAGGCGTTGCACGTCGTTCGGCAGGCGTGCGTCTTCTTCGCGACAACGTGGTTATCCACGAAGGCACGCTCAAGACCCTCAAGCGCTTCAAGGACGAAGTCAAAGAGGTCATCTCGGGTCAGGAATGCGGTATGGCGTTCGAAAACTACGACGATATCCGTCCCGGCGACGTTATCGAAATCTTCGAGCGCGAGGAGATCGAGCGCAGCCTCTAAGCTGCGTTCCTTTCCCCCAAAATACAAAGGGCGGCTCTTGGGCCGCCCTTTTGCTTTTTCAAAGCCAGTCCCGCAGGATCGGGATAAGCGGAATATCCGCTGGTGGCATGGGATAGTCTTTGAGCTCGCTTGCCTTTACCCATTTCAGGGCTTGGCCTTCGTTCGACATAGGCGTGCCTTCCCAACGGCGACAGGCGAAAAGCGGCATGAGAAGATGGAACTTTTCGTAGCTGTGCGAAGCAAAGGTCAATGGCGCAAGGCAGGATGACCACGTGTTGATCCCCAGCTCTTCCTGAAGCTCGCGGATCAACGCCTCTTCCGGAGTTTCACCTGTTTCCACCTTGCCGCCTGGAAATTCCCAAAGACCGGCCAGAGATTTTCCCTCTGGCCGCTGGGCTAGCAGAACGCGCCCATCCACATCGATGAGCGCGACTGCCGAGACGAGGACGATTGGCTTGCTCACGAGCGATAGTCCGCGTTGATCTGGATATAGACGTTGGTCAGGTCACAGGTCCAAACCGTGCTGATCCCTTGGCCAAGTCCCATATCCACGGCGATCACGAGCTCTTGGCCTTTCATATAGGCGGCCGCATCGGCTTCTTTGTAGGACGGAGACACCCAACCGTTTTCAGCGACGAGGATATCGCCAAAGCGGATCTGGAGAAGATCACGGTCAGCTGCCGCACCGGATTTGCCGACGGCCATCACGACACGTCCCCAGTTCGGGTCTTCGCCTGCAATCGCAGTTTTGACCAAGGGCGAGTTTGCGATTGCCATCGAAACCTTGCGGGCATCGTCGTCATTGGCGGCACCCGTTACGCGGACTTCAACAAACTTGGTCGCACCTTCGCCGTCACGCACCACCTGATGCGCAAGATCGAGCATCACAGCGTTAAGCGCTGCTGCAAAATCATCATTTCCCGTTACATCGACGCCCGAAGCGCCCGTTGCGGCAAGCAAGAGGGTGTCAGAGGTCGAAGTATCGCTATCAACGGTGATGCAGTTGAAAGTTCGGTCTGTGTTCTTGGTCAGAATGGACTGAAGCGCCCCGTGACCGATTTTGGCATCGGTAAAGATATAGACCAGCATCGTCGCCATATCGGGAGCAATCATGCCCGAGCCTTTGGCGATACCTGCGATCTTGACCTCTTTTCCATCCACAATGATCGTTGCCGAAGAGCCTTTGGGGAAGGTATCGGTCGTCATGATCGCCCGCGCCGCACCTTCGATCCCGTTCGCATCGAGCGAAGCCGAAAGTTCTCCGAGTTTCGCGCTGATCCGTTCATGGGGCAGGGGCTCGCCGATCACGCCGGTGGACGACGTGAATACGCGGCTTTCGTCGATCCCGAGTTCTGCCGAGACCGCTTTGCAGAGGCTTGCAACCGCCTCTGCTCCGTTCTTGCCGGTAAAGGCATTCGAATTGCCCGAGTTCACCAGGATCGCGGCGCGTCCCGAAGAGGCGACGCCATTCTTTGCCTGACAATCGAGCACGGCTGCAGAACGGGTCGACGAACGCGTAAAGACGCCCGCAACCGTGGTGCCTTCGGCAAGTTCGGCAAGCATTACATCCGTGCGGTTCTTGTATCGCACGCCCGCTTGGCACGACGCAAAGCGCACGCCTTCGATAACGGGAAGTTCGGGAAAGTATGCAGGAGCAAGAGGGGAAACAGCGAGTGCCATGATTTACTCTTCGAGAAGATCGAGGTTTTTCAGAAGCGCAGGATCGAACGCCCCTTCTTCGGGACGGGTGATCTCGGCCGCAGCGGTGAGTTCAGCCAGCTTGCTGGTCACAAGCTCTTCTTGGAGCTTGCCGGCAATCTCGGCGCGCATCTCCTCAAGTGTGGGGTTGGGGCGATTGCGTGTTTCATTGAGCTTGATGATATGCCAACCGAACTGGGTTTGCACGGGATCGGACACTTGGCCCGCTTCAAGTGCTTCGACGGCGGTCTGGAATTCTTGAACCATCATGCCTTCCGAGAACCAACCCAGATCGCCGCCCGACGGACCCGAGGGACCTGTCGAAAGTTGACGCGCCAATTCGGCAAAATCCTCGCCAGAGTCGGCACGAAGTTTTGCAGCAGCAGCTTCTTCTTCGCTGGCAAGAAGGATGTGAGCAGCGCTGTATTCGAGAACAGGTTCCACGTCCGCGAATTGGGCGTCATACGCGGCTTGGATCGCCTCTTCGGTGATCAATTCGGCGCTCAGCGCGTCGATCAATTCCGCAGCCAAAAGCCCGCGACGGTCATTGCTCATCGCAAGCTCGACCCGTGCAGGAACCTTTTCAAGCGCGTTGGCCAAGAGTTGTTGCTGGATCAGCTGGTCCAACACGCCTTCCCACAAAACGTCATCGGGAAGCTGGAGATACTGTTGCGGAAGTTGCGCACGGGAAATGATCATTTCTCCGAGAAGAATCTCCTTGCCGTCGACCGTAGCGACGACGGTGTTCATGTTCGGATCTTCTGCAAAGGCGGCCTGCGCCGACAGAGCGATCACACCGGCACAAATAATCGTCGAAAAATGCTTCATTAGTCTTTCCCTGCTTGGCCGTAACGGGTTCACGGCGTTGACACTCTATGACCCGCCCCTTACATCCTTGCAAGGCTCTGAGGGGGCCGTCTTGCACCTTGTTTAGGCCTCGGGCGCTACGCCTACAAGCAACCTCCTCATCATAACGACGTTAACAAGCCCCACCAAATGGGGATCGGAGAGAATATGCTCGGAATTGGCAAGCTGGCAAAGAAGGTCTTTGGCACGGCGAATGACCGCAAGGTTAAATCGGTCCGTCCGCTGATCGCAAAAATCAATGCCCTCGAACCCGAGTTCGCCGCGCTTGATGACAATGGCCTCAAGGCAAAGACGGCGGAATTCAAGGAACGTATCGAAAAAGGTGAAAGCCTCGATAGTCTCCTTCCCGAAGCCTTTGCCAACTGCCGCGAAGCCGCCAAGCGCGCGTTGGGTCTGCGTGCCTTCGAGACGCAGCTTATGGGCGGGATTTTCCTCCACCAAGGCAACATCGCCGAGATGAAGACCGGTGAAGGCAAGACGCTCGTTGCGACGTTCCCCGCATATCTCAATGCATTGAGCGGCAAAGGCGTGCACGTCGTCACCGTGAACGACTACCTCGCCCGCCGCGACGCCGAATGGATGAGCAAAGTTTACGGTGCTCTTGGTTTGACCACGGGTGTGGTTGTCCCGCAGCAACCCGAAGCCGAAAAGCGTCAGGCCTATGCCTGCGATATCACCTATGCCACGAACAACGAACTCGGCTTCGATTATCTGCGTGACAACATGAAGTCCGAGCTGAGCCAGATGACCCAGCGCGGTCACAACTTTGCGATCGTCGACGAAGTCGACTCGATCCTCGTGGACGAGGCGCGCACCCCCCTGATCATCTCGGGTCCCGCTCAGGACCGTTCAGAGCTTTATCGCGCCGTTGATGCACTTGTCCCCGAGCTGACCGCCGAGCACTACGAGCTTGACGAAAAGACCAAGAACGTGACGTTTACCGACGAAGGCAACGACTTCATCGAAGCCCGTCTTGTGGCGGCGGGCGTTCTGCCCGAGGGCCAATCTCTCTATGATCCCGAAAGCAGCACCGTCGTTCACCACGTGAACCAAGGTCTGCGCGCTCACAAGTTGTTTGCCAAAGACAAGGACTATATCGTTCGTAATGGCGAAGTCGTTCTGATCGACGAATTCACCGGCCGTATGATGCATGGCCGCCGTCTGTCGGATGGTTTGCATCAGGCAATCGAAGCAAAAGAAGGCTGTGACATCCAGCCCGAGAACGTCACCTTGGCGAGCGTTACGTTCCAGAACTACTTCCGTCTTTATTCGACCCTGTCGGGCATGACCGGCACGGCTTTGACCGAAGCGGACGAATTCATGGAAATCTATGGCCTTGGCGTGGTCGAGGTTCCGACCAACCGCCCGATTGCCCGTAAAGACGAACACGATCAGGTCTATCGCACCACCCGCGAGAAATATGACGCCATTGTCAAAGAGATCAAAATCGCGAACGAAAAGCAGCAACCCGTTCTTGTCGGCACAACGTCGATCGAGAAATCGGAACAGCTTTCGCAGCTCCTCACACAGGCTGGGATCAAGCATAACGTTCTGAACGCGCGCCAGCACGAACAAGAAGCCCAGATCGTTGCCGATGCGGGCAAGCTTGGGGCCGTCACCATCGCCACCAACATGGCGGGCCGTGGAACGGACATCAAACTTGGCGGAAATGTCGAGATGAAGGTGCTCGAGGCTATTGCCCAGAACCCTGATGCGCACCCCGATGAAATCCGCGCGCGGATCGAAGGGGAACACGCCGCCGAAGAAGAGGCGGTCAAGGCCGCTGGCGGTCTCTTTGTGCTTGCGACCGAGCGTCACGAAAGCCGCCGCATCGATAACCAGCTCCGCGGTCGTTCGGGCCGTCAGGGTGACCCAGGTCGTTCGGTGTTCTTCCTCTCGCTCGAAGACGACCTGATGCGTATTTTCGGATCGGACCGTCTCGACAAGGTTCTGTCCTCGCTCGGCATGAAAGACGGCGAGGCGATTGTCCACCCTTGGGTGAACAAGTCGCTCGAACGCGCTCAGGCCAAGGTCGAAGGTCGGAACTTCGATATCCGTAAGCAGCTTCTGAAATTCGACGATGTTATGAACGATCAGCGCAAGGTGATCTTTTCGCAGCGTCGCGAAATCATGGAAGCCAACGATTTGGCGGAAATCGTTCAGGATATGCGTCACGAGTTCATCGACGATCTCGTCGACAAACATATTCCCGCGCGCAGCTATGCCGACCAATGGAATGTCGAGGCTCTTCGTGCGGACGTAAAGTCCAAGCTTGGTCTTGATCTGCCTATCGAGGATTGGGCTGCAGAAGAGGGTGTCGACGACAGCGATATCCGCGAGCGCCTCTTCGAGGCCACGGATGCGTTCATGGCAGAAAAGACGGCCGCCTTCGGTGACGCCACCATGCGCCAGATAGAGAAGCAGATCCTGCTGCAGACGATCGACGCGAAATGGCGTGATCATTTGCTTCGACTTGAGCACCTGCGTTCGGTCGTCGGTTTCCGTGGGTATGCCCAACGTGATCCTCTCAACGAATACAAGACCGAGTCGTTCCAGCTCTTCGAAAGCCTTCTTGAAGGTCTGCGCGAGGACGTGACCGAGAAACTCTCGCAAATCCGTCCGATGACCCAAGAAGAGCAACAGGCCATGATCGCCCAGATGGTCGAGCAACAGCGACGCGCGCAAGCCGCCGCCACTGCAGGTGCGGTCGCCGCTAACCCTGCGGCAGCGCCCGGTTTTGACGAAAGTGACCCAAGCACTTGGGGTAACCCCTCGCGTAATGATCCATGTCCTTGCGGATCGGGTGAAAAGTTCAAACACTGCCACGGCAAGCATTGATCGTGAAAGACCGGCCCAAAAGGCCGGTCTTTTTGTTTCCAGAGATAGAACTAGTCTTATCCCTACAATTTCCGATTGCCTGCTTTTGGCCCTAATTCGGGCGGAAAATTACCTTTGAGCGGTCCTTCGTAGACCATCTTCTGTTTCTAGATTGTCTCCAATTCGTATTGGTTAGGGGGCAATTATGCTTCAGAAGAAAAAGCTTATTACAGCGGGCGCGACCTTTTCTGTGGCGCTTGGAATCGGTTTTGTGATGCAGAACGGTGATGTTCTTGCCGCGCGCTCCACGGTGGAGCCAGAGCCCGAATACGTTCAAACCGAAACAGTTGCTCCCCAAGAGGAATTGATCGCTGATCAAGGTCCCGTTTTGGAAACGCCAGTCGAGGCGGAAGCGGAAATGATCGTCGCGCAAGTGGAGCAAGAGATTGTCATAGAGGAACCCGAGGCTCTGATCCTGCTCGCTGCGGTCGAACCCGATCCGGTGTTCAAGCCGATCCCTCTGGTGCAGTCCGAACCCGTTGCGATCACTTCCGAACCACTGGTCGAGCAGGAACGTGCTGAAGCCGCAGTCGATTGTTCTCCTCAAATGTTTGCAACTCCAGCTCCTGCAGCCTTTGCACAGCTTGATCTGGTCGCGCCGTGCCATGCGAATGCAGGTGTCACCATCCACCATCAAGGCATGATGTTCAGTGTCCTCACGGACCAGGACGGCAAGCTTTCGGTTCTCGCGCCTGCCCTTGCTGAGGAGGCGGTTTTCATTGCGGCTTTCGACTCTGGTGATGGCGCCGTCGCAACGATCGAGGTTCCCGATCTCGTCGGTTACGAACGCGCGGTGCTCCAGTGGCAAGGCGAAACTGCCTTTGCGATCAATGCTTTCGAGGATGGCGCTCTCTTTGGTCAGGAGGGTCACGTTTCGGCGTTGCACAGCCGTGATTTCGCAGCCATCGATGCAAAACAGGGTTTCCTTGTCCCCCTTGGCAATCCTGATGCGCCGCAACAGCTCTTGGCCGAAGTTTACACATTCCCCATCGGCGCGGCGGAAGACGTTGTGCTGAGTGTCGACGCCTCGATCACCAATTCCAATTGCAACCGAGAGGTGACTGCCCAGTCGATCCAGATCTCCCCGGGTTCCGAGCCTGAAGCCCTTGATCTTGTGATGATTATGCCATCATGCGACAGTGTTGGTGACTATCTGGTGTTGAAAAATATGTTCAAGGACCTGACACTCGCCTCGAACTGACGTGCAGAGATAGAGTTGATGACAACTTTTTATAGAAGCGCGGCTGTCGTGGCCGCGCTTTCATGTTTTGGAATTTTTCCGGCTTTTGCCGAACCCATTACTATTTCCACTGAATCCAACGGCATAACCGTGACCGGTGAACTCCTGTCGTTTGACGGACGCTTTTTGCAACTGGAAACAGAGGCAGGTGTCGTCACGATGAAAGCAGACGGTGTGACCTGCACCGGCGAATCCTGTCCCGACTTTGATAACTTCGTGCCACGCATCCGCATTTCAGGCGCTGCCCGCCTCGGAGAGCTTTTGCTGCCTGCCTTGATCGAAGGATATGCGCGCTCGGAAGGGCTACAGGTCGAGCGCGAAGAGGGCGAAATCGTTTCCTATTCCCTCAGCAACGTCGACGGTGATGTGCTCGAAGTCACGATCCGTTCGACGACGTCGGATCAAGGGTTCATCGATCTGCTCGAGGCAAATGCTGATCTGGTGATGTCTGCGCGTGAAATCCGGACCAGCGAAGTCGAAAGCCTGCGAGAGGCGGGGCTTGGCCATCTTGATCAGGCGGGCCATTCAAAAGTGATTGCTCTCGATTCCCTCGTTCCTGTAACAGGGGTGGGTCAAAGTGTTCAGGATGTTTCGATGTCCGAGCTGGCTGCTGTCTTTGCAGGCCAGATCACCGATTGGGGAGCCCTCGGCGGTCAGGAGGGACTCCCTATTCACCTCTACCTCCCCAGCGACCATTCGGGGTTCGCGCAGGGCCTCCTCGAGCGTTTGACAGGCACAGAAACCGTCAGTGTTTCGCTCTTCCGCGAGGATGATACCAATACACTCGCCGACGTGATCGCTGCCGATCCCCAAGCGCTTGGCGTGCTACCTTCACGTGCCTTGGGGAGTGCGGTTGCCCTCGGTCTCGTGGGAGAGTGCGGTTTGCGGTCCGTGCCACGCGTCACGGCTGTCAAAACCGAGGACTATCCGCTGTCCTTTCCGCTCTTTGTCTACATCCCCGAGAGGCCTCTTGCCCCTGTCGTGGATGCAATGCTCGATTGGTTTCGCACAGCGGATGCCCAACTCGTCGTGCGACGCGCGGGTTTCGTAGATCAAGGGGCGGTTCCGATCGGGCTCGAGGTGCAGGGCGAGAGGTTGGCGAACGCGATCCTGAGTGCAGGCGACGAGACATCGCTTGCAACCCTCAAGACGTTGGTTTCCGACATGTATACCGCCGTCCGTCTTTCCCCGACATTCCGTTTTCAGGAAGGCTCCTCCGATCTTGATATCGTATCTCGATCAAGCCTTATGACCCTCGCCCAAGGGCTCCTTGACGGTCGATATTATGGTCAAAAACTCAAACTTGTCGGTTTCAGTGACGGCGCAGGGCCTGCCGAGGCGAACCAATCCCTCTCCGAAGCGCGCGCACTCAGCGTGCTCAACGATCTTCTCGTTATGTTGGGCGGCGAGCTTCCCTCTGGTGTCGTCATTCAGACCGTCGGTTACGGCGAGGCGCTCCCTATCGGCTGCGATGAAAGCCGTTGGGGTCGGCAGGTCAATCGCCGCGTCGAGCTTTGGCTCGAAAACGCGCCAGCTCAGGTGTCACAATAACCCCTCGCTACGGAAACTGAGTTCGCGAGAGCGCCCGATGATAAGGTGATCGTGAAGCTCGATCCCGAGAGCGGCGGCCGCCATACCGATTTGTTTGGTCATTTGGATATCCTGGGTCGACGGAGTCGGGTCCCCGGATGGATGGTTGTGAACAAGGATCAAGGCCGAAGCATTCATCTCCAGCGCCCGTTTCACAACTTCGCGCGGATAGACGGGCACATGGTCGATGGTGCCCCGCGCCTGTTCCTCATCTGCAATGAGAACGTTCTTGCGATCGAGGAAAAGAATGCGGAATTGCTCGGTGTCCCGATGCGCCATGACCGTGTGGCAATAGTCGAGCACGGCATCCCAACTTGAAATCACATGTTTGCGCAGGATGCGGGCACGGGCCAATCGCTGGGCTGTCGCTTCAACGATTTTCAATTCGCAGATGACCGTATCCCCGACCCCCTTGATCTTGGTCAGTTGGGCGACGGGTGCCGAAACCACCGCGTTGAAATCACCAAAGGTTTCCAAGAGAAGATGGGCAAGCGGTTTGACGTCCTGCCGCGGGATCGCGCGGAAAAGCACCAATTCCAAAAGTTCATAGTCGGGCATGGCTGCCGCCCCACCGCGCATGAACCTTTCACGAAGCCGTTGCCGATGATCCCGAAGATATGATGGGGCTTTGGCCTCGGTTCGCGGAATAACCTCGTCCCCCGAAAGATCGAGTGAACCGAAAGGAAGCTGCGCCTCCGAAAGAAAACTGCCGCCATGATTCTGTGTCATGACGGCAGTTTGGATGAGTTCAAATGAAGGAAGGGTTAATTACCCTTTCATCGAGTCCCAGAACCCTTTGACCGCAGAAAAGAACTTGGACGTGTTGGGGTTGTTCTCTTCGCTCAGTTCCTGAAACTCTTTGAGTAGCTCTTTCTGACGGCTTGTGAGCTTTACAGGTGTTTCCACGGCGAGCTCGATGAACATATCACCGCTGCCCGCACCACGAAGCGCAGGCATACCCTTGCCGCGAAGACGCATCTGGCGGCCGGATTGGCTACCTTCGGGGATACGCACGCGGCTACGGCCGCCATCGAGCGTCGGGACTTCTACATCACCGCCGAGCGCTGCATCGACCATCGAGACGGGAACACGGCAAAAGAGGTTCATCCCCTCGCGTTCAAAAATCTCGTGCTCTTGCACTTCAATAAAGATGTAGAGATCGCCCGAGGGACCACCGCGCATACCTGCTTCGCCTTCACCGGCAAGTCGGATGCGCGTTCCTGTTTCCACACCCGCGGGAATGTTGACCGAGAGCGAGCGCTCTTTCTCGACACGCCCCGCACCGTGACAGGTTTTGCACGGATTCTTGATCGTCTGACCCATACCCGAACATGTCGGACATGTGCGCTCGACAGTAAAGAAGCCTTGCTGGGCGCGCACTTTGCCCATCCCCGAACAGGTCGGACAGGTGACAGGCTCCGAGCCGCCCTCGGCACCCGTGCCGTTGCAGCCATCACAGGATACCGAAGTCGGAACCCTGATCGATTTTTGCAGACCGTTATAGGCGTCTTCGAGCGAGATGCGCAGGTTATAGCGAAGATCATTACCACGCGATGCGCGAGAACGTCCGCCACCGCGGCCTCCCATCATATCGCCAAAGAGATCGTCGAACACATCCGAGAAAGCGGAGGCGAAATCGCCGTGCCCACGGAAACCACCACCGGGATGACCGCCGCCGCCCATACCGTTTTCAAAGGCAGCATGACCATAGCGGTCATAAGCGGCCTTTTTGTCGGCGTCTTTCAGAACGTCGTAAGCTTCGTTGATTTCTTTGAACTGGGCTTCTGCGTTCGGATTGTCGGCATTGCGGTCAGGGTGAAGTTCCTTGGCCTTGGTACGATAAGCCTTTTTGATCTCGTCAGCGCTTGCGCCTTTCGAGATTCCCAGAAGTTCGTAATAGTCGCGTTTTGCCATGAGTTATCTTCCCCCTTGGGAATGCAAAAACCGGCCCGTCACTGGGCGAGCCGGTTTCCTCATTTAACTACACGCTGGCTTTAGCCGCGCTTGTTGTCATCGAGATCTTCAAAGTCGGCGTCGAGGATATCGTCTTCATCCGAGCGGCCACCTGCAGAGCGCGGTTCGTCGGAGTCATTGTCATCCTGGCTGGCTTTGTAGATCGCTTCCCCAAGCTTCATCGCAGCTTCGGTCACGTTCTGGATGCCCGAACGGATCTTGGAGGTGTTGCCCTCTTCGAGCTCGTCCTTGAGAGCGGCAATAGCCAGTTCGATCGCTTCGATCGTGGTCGGGTCAACCTTGTCGCCGTGCTCTTCCATCGACTTTTCGGTCGAGTGGATAAGGCTTTCGGCTTGGTTCTTGGCTTCGACCAGCTCGCGGCGTTCTTTGTCGGCCTCTGCGTTGGCTTCGGCGTCGCGAACCATCTTCTCGATATCCTCGTCGGACAGACCGCCCGAGGCTTGGATCGTGATGTTCTGCTCTTTGCCGGTGCCCTTGTCCTTGGCCGAAACCGAAACGATACCGTTGGCGTCGATGTCGAAAGTCACTTCGATCTGGGGCATACCGCGCGGTGCGGGCGGGATGTCCTCGAGGTTGAACTGACCAAGCATCTTGTTATCGGCAGCCATCTCGCGTTCGCCCTGGAACACGCGGATCGTTACGGCGTTCTGGTTGTCTTCTGCGGTCGAGAACACCTGCGACTTCTTGGTCGGGATGGTGGTGTTACGATCGATAAGACGGGTGAACACGCCGCCGAGCGTTTCGATGCCGAGCGAGAGCGGGGTCACGTCGAGAAGAACAACGTCCTTCACGTCACCCTGAAGAACACCAGCCTGAATGGCGGCCCCCATCGCCACGACTTCATCGGGGTTTACACCGCGGTGCGGGTCTTTGCCGAAGAACTTCGAAACCTCTTCGATCACTTTGGGCATACGGGTCATACCGCCGACGAGAACGACTTCGTCGATGTCCGAGGTTGAAAGACCGGCATCCTTGAGAGCGGCCTGACAGGGCTTGAGCGAGTTCTTGATGAGATCACCGACAAGGCTCTCGAGCTTGGCGCGGGTCAGCTTCATTACCATGTGAAGCGGCTGGCCGTTGGTGCCCATCGAGATGAACGGCTGGTTGATTTCGGTCTGGCTCGACGAAGAAAGCTCGATCTTGGCCTTTTCGGCAGCTTCCTTGAGACGCTGAAGAGCCATCTTGTCTTTGGTAAGATCGACCGAGTGCTCTTTTTTGAACTCGTCAGCAAGATAGTTGACGATGCGCATGTCGAAGTCTTCACCACCGAGGAAGGTGTCGCCGTTGGTGGACTTCACTTCAAAGAGACCGTCATCGATCTCGAGGATGGTTACGTCGAAGGTGCCACCGCCAAGGTCATAGACCGCAATGGTCTTGGACTCTTTCTTGTCGAGACCATAGGCGAGCGCAGCGGCGGTCGGCTCGTTGATGATGCGGAGCACTTCGAGACCGGCGATCTTGCCTGCGTCTTTGGTTGCCTGACGCTGGGCGTCGTTGAAATAGGCAGGCACGGTGATAACGGCCTGAGTGACTTCTTCACCGAGATAGGACTCGGCGGTTTCTTTCATCTTTTGGAGGATGAAAGCGGAAATCTGCGAAGGGCTGTACTTCTCGCCACGCGACTCGACCCAAGCGTCACCGTTGCCGCCGTTGATCACATTGAACGGAAGGTTCTTCTTGTCCTTGGCAAGGTGTGCGTCGTCGGCACGGCGACCGATAAGACGCTTCACACCAAAGATAGTGTTATCGGGGTTCGTAACGGCCTGACGCTTGGCGGGCTGGCCGACAAGGCGCTCACTTTCCGTGAAAGCAACAATCGACGGAGTGGTGCGCGCACCTTCTGCGTTTTCGATAACGCGCGGTTTGGAGCCATCCATGATGGCTACGCAAGAGTTGGTGGTCCCGAGGTCAATCCCGATGACTTTTCCCATTTTCAAATCCCTTTCTTTAAGCGGTTTGAACGGCACAAACCCGTTCCGGCATCTGTGCCTTTCTGGATTTCGCATTGGGCAGCGCCCGCAGCGGATCAAGCGGTATATAGGGGCCGTTTTTAGGCGCTGCAACGGGTAGGACGGGAGGAAATGTGATAAAAATACAATACAAATGGGAAAGAGTGCGGACTCTGCCCCATTTGGTCGAAAAACTTAGGCAAACAAGCCCTAGCGCGTGGCGAACCAGCTGAGCGAAACGCGTTTTCTCGTGAAGAATTCTGCCATGAGTCCGATCATAATAAGTGCGATCGAGACATAGATCGGATACATCAGCGAACTTTTGTGCGGGAAATAATTGATAAAGATATAGCCCCGCGCCTGATCGATGCAGTGGAACAGCGGGTTCCAAGCAAAAAGCTTGAGGATGTAGTTAGGGGTTGCATTGGCAACGAACATCTTGCCCGAGGCAAGCATATTGGCGCGAGAATAGACTTGGTTCGCCACATTCGCGAAATTGGGAAACCATGGTTTGAGCGACAGGAAAATCAGTCCGACCGCAATCCCTGAAAGCCATGCCAGCAAAAGGCATCCAAACGCTTTGACGGGATCATAGATTGTGATGCGTTCAATGACGGTGTGATAGAGATAGAGAATGCAGATCAGCGTCAAAGTCTGCATGTAAAGTGCCGACAGTGCCGAAGACACAATTGAAATCAGAGTGTTAAGCGGCGCGTGTTTCATCATGGCCGACGTCGGCCCCTCTGCACCCGCGACGGCGCCCATCGCTTTGTTGTGGGTCAGAAACAGGAAAACGCCCGACATGATATACAAAAGGTAATCGCCCCTGATGGGTGCACTGCGCATCCCCAGAAGAATGAACATCGCATAAAAGATCGCGACAAAGATCACAGCTTGGAACATGCTGAGCACAAGGCCGACAACCGCATTGCGGTGTGATTTGCGATTGGACCGCACCACACTATGAAAGATCAGCTCTCCCATAGTGATGATCGCCATAAAGACGCTCTGACGCTTGATCGGCGTATGCATTGCTCCGAAGTCCTTTCGACGCCTTTATAAACACGAATTTCTTGCGGATCCGTTATGGCTTGAGCATAAGGGCCCTAGATGCTTCAAGCAACTACAACGACATATTGCACGTTTATTTGAAGGTATTTTCATGGACCACGTTCGCCTGACCCAAGTTATTCGCAAACTCGCGCTCGAGGCGGGCGAGATCATTATGGAAATCTACAATTCCCCCGATTTCGAGGTCAAAACCAAATCCGACGCCAGCCCTGTGACAGAAGCCGACGAAGCTGCGGACGCCCATATCTCGGCCGGCCTTCGCGCCGCTTTCCCTGATGTCGCTTTGGTCACCGAAGAACAGGCCCAGTCGCATGGCCAATCGGTGTCGACATTCCTGATCGTCGATCCTTTGGATGGGACCAAGGAGTTCATCAATCGTCGTGGCGATTTCACGGTGAATATCGCCTATGTCGAAAATGGAAAGCCGATCCGCGGGGTGGTCTATGCCCCTGCAAAAGGCCGACTGTTTTATACCGACGCCACAGGTGCAGCGGTCGAGGAAAAAGGTCCCTTCGACACCGACAAGATCGGTGAACTCACACCGATCAAAGTGTCGGAACCCGATAACAATGCGCTCTTGGTCGTTGCCTCGAAATCCCATCGCGATCAGGCAACCGACGATTACATCAACAAATACAAAGTTTCGGACATGCGCAGTGCAGGTTCTTCGCTCAAGTTCTGTCTTGTTGCCACGGGCGAAGCCGACCTTTACCCCCGCGTCGGTCGAACGATGGAGTGGGACACGGCTGCAGGCCACGCCGTTCTTTGCGGTGCGGGCGGCGACGTGATCCGCTTTGATGATCACAGCCCGCTTGTTTATGGCAAAGACGGCTTTGAGAACCCTTTCTTCATCGCCTATGCCCCCGGCGTAGAGCTGCAAAAGGCCTAAGACCTGATGGAGGGGAGTGGATCACAATCTCCCTCAGTTTCCGTCGTTATCGTTACGCGTGACCGCCCGCGCAGCCTTGCGCTCACGCTCAAAGGCCTTCGGCAGCAATACTATGATAACTTTGAAATCGTCATCGTCGGCAATGACAAAAGTTTGGGCGGGCTGGCTGCGGAAACGGGGATCAAACTCGTTCGCTTTGATGAACCCAATATCTCGCGGGCGCGGAACCTTGGCGTTGCCCAAGCATCAGGTGAAATCATTGCGTTCATTGACGATGACGCGATCCCCGAACCAACGTGGCTTGGGTTCCTCATCGCCCCCATCGCGCAAGGCAAAGCCGAAATAGCGGGCGGCTTTGTGCGTGGTCGCAACGGCATAAGCTTTCAGTGGAAAGCACGGTGGGTCGATCACACAGGTCAAACCCGACCGCTCGCCGTCGATGTGACGTCTGTTTTTCCGCCCGACCAAAGCGGCGCCGCGAAAACCGAAGGCACCAATATGGCGATCCGACGCGACGCGCTCATCGCGCTGGGCGGCTTCAACGAGGCCTATCATTTCTTTCTGGATGAAACCGATCTCAACCTGCGGGCGGGCAAGATCGGGCTTCGCACAGCCATTTGCCCCGAGGCACAGGTCCATCATGGCTATGCCGAAAGCGAAAGACGCCGTGGGGATCGTGCTCCGAAAACACTTTTCCAAATCGGAGCGAGCGTTGCCGTTTTCGTTCGCGAGCATACTCCCTCGCCCGACGACGCCATCCGAATTTTTCGGGAACAGCACCGCAAATGGCTCCTCTCTTTGATGGTGTCCGGTCACATCGAGCCCCGCGATGTTGCGAGGCTACTTGCGACTTTCGACACCGGTTTGATCGAGGGTGCGCAAAGGCAGAATACTTTTTCACGGTTCGACCAGCGAGAGAGCTTTGTCGCGCTGCCGGTCAGCCCATCACCTCACATTGCGCTCTATGGTCACTGGGTCCGCGCTATCCCGTTGATCAAAAAGGCCCGTCGTCTTGTCAAACAAGGCAACCGTGTCTCGCTCTTCCTGTTTTCACTCGGTTCGCGCTTTCACACAGTCCGTTTTGTAAGGTCGGGATACTGGCTCCAACATGGGGGCTTATTGGGCAAATCCGAACGTTCCGATCACATGATCCGGCTTATGAGCCTCAAGAGCCGATTTAATCTGGAGTTGGAGCGGGTGCGTAAATTGCGCTCAAATTGTATACAAAGGTGACAAAATTGACGTCATCTAACAAAATTGATGCAAACTGGTTGCTAAACTCTTCACAAGGACCGATCCGAAAGGATAGTTCAGGACTGTTCCTTTGGTCGCAATTTACTTGAGGCAAACACGATGAAGCGCAAAGTCACAAAAGCTATTTTTCCGGTCGCCGGTTTGGGGACCCGCTTTCTCCCTGCGACTAAATCGGTGCCCAAGGAGATCATGACTTTGGTGGATCGTCCTTTGGTTCAATATGCCATCGACGAAGCGCGCGCCGCAGGTATCAAAGAATTCATCTTCGTCACTGCCAAAGGCAAATCTGCGCTCGAAGATTACTTCGACACCGCGCCCGAGCTTGAATCCTCGCTTAAAAAGTCGGGCAAGACCGATCTGCTCGAGACTTTGCGTTCCACTTATATGGACAGCGGCGCAATCGCCTATATCCGCCAGCACAAAGCATTGGGCTTGGGTCACGCGGTCTGGTGCGCACGCCGCTTTATCGGGAACGAACCTTTTGCCGTGATGCTCCCCGATGACGTGATCGCCGCGGAAAAGCCCTGTCTCCAGCAGATGGTCGAAGCCTACGAAGAAACAGGCGGCAGCATGGTCGCCGCGATGGAAGTTCCGCGCGACAAGGTGTCCTACTACGGCGTGCTTGATGTCAAAGAGGATCACGGCAAACACGTGTCCGTCTCTGGCATGGTTGAAAAACCCAAGGCCGAAGATGCCCCTTCGAACCTTGCCGTAATCGGTCGCTATATCCTTTCGCCCAAGGTGATGAGCAATCTAGGCAAGATCAAACAGGGTGCGAACGGCGAAGTGCAACTTACCGACGCCATTGCCGCCGAAATCGAGCAAGGGCGCGATGTGTTCGGCTATCGTTTTGACGGGACGCGTTTCGATTGTGGATCAAAGGCGGGCTTCCTACAGGCGACGGTGTCCTTTGGTCTGTCTCGCGATGACCTTCGCGACGAACTGGCCGATTATCTCGATCAGCTTTACGCGCATCGCCGCGCGGCGCAGTAATCCGTTATGGCGAACAATGTTCTGGTCACGGGCGGCGCGGGCTATATCGGCTCGCACGCCTGCAAAGTGCTCAAGCTTGCGGGCTTTACGCCGGTTACCTTTGACAACCTGAATACAGGGTGGCGGGACGCGGTCAAATTCGGCCCCTTCGAACAGGGTGATCTTCTGGACCGCGCGCGCCTTGACGAAGTCTTTGCCAAATACAACCCCGTTGCGGTCATGCACTTTGCTGCGCTTTCCCAAGTGGGCGAGAGCGTCAGAATTCCGGGTGCCTACTGGCGGAACAATGTTGCGGGCAGCCTCAACCTTATCGAGGCGGCCAACGCCGCCGATTGCAAAAAGTTCGTCTTTTCCTCCACCTGCGCGATCTTCGGTGATCAGGACGGCGTCGTCCTACAAGAAGACAGCCGTCGCGCCCCGCTCAATGCCTATGCCGCCTCCAAGAGCGCGATCGAGGATATGCTCTCCGATTTCGGGGTCAGCGACGGGATGGAGTCCGTTATCTTCCGCTATTTCAACGTAGCAGGCGCGGACCCCGAGGCCGAGATCGGCGAGTTTCACCAGCCCGAAACTCATCTTATTCCCCTCATGCTGTTCTCGATCATGGGGAAACGCGACGCCTTGACCATTTATGGCACGGATTATGCAACGACTGATGGCACATGCATTCGCGACTATGTCCACGTTATGGATCTGGTCGATGCGCATGTGCTTGGACTGAAATGGTTACTCGAGGAAAAAGGCAGCGCAGTTTTCAATCTCGGCACAGGGAGCGGGTTTTCCGTCAGAGAAGTCATCGATCATTCGGCAGCCGTAACAAACTGCGAGGTTCCGATCATCGAAGGCGCTCGGCGTGCGGGTGATGCGGCCAAGCTCGTTTCTGGAAGCCAAAAAGCGGAAACTGTGCTTGGATGGACACCGACGCGTTCGAACCTGCGTCAAATGATCGGTGATGCATGGCGGTGGCACCAGAATGGGCACTACAAAGACTGATAAACCCACACGTCTTCTCGACATCACGCGGCTGGTGAGCCGCGCAGGGAGAAGACTTACGGGAGTTGATCGTGTCGAGCTTGCCTATCTCGAGCGCTTTGTTTGTGATCCTGTTCCGGCCTATTTCATCGTTGCAACCTCGATTGGTTACATCCTGCTCGACAAAGCGGGGGCGAGCGATTTCCGCGATGCTCTTGTCACGGGGGAATGGCCTGAACGCTCTGTCTTCTCGCGCTTTTTCCGCAAGCAAACCAAAGAGATGCAAGCCGCATTGACCCTTCTTCGGGCAAGCGCTGTGGACAAGTCGTCTCGAGCAGCGGTTAACCGTATGCTCATGCGGAACTTCCTTCCGGGTCTCGAATATTACAACGTCGGGCACAGCAACTATCGTGTTGGTTTGCTCGACGCGCTCAAAACCGTTCTCGGGGCCAAGATCAATTTGATGATCCACGACGCCATTCCTGTGGAATATCCCGAATTTCACGCGCCCGCCTCTGTCAGAAGGTTCCGCAAAAAGCTTGAGATCGCTTCCAAATATGCGGATCGGGTGATCAGCATTTCCAACGCCGCTTGCGAATCCGTGGCAAAGGTTCTCGAAGAAACGGGTCGCGTTCCGGAAATCGTGCGGGCCTATATCGGTCGCACCAGATTCCAGCCGAAATACGCAAACTTTCCCGAGTCGATCGATCTGACGCGCCCTTATTACGTGACAGTCGGCACGATCGAGCCGCGCAAAAATCACAATCTGCTGCTCGATGTCTGGCAAGAGCTTCCCGAAAGCGGGCCCCAGCTTGTGATCTGTGGTACCCGTGGCTGGATGAACACCTCGCTTTTTGAACGACTGGACGCAGGTGTGCGCAATGTGATCGAGCTCCCGAACCTGAAAGACGAGACGATCGCCGCTGTCATCGCCGAATCCCAAGGCCTCTTGTTCCCGACATTTGCCGAAGGGTTCGGCCTCCCACCCGTTGAAGCGCTCAGCCTTGGTGTGCCTGTTTATTGCAGCGATTTGCCCGTCTTCTATGAAGTTCTGGGTGATGCTGCCGTATACCTACCCAAGGGCAATTACAAAGCCTGGCTCCGCACGTTAAAAGAGACTCCCGACGGGACCGCGAACAAAGTTCAAATTGAAAAATTTGTTGCTCCAACATGGGACGAACACTTCAATATTGTGTTAAGTTAATAGAAATAAGTCAGAGCAAACAAAGAGTTTGCATTTCCAAGGGTAAAATTTGGGCGTTTGGCAATCATATCGGCTACGGCTTCAACGCAAAAGGTGGCGCATTCGTGCGCTGCGCAAGCGTCGTGAGCTAGAGGTTGTGCAGGATCGCACCGCCGATATTACGCCGTCCGACATCCTTGTTTTTTCCACCCTGCGCAACGAACTTGTGCGACTTCCCTATTTTCTCGAGTATTATCGCAAGCTCGGCATCAATCACTTCTTGATCGTCGATAACGACAGCGATGACGGCAGCCGTGAATATCTTCAAGAGCAACCCGACGTTTCGCTCTGGACCACGACAGCAAGCTACAAGCGCGCGCGCTTCGGCGTGGATTGGCTCAATTGGCTCCAGCGCAAATACGCGGCGGGGCATTGGACGCTTGTCGTCGATCCGGACGAGTTTTTCGTCTACCCGTTCTGCGATACGCGCCCGATCCGCGCTTTGACCGATTGGCTTGACGCCTCTTCGATCAAATCTTTCGGCGCGATGCTTCTCGATATGTATCCCAAGGGTGGGATCAACGACACGCCTTATCGCATGGGGCAAAATCCGTTCGAAATCGCGTCATGGTTCGATGCAGGCAATTACCTTATCGAAAAGAACAAACGCTTTGGAAATCTCTGGATTCAGGGCGGCCCGCGCACACGCGTGTTCTTTAACGATGCGCCTGAAAAGTCCCCAGCATTGAACAAGGTTCCGCTTGTGAAGTGGGACAAGCGTTATACCTATGTCAGCTCGACCCACATGCTTCTCCCGCGTGGTCTGAACCTCGTCTATGACGAATGGGGCGGGGAAAAGGCATCGGGCGTTCTTCTGCACGCCAAATTCCTCAACACCTTTGCCGCCAAAGCCCAAGAAGAACTCCGTCGTCGCCAGCATTTTGCAGGAAGCATGGAATACAAGGCCTATGCCGAGGGCGCGACCGACAATCCCGATCTTTGGTGTAAATGGAGCGAAAAGTATATCAACTGGCGTCAGCTTGAAATTCTGGGCCTCATGTCCAAGGGGAACTGGGCATGACACTTGGTATCGTAATGCTCGCCCACACCGCTCTGGATCGCGCCGAACAGGTGATCCGGCATTGGAACGCTCATGGCTGTCCCGTGGTTGTGCATGTAGATGCCAAGGTCGGGAAAGCCGCCTTTGAACGGTTTAAATCGAACCTTGCCGATCTTGAAGATCTCCGCTTTACCAAGCGCCTGAGATGCGAGTGGGGCACTTGGGAGCTCGTTCAGGCAACGCAAATCGCGTCTGAAACCCTTCTTGCCGAGTTTGCAGAGGTGCGGCACGTCTATTTGACATCGGGGTCGTGTTTGCCGCTTCGACCCGTTGCAGAACTCAAGGCCTATCTCGACGCCCGTCCGCGCACCGATTTTATCGAAAGCGCAACGATCGCCGACGTGCCTTGGACCGTCGGCGGTCTTGACGAGGAACGCTTTACGCTTCGCTTCCCGTTTTCCTGGCGCAAGAACCGTTGGCTCTTTGATCGCTATGTCGAACTTCAGCGCAAGCTTGGGCTCAAACGACGTGTTCCTGCGGGGCTCGTGCCCCATATCGGGTCCCAGTGGTGGTGCCTGACCCGCCAGACCCTCTCGGCCATTCTCCAAGATCCCGACCGCGGGCTCTATGATAGCTATTTCTCCAAGGTCTGGATCCCAGACGAGAGCTATTTCCAAACTCTCGTGCGCCACTATTCGACCCAGATCGAGAGCCGCTCGCTGACCCTTTCGAAATTCGATTTTCAGGGAAAGCCACATATTTTCTATGACGACCACCTGCAACTTTTGCGGCGCTCCGATTGTTTTGTCGCGCGTAAAATATGGTCGGAAGCCAACCTGTTGTATGACACGTTCCTCGGCGATCCAGATGCCGTGGTCAAAGGCTCTGAACCCAACCCCGGCAAGATCGACCGTATCTTCGCCCGCGCTGTCGAACGTCGAACCCGTGGGCGTCCGGGACTTTATATGCAAAGCCGTTTCCCCAACGAAAACTGGGAAAACGGTGTGACCTGCGCCGAATATTCCGTGTTCGAAGGCTTTACCGAACTCTTCGAGGATTTCGAGAACTGGCTCGCCAAGGCCACAGGGGCCCGTGTGCATGGCCACCTCTTTGCGCCTGATCGTGTCGAGTTCGAAGGTGGGCAAACCACATTCACTGGTGCGTTGAGCGATTCCGCTGCGGTGCGCGACTATAACCCGCGCATGTTCCTTCGAAGCCTTATCTGGAACACCCGCGGAGAGCGCCAGATTTTCCAGTTTGGTCCTCTCGATATTCAGGACGTGAGCTGGGATATCGCCCGCGATGCAAACGCGCAGATCAGCATCATCACAGGCGCATGGGCGGTTCCGCTGTTCCAGACGAACCGCAACTTTGCCGACCTGAGGACCGAGGCGGCGTTGTTGCAGAAGATCGAGAATGAACATCTGACCGCGCTTCGCTCTATTCACGCGAAAGCCAAAATCCGCATCTGGACCCTTGCCGAGTTCATCGAAACACCGATGGAAGCCCTCCAAACCGTCGTGGACGAGATTACCGGCAAGAATACCCGCCGTCTGACCGAAGTGCCCAAGATGGTGGACCTGACCGGCTTTGGCCAATTCCTTCAAAACCTAAAGAACCAGGGGATGCACCCCTATCTGATGGGCGATTTTCCCGTCGATCCCGTGCCGGAGAATAAAAAACCGGCAAAGCGCAAACCCTATTTGGTCCGATAATTTATGTCGAAATTTGATTACTTTGTCGTCTTTGCAGAAATGCGGACAGGCTCCAATTTTCTCGAAGCGAATATCAACTCCTTTGATGGTTTGATCTGTCACGGAGAGGCCTTCAATCCGCACTTCATCGGTTATCCCAACAGCTACAATATTCTCGGCGTGACCCAACACGAACGCGAGCAGAACCCGAAACTTCTGCTTGATGCGATCCGCCAGAGAAGCGAGGGGCTTGGCGGTTTTCGCTTCTTCAACGACCATGATCCCCGCGTTCTGGACGAGATGTTGAATGATCCGCGCTGTGCGAAGATTGTTCTCACGCGCAATCCGATCGACAGCTATGTGAGCTGGAAAATCGCGCAAGCGACGGGTCAATGGAAACTGACCAATCCCACCCAAGCGCGTTCGGAAAAGATCGTGTTTCATGACGGCGAATTCGTCGCTCACCTCGAAGCGCTTCAGGCCTTTCAGGTCCGCATCATGAACGCGCTCCAGATTTCGGGCCAGACCGCTTTTTATGTCGCCTACGAGGACCTACAGAACGTCGAGGTGATGAACGGACTCGCTGCGTTCCTTGGATCGAACGCGCGGATCGAAGCGCTGGACAAGAAACTCAAGAAACAGAACCCCGAACCGCTCAGCGAAAAGGTTCAGAACTTCGAGGAAATGGAACGCAGTCTTGCGCGGCTCGACCGTTTCAATCTTAATCTCACCCCGAATTTCGAACCCCGTCGTGGGGCGGTGATCCCGACTTATGTCGCCGCCGAAAAAGCGCCGCTTCTTTATCTCCCGATCAAGGGCGGTCCTGTCGAAGCGGTCAGGAACTGGCTTGCTGCCCTTGATGGCGCGACCACTGAGCAGCTCCAAAGCGACTTCAACCAGAAAACGCTCCGCCAGTGGAAGCGCAAGCACACCGAGCATCGGAGTTTTGCGGTGCTCCGTCACCCTGTCGCCCGCGCGCATGCCGCTTTTTGCGACCACATCCGCGGTGATGCCGAGACGACCTATCGGGAACTGCGTGCAACGCTCATTCGGGTCTTTAACCTTCCTCTGCCGGAAGAGGGGATCGGTGGCGGATTTTCTCTCGATGACCACAAGGCCGCGTTCAAGGCGTTCCTTGCCTTTCTCAAATCCAATGTGGCGGGGCAAACGTCGCTCCGTGTGGATGCGGCTTGGGCCTCGCAGAGCAACATCATCCAAGGCTTCAGCTGGTTCGGCTCGCCTGACTTGATCCTACGCGAGGACCGTCTTCCCATGGATCTGGCGTTTCTGGCGATGCAGATCGGTCGCGACGATGCGCCCGACTTCGATCCTCGGAGCGCGGATGCGCACCATGCGCTGCTCGCGTCCATCTACGACGACGAAATAGAGGCGATGGCCCGCGATGCCTATCAGCGGGATTACATGACCTTCGGTTTCGGAAAGTGGAAGCCCTGATCAGGCCGCTTGCGTCGCGTGCGAGTCCGTAAGGATCGCGTGGAGCGTCGCAGGGTCTGCATTCGCTCGAAGCTTTGCACAGGTCGCGGCGTCACGCATCGTGCGCGAGACAAGCGCAAGCGCCTTGAGATGCTCGACCCCCGCAGAAGCAGGCGCAAGAAGCACAAAGACAAGATCAACAGGCTGACGGTCGACGGACTCGAAATCCATCGGTTTCTCGATGCGCAAGAACAGTCCGCACACGCGATCTACACCTTCGAGTCGTGCGTGGGGCAGGGCGATTCCATGTCCCACGCCGGTCGGTCCAAGGTTCTCGCGCTCGATGAGAGCTTCGACAACCTCGGACGCTTTGTAACCGAGCACGCTTTCGGCCAATTCACCGATATCATGAAAGAGACGTTTCTTACTCGTCGAAGAACCAATGATCTTGATTGCTTCGGGTTTCAGAATTTCAGAAATCTGCATCAACTGGCCTAGGGCTTTGTTCGGTCAGGATTTTACCCCATGCTACGTGGGTCGATCCAGCCGATGTTTCCGTCTTCTCGGCGGTATACAACATTCACACCGCCATGTTTTTCGTTTCTAAAGACCTGAAGCTGGGCGTGGGCCAATTCCATCTGCATCACCGCCTCGCCGACCGAGATCGAAGGAATCTTCGTCTCCATCTCAGCGATAATCATCGGTGCGAGATCTTCTGGCTCCGCCTCACCATGGTCATCAATTCCGGCGAGGATATACGAGGAGACTTCGGAAAGTTCAACCGGCTCCGCACGATCGCGGTGGTGGTCTTTCAAGCGACGCTTGTAACGGCGCAACTGCTTGTCCATTTTTTCCAGACAGCTATCGAATGCGGCATAAATGTCATGCGCATGGCCCTTTGCCTGACAGGTCAGACCGGTGGACAGGTGAACGACGGTTTCGGCGACAAGCTCGCTGCCGGACTTCGAGAAGACGATATAGGCTTCGGTCGGGCGTCCTGCATATTTTTCCAGGGTGGCTTCAAGCTCGGTCTTTACATGCGTTTGAAGAGCTTCACCGATGTCGATTTGCTTGCCGCTGATTTGGTAACGCATCGTATTCTCCTTTATACTGGTGACACAGCTTCAGCCCGAGCCAAGTTGGCACGGTAAATCGCCGTTTGCTGTGTTGATATGGTGATGATCGATCCGGTTTTCACACTCAACACGACCGTCAGGCTGTCGAGCCTGCACCGAAACGCGAGGAGAAACTTTGTCTTTCATCCCCTTCATTTGGCGACAGGTCACGGGTGCTTGTCAACGAGATTCAGCGATCGCGCGTTGAACTTTAGTTGACGCGGAAACCTTGGCCCAAATAGACGCGGCGGACATTCTCGTCGTTCACCACTTCGTCTGTCGTGCCGCTCATCAGGACACGTCCGTCATGGAGAATGTAAGCGCGGTCGACGATGTTGAGCGTCTCGTGCACGTTGTGATCGGTGATCAAAACACCAAGCCCGCGCGTCTTGAGATCGGCCACAAGCGAGCGGATTTCACCGACTGCAATGGGGTCCACCCCTGCAAAGGGTTCATCGAGAAGAACATAGTTCGGATTGGCCGCCAGACAGCGCGCAATCTCGGCGCGACGGCGCTCCCCGCCCGAAAGAGCGAGCGCGGGGGCACGGCGCAAATGCTCGATGGAAAACTCGGACAAAAGCTCTTCGAGCCGCTCGCGGCGGCGCAGCGGGTCCTTTTCGTTGATCTCGAGGATCGCGAGGATGTTGTTCTCGACCGAAAGCCCGCGAAAGATCGACATTTCCTGTGGAAGATAACCGATCCCGAGATTGGCACGGCGATACATGGGGAGCATCGTCACATCGCGCCCGTCGACGATCACCTTGCCGCCTTCGGGCTGGACCAATCCTGCGATGGAATAGAAACAGGTGGTCTTGCCCGATCCGTTCGGCCCCAGCAATGCAACCGCCTCGCCTCGGTTCAGCTCGAGGCTCACATCGCGGATGACGGTGCGCTTTTTATAGCTCTTGCGAAGCCCGACGATGCGGAGCCCCTGACTGCCCTGTTCCACCTTGAGTTCAGCCATCTCACTGGCCTCCCTGCTGCAGAACGGTGCGCACGCGACCCTCTGCAACGGCGGTCTTGGCGGTCAGATCGACACGTAGCGTAGAGGTGGTAATCGAATTGCGTCCCTGAACAAGGATCACATCGCCCGTGAGCTCCAAAAGCCCAGTCTTGAGATCATAGACAGCACTCGCGGCTTCGGCGCGTTCCTGCGAGGTGACAAAGGTCACACCCTCCGAAGCGACCAGCCGCGAAATCTCGCCCGTTTCTTCCGAATAGACCACCTCGACGACACCCGCCGTCACCTTGAGGCTGCCTTGGATGATCTCGACATTGCCGACAAATTTCGCGATGCCCGTGTCCTGATCGACGCTCAGGCTGTCGGCCGCCACTTCGACGGGATCGGTCGGATCAACGTCAAGACCGCCGAGCGAAAGTCCGGTTTGAGCCACGGAAGTGGATGCGACGGCGATCCAGAACACTGCGGCAAGAGCGGCGAATTTGGTCATGGTTCAATCCTTGATCCGATAGGTCATTCTGACCCCGTTCTGGAACAGCAGTGTAGCACCACCATCGATTTTGCCCAGTTCTACGACGAGTTGCCCCGCCGACAAACCCCCGAATGGCGTCACAATCTCAAGAGCACCATCGGTTTGCGCCCGACCTGCGGTCAAGTCGGCCGACAAACCGCGGCTTTCGATCGTGTATCCATTCGATGTTTCAAGGCGCACCAAATCCTCGAAAGTGATTTTGCCCAGATCATCGCTCAGAACCGCCTTGCCTGCACGGATGCGGATTTGCCCTTCATTCGGGTCGATCGCGCTCAGGGTCGGGGCTTCGATCGTGATGCGCGTGGGGTCCGAGGCATCGGGTTTGATCGTTTTGGCCGAGACCTGAAACGACGCGCCGGGATCGGTCATGCCGGAAAAATTCGGGTCGCTCAGCCGCGACTCGCGCGCTGCTTCTTCGATGGTCGAGAACGGGACGGACATTTCCGTGTCCACCGCCCTCGCCAGAAAGAACACCGTCGACAACAGCACAAGCGCCCCAAGAGGGAGCACGACTTTGGCCCAACTCACAAAGGTGCTATAGCTGTTGTTCTGCACGATAACCCTTTAGTGCGAGAAGATGTCGATCTCGGGCCAACCAGCCAGATCGAGCTTGGCGCGCGTCGGCAGGAACTCGTAGCAAGCCTGTGCGATTTCGGTCCGCCCTTCGCGGGCAAGCATTACGTCGAGCGCATCCTTGAGCTTGTGAAGGTAAAGAACATCTGAGGCGGCATAATCGAGCTGTGCCTCGCTCAGCTTTTCCGCGCCCCAGTCACTCTGTTGCTGATGCTTCGAAATGTCTACGCCGACCAGCTCTTGCAAAAGATACTTGAGCCCGTGACGATCGGTGAATGTGCGGACCAGCTTGGAAGCGATCTTGGTGCAATAGACCGGAGCAGAGAGCGCACCGAATGTGTTGTAGAGCGCAGCAATGTCAAAGCGCCCGAAGTGGAACAGTTTGAGCACATTGGGATCTTCGAGCATCTTGCACAGGTTTGGGGCCTCGGTCTGGCCTTTGCCGACCTGCACAAGGTGACAATTTCCATCACCGCCCGACATCTGAATCAGGCAAAGTCTGTCGCGATGCGGGTTCAGCCCCATCGTTTCACAGTCGATTGCCACCACAGGGCCAAGGTCAAGCCCATCGGGAAGGTCGTTTTGATAAAGGAAGTTTGCCATGTCACTCTGTCCGCGTTGTTTGCGTCCGAGATAGAGAACCCCCGACAACTTCGCAACCGAATGACTTAAATGCACGGCACTTTCGGCAAGCATGAGCGCGCGCTTGCCGAAAAGATATGCGCGTTCGTGTCTCTAGCCTTTGACTGCGCCGTCGCTCAGACCGCTCACAAGGTATTTTTGCGCAATCAGAAAGACGACAGTGATCGGAACACCCGAGAGGATCGCAGCGGCGGCGAAATCGCCCCAAAGATATTTGAACTCGTTCAGATAAAGACGAGATCCGACCGCAAGCGTAAGGTTGTCTTCGGACCGCAAGAGCACCGAAGCCATAGGATAGTCGTTGATCGCACCGATAAAGACGAGAACGAAAACAACCGAAAGGATCGGCACCGCCAGCGGCAGAAACACATGGCGGAATGTCTGCCACGGGGTTGCGCCGTCGATTTGGGCCGCTTTGTCGAGCGAAGGGTCGATCGAGTCGAAGTATCCCTTGATCGTCCAGATGTGCATCGTGATGCCCGAGATATAGACGAGAACAAGAGCCCAGTGGCTGTCGATTCCGAGGATCGGGCTTACCTCGCCCAGAGCATCGAAGATCGCATAGATCGCAACAAGCGCGAGCGTCGTCGGGAACATCTGGATGATGAAAAGCGTATCGAGCAGAGCGGCGCGCCCACGGAATTTGACGCGGGCAAAGGCATAGGCCGAAATGGTCGAGAGCGTGACGACACCGACGCCCGCAAAAATCCCGATTTTGACCGAATTCCACATCCAGGTCAGAACAGGATAGGGCGGTTCGATCACGGTTCCGTCGGCGCGGGTATAGTCAAAGCCGAACGCCAGATACCAATGTTCGAGCGTCGGATTCTCGGGCCATAGGGAACCGACCGTGAAATTCCCCTCGCGAAAGGAAATCGAGATCACGACAAGGAACGGAAAAAGGATGATCGCAATGAAACCGATAAGCACGGCATGTGCGGCGATTTTCTTGATCAAGAGATCACGGGGACGTTCGACGATCATCACGCAGCCCTCTTTTGTGCGGCGCGGCGCATGGCCACAAAGTTGAAATAGGCGATCATGCCGACCAAAACGAAAATCAGGAAGGTGATCGCACCGGCAAGCCCGAATTGCTGACCCGAGTCCATAAAGCTGATCCGATAGACAAACGAGCCGAGAATATCCGTCTCACCTGCGGGGATCACCGTTCCGGGAATATCCGGCCCTCCGCGCGTCAACAGAAGGATAAGGACGAGGTTGTTGAAATTGAAAGCAAAGGTCGCAATCAAGAGCGGCAGGAACGGTGGAATGATCTGCGGCAATGTGATGGTAAAGAACACCCGCACAGAAGAAGCGCCTTCGAGCGCGGCGGCCTTTTTGTGGTCCTCGGGCACCCCTTGCAAAAAACCCATGGCCAGAAGCATCATATAGGGATAGCCGAGCCAGACGTTCACAATAAGGATCACTGTCCGCGCAAGCGTGCCGTCGGTGAACCACTCGGGCCTGATCCCGAAGAGCGCATCGAGGATTAGGTTAATCTCGCCGAAGTTCTGGTTGAAGATCCCCTTGAACACGAGGATCGAGATAAACGACGGCACAGCATAGGGCAGGATGAGCAAGATGCGATAGATCGCCTTGCCGCGCAGATGCGGCCACTGGAGGATCACCGCAAGCAAAAGCCCGAGCGCAAACGTGAGAGCTGCCGAGGCGACGGCAAAAACCACGGTCCAGATAAAGATGCTCAGCATCGGCGCACGGATGCCTTCGGAGTTGGCGATACGCTCGTAATTCTGAAGCCCGATGTTGACCCGCCACCCGGGTGCAACGCGGTTCCCGTCGGGATCGACGAAAAAGCCGATCGAATGATCTGCGGTCAGGAGAATGTCGTCCGACGTGCGAAGGAGCGTGTCGTCGCTCACTCTTTCGTATTCGTCGCGCACATCCGCAAACGTGCGCAGCCCCGAATTGCGAAGGATCGCGCCATCAGGCTTGACCAGATCAATCATCTGCAAACCAGCGCGAAGCGCCACGGCTTCCTTGCGTTCGATGAGACCGCTCGGTTCGCTTTCGACCGGGGTCAGATCTGCCGACGCAGGTTCGGCAAACGATACAGGGTCGGACAAAAGCCCGAGGTCGGGCAGATAGACCCGATAGAGATCGCCGTCCTTGACCACGGCAAAGGGCGTTTCGCTCTCTTTATCGACGACTTTGGCGCGCTGGAGCACCGAGACTGCTCGCTCAAAGGTCAAAAGGTTGAAAGACGAGAAATTCGTAAAACCGAGGTAAATCGTGTAAAGCACCGGAAAGAGGATAAACACGAGGATTGCCGACAATCCCGGGAAGATGAACCGATGCGCGTAAAAGCGTGTCGAGCCGAATACGATCGCAAAGCCGACCGCAATGGCGAGAACCATAACGCCAAAGAGCGTCTGACCGATCAGATAGAGCTGGAACGCCGCGTATAAGAGCGCAACGAAAATCGCGCCCACGATGGCAAAGCGACCCCAAGGAGGTGTCGTTTGCGAACCTTGATCCAAAAGGGAACGGGACATTGCGGACATTGGCCTATCCAGTGCTCGAAAGAGAAAAAGGGCGGCCAGTATCGGCCGCCCTTGGGTCTTTTATTCGCCGAGGATACGGGCAGCGGCGTCGTTCAGAGCATCTTCGACGCTGCTTGCACCCGAGGTGATGTTGCCGAGAGCCGGACCCATGGCACCCCAGAAGGCACCCATTTCGGGGTTCGAAGGCATCGGCACACCGCCGGCTGCGATTTCAAGCGTGACTGCGATGTTTTCATCGTTTTGCGCAGCACCGGCGGACTTGTCGGTCAAAGCGCCGAGGTTGCCGTTGCTGTTCCACTTGGCCAGACCTTCGTCGGTCAGCACATAGTTTTCGATGAATTCGATCGCGAGATCGACGTTGGGCGAAGCGGCATTCACAGCAAGACCCTGAACGCCGATAAAGGCGGGCGAGGGCTGTCCGTTGACCGAAGGAAGCGGGGCGACGCCGACATTGATGCCTGCATCCTTATAGGCACCCCAGCTCCACGGGCCGTTAATGACCATCGCGGTTTCGCCCTTGGCCATGGCCGCATCCATGACGCCATAATCTACACCTGCGGGCATGACACCTGCGTCGAACAGAGCGCGCACAGCCTTGGCGCCTGCAATGGCGCCTTCGTTGTTGACGCCCGTGGTCGAACCGTCAAAGGAGCCGTCCACTTTCTTGAAGGCAAAGCCGCCGTTCGACATCAGGAACGGGAAGGTGAAGTAGGTGTTGTTATAGTCCCAAAGGATCGGCGAAACGCCCTCGGGCGTCTGGATCGACGCGATCTCTTCGATGGTTGCGGGCGGGGTCGCGATCAGGTCTTTGTTGTAGACCAGACCGATTGCTTCGACCGATACGGGATAGCCCCAAACCTTGCCGTCAAAGGACATTGCGTCCCATGCGCTGTCGATGATGCCATCGACGATCTCTGCGCTCGGGTTGACGGGCTGGATCAGACCGCCTGCAGCCCATTCGCCGAAACGGTCATGTGCCCAAAGCACGATATCGGGGCCATCGCCCGTCGAAGCGGCCTGCTGGAATTTGTCGGTCAGCGGGTCGGCGTTTTCCACCACAACCTTTACACCCAGATCTGCTTCGAACTGAGCGCCGATTTCCTGCAGCAAATCGTTGCCACGGTCGCCGAGCCAGATGGTCAGAACACCTTCTTCCAATGCAAAAGCAGAAGAAGCGGTGCTGGCCAAAAGCGCAGCCATTGCAGTCATTTTAAGAGACGTCTTCATCTTGGATACTCCTCCCGAGTCGAGCGCCAAACGGTCCGCAATATCGGACCCAAACAATTGACCCGCGCGAGGACTCCCCCCGGACACAGGCCGAACGCCCCGATCAAAAGGGCGATTCATCCTGAGCATAGACACAGTTTTTTCCTTTTCAAAACGTTTTAAATAGACAGAACAGATTTTTTTAGGCAGCATTTAGCCCAAGGGCTGGATCGGCTACGGCTGAACGGGGACCTTCGGGAGGGGATAAACGCGCATGGCAACGCTCAAGCAGATCGCCAAGGAACTTGGGCTGTCACCGGCCACGGTGTCGCGTGCGCTCAACGGCTTTCCCGAAGTGAACATCGACACCCGCAGACTTGTGGAAGAAACCGCCAAGCAGTTGGAATATCGGCCGAACAAGATCGCGCAAAAGCTGGTATCGGGACGCTCGGGCATGGTCGGAATGATCGTCCGGATCAATCCGCGAAGCCCCTTTGACCGCACCTTTGCCGAAATCATGCTTGGCCTTTCGTCGCGTCTGGCGCAGCACGATATCGACCTCGTGTTTCAGGTCGCCAGCGAATCCGATCCCGTCGAATCCTATCGCAAGATGATCGAGAAGCAGATCGTGGACGGCTTTATCGTGAACGCACCTGTAGCCAATGATCCGCGCATCGCTTTTCTGACGAAAAAGGGCATTCCTTTTGTTGTGCACGGTCGCGCCTCCAAGGATGCAGGGCACCCCTATTTCGACATTTCGAACAGCGGCGTGACGGAAACCGCCGCGCGCCATCTTGCGGCTTTGGGGCACAAGCGGATCGCGCTTTTGAACGGCGAGAAAACGGCCGTTTACGCCATCGACCGTGAAGAAGGGTTTCGCGCGGCTGTTGAGGATCTGGGCCTCTTTGTGCCCGAGCGTATGATCGTCAATGACCAGCCTTTCGAGCTCTATGGCTATGAAGCGGCCAAGACCATGTTGTCCGATGCAACCCCGCCCAGCGCGATCATCTGCGTGTCTACCGTGGTGGCGAACGGCGTCTATCGCGCCGCGGGAGAGCTTGGGATATCGATCCCCGGGGACCTTTCGGTGATTGCCCACGACGACGATATTCCCCAACTCCGCGCCGAGAATTTCGTGCCGCCCCTCACTGTGACCAGCGCCCCTCTTCAGGCGTCCTGTGGTCCGCTCGCCGAGATATTGATCACCCGCCTTGGCCTTGTTCAGGGCACTCCATTACAACAGGTCGCAGAGGCAGAGCTTATCCGGCGCGCCTCGACCGCCCCCGTTCTTTCACGATTGGCAACTCCATGGACATGAGACCCGACCAGATGACCAAAGCGCTCTCGACCGAACAACTTCGCAAAAGTTATGGCCCCGTTGACGTTCTCAAAGGGATCGACATCTCGATGGAGCAAGGGGATTTCCTCGTGCTTGTCGGGCCTTCGGGGTGCGGGAAATCCACGCTTCTCAACTGCATCGCGGGTTTGGAAGAGATCACCAGCGGCACCCTGTCGATCAACGGGTATGACGTAACGCGCGTCCCGCCGCGTGACCGCGATATCGCGATGGTGTTCCAGTCCTATGCGCTCTATCCCACGATGTCGGTCGCCGAGAACATCGGCTTTGGCATGAAAGTCCGCAAAGTCGCCAAGTCGCTGATCGCAGAAAAGGTCGCCGAAGTGTCCAAGCTGCTTCAGATCGACCACCTTCTGGATCGCAAGCCGAGCCAGCTTTCGGGTGGCCAGCGCCAGCGCGTTGCGATGGGCCGCGCGCTTGTGCGTGACCCTGCACTCTTTTTGTTCGACGAACCCCTGTCCAACCTTGATGCCAAGTTGCGCGTCGAAATGCGGGCCGAGATCAAGCGGCTTCACCAGACCACGCAAACCTCGATCGTCTATGTGACCCATGACCAGATCGAGGCGATGACGCTCGCCACCAAGATCGTCGTTCTCAAGGACGGGATCGTCCAGCAAATCGGAAGCCCCGAAGAGATATACGATCACCCCGCCAACACCTTTGTGGCCGATTTCATGGGCTCTCCTCCGATGAACCTCGTCGAGGCCGTGGTTTCCGAAGGGCGGTTCCTCGATTTCGGACAAGAGAACGTGGTTATGCTCGATGCACCCCATCCTGCTTTGGCGTCCAAGGCGCGGGTGATCGTCGGGTTCCGGCCCGAGCAAATGTCGCTGACCGAAGCGGGCAGGGGCACCACCGATGTCACCGTCACCATGACCGAAATCACGGGCGCCGACAGCTATGTGAATTTTGCGCTCGGCACCAAGACGGTGACCGCCCGCGTCGCGGGCCGCTTCCGTCAGCCCGACGGCAGCAAGGTCGGCCTCTCGCTCGACACCCGCGAGCTTCGGTTCTTCGATGCTGAAAGCGGGGTCCTCTTGTCGTGAAAGCGGCCTTCCTCGCTCTGACACTTGCAGCCACCCCTCTTTGTGCAGAGGAGAGGCCTTGGTCCGACGAGGTGATCTATTTCGTGATGCTGGATCGTTTTGCCGATGGCGATACGGCGAACAACCAAGGCGTGGATACCGCCGACCCGCTTGCCTTTCATGGTGGAGATCTCGTCGGGTTGCGCGAGAAGCTTGGCGAGATTGCCGATCTTGGCGCAACGGCGATCTGGCTCACGCCGATCGTCGCACAGATCCCCACCACGGTTCCGAGCGACCATGGTCCGTTTGCCCCGCACCACGGCTATTGGGCCGAGGATTTCACCCGCATCGATCCCCGCTACGGCACCGAAGCGGATCTTGCCGCTTTGACATCTGCCGCCCATGCAAGAGGGATCAAGGTCATTCTCGACGTGGTCTATAATCATGTCGGCTATGGCGCGGACTGGACCGCCACACGTCCCGAGTGGCTCAGGCAGGGCGAGGACTGCGGCGGCGACGAGATCACCATGTGCCTTGCGGGGCTTCCCGATCTGAGAACCGAATTGCCAGAAGTGCGGGACATGCTGTTCGAGGCCCATATCGGCCTTGCCGAGAGGGTGGGGCTCGACGGCTTTCGGCTCGATACGGTCAAACATATCCCGCATGACTTCTGGAGCGCCCATGCCCAAGAAGTGCGCAACCGTCTTGGCGACGACTTCCTCCTCTTGGGTGAAGTCTGGGACGGCGACAAATATCTTGCCGCCCCCTATTTCGAGAATAGGGAGCTGGACGCGCTCTTCGACTTCGGGTTCCGCGACCGCACGCTCAAATTCCTGACCGGTGTCGAGCAGGCCGACCGTTTTTCACGCTATCTCGCCAAGCGGCACGATGTCGGGGAGGCGGGGCTTTTGGCGCCGTTTCTCTCCAATCACGATATGCCGACCCTTCTGGCCATGCTGCGCGGCGACCGCGACCGTTATCTCATGGCGGCAACGCTGCTCTTCACGATCGAGGGCATTCCGACCGTCGCATGGGGCGAGGAAATCGGACGAAGGGGCGGCGTTTGGCCCGAAAACCGCGAGGACATGGCATGGAGCGGCGGTTATCGCGACGAGACCCTTCGCGATATGTTCAAACAGCTTATCGCGCTTCGGCGCGCATGGCCCGCCCTGAGCGCAAGCCCGATCGACGTCATCCGTGCCGAAAAGGGCCTCTTGGCCTATCGTCGCGGGGATTTGGTGGTTGCGATCAATCGGTCCGAGGATGTGGTCGATCTCGCTCTGGGAGGAGACATTCTCTTCGAGACTCGAGAGGCAGGCGGTAGCCTTGCGCCGATGTCGGCTCAGATCCTCCACTTACCCGAACTTCGGTGACGACCCCGTCAATACCCGAACGCGGCACTTTGCTCAGAAATTGAACGCCACCTGCGCCCAAAGCCGCGGTGCTTTCGAGATACCGTCAAGATTGGTGCTGATCGGAACCGCAGCGGATAATTCGTAGGACACGTTGTTTTCAAGCGGGATATTCAGACCCGCGCCAATCCCCAGCACCCTGAAGGTGTTGCTCTTGCCCGTGCTGCCTGCATCCCATCCCGTCCATGTTTGGTGATTGATCCTGCCGAATGCACCTTCGCCGAATGCGATGGCCTTCACACCTTTCTCGAGGTTTCGCGCATAGGAGACGCGTCCGATAAAGCCGTCATCGACCGACAACTCGCCGATCGAGAGCGATTGGAGCGCGGTAGGCCCCGCAACAACGAGCTTTTGCGCACCATCCAGATTTTTCGATGCCAATTGGCCCCGAACATCGAGTGTTACAACCGCTTCCGTCTCGATCGGCAATTCCGCCTGCAACGACATAAGGAGCTTTGCGAAAGTGCCGTTCGAGCGGCGGGAAGCCTGATCCTTCTCATAGGAGAGCGATCCGACCCTAAGATCCAGCCGCCCCAACGTTGCGGCAATCTGGGCTTCGAACGAGGCGTCGCGCTGGCGCGTGGCTGGCGCGGATATGTCGACCTGAGCGGTAAGCGAGGTCATGCGCGAAGTTTGTGTCAAACTCCCGATCTTGTTGGTTGAATTGACCCGCGAAAAAGAGACCTGCGCCTGAGACTGGATGTCACCGCTTTTGTCGATGTCGATATTCTGGAGGCTGATCTCGGCCCGCTTTGTGTTGCCCGTCATGTCGAGCGCGGCAAATTCCCCGCCAAGCCGATATCCCGAATAGCCCAGCTCGAACTGGAGCTTTTGGCGATTACCGTTGACGCCGATACTCGACGCGAAATCGAGCGAGAAGGATTCCCGCGATATCTGCGAGCTGAGATTGAACGCTTCGCCATAACCGAACGGGCTTTCCCATCCGACGCGACCAGACAACCGCGCCCCGCTCGTTGCATGGTTATCAAGCACGATCGAGCCGGCCAAAAGCTCGCTGTCTGTTACGACGACATCGACATCCGTTTCCCGTTCGGCTTCGCCAGCGCTCAGGTTCGCGGTGACGTTCACGCCTGCGATCTCGTTCGCCTTGCCGATCCCGTATTCAAGCTTTTCCATATCGAGAAACGCACCGCGCGTCTGACCCGACATGATCAGCGAAAGAATGTCCCCTTCGGTGATCTTGCTGCGCTCCGTGTCCATCTTGGCGCGGAACTCGCCGGAAACCGCCTCTACCACTCCGATGGTGAGCGTGCCGTTGTCGATGGTTTGCTCAGGAAGATAGGCCGCCGCCCAATATCCCAGATCGCGATAGGTGAATCCGATTTGCGATGTAATCTCGTTAAGCGTCTCGACCGTGAGCGTCTGGCCGAGATGATCGTCAAGGCTCTGGGCAAGAACCTCTTTCTCGACCAGCGTATTGCCGACAAAGACGATCTCGCGCAGCACGAACCCCCCGTTATCCTGTCCCATTGCAGAGGTTGAAGCGAGAAGAGCGACAGAAAGACCGACGCCGCAGGTGAGTGCTCTCGGCGCCATCCTCAATCCGCGTCCAAGCGCTCGAACGCTGCCGAAAAGCCCAGAAGCGAAAATGTCGCTTCGATGGTCCCGTTGGTCATGGATCGGAGTTTCAGCGCGGCTCTATTTGCCTTCTTGAGATCCTCCAAAAGGGGATCGCTCAGCGGCTCGGCGACAAAGCACGCTTGCCCGTTGCAAAAACTGAACTCCAGATCGTAACTCTGTCCCCCTTCGATCGACAAAGACACTCCCCGCTTGAGATCGACAAAGGTCGGAACAGCAAGCTGAAACAGCGGAGCCGCGGTCTCGTTGGAGGTCTGGACACTCATCTGGGCAAAAACAGCGCCTTCGGTCGTCATAAGGTTGGACATCACCTCGCAGCGGGTTTCGTTCGCTACGGTCGCACAGTTGTAAAGCCAGTCGCGATAGGTTTCGGTCGTCACGGTCGAATCCGCTTGCGCGAAAACAGCGCTCGCGCCGAGAGCAAGAAAAAGCGATCCAAGGTAGAGTTTTCTCACTATCATTCTCCCAACTTTATGCGGACCAGCGTTTCCGCGCTATCCCCATATTGGTCACGACCGATCAACGTAATGGCGAGTGTATCGGGCGCATTATCGGGCCTTACCCCGATAAGCCGCATCCGCACGGGATCGAAACGGATCCAGCTTGGAAGTGCCTGCCCGTTTCCAAGTTCGGCAGAGATCGTAATTTGAGCCGTGGGGTCCGTGTGAGTGAAGGTGTCGCCCGAAATCTGATAGACGAAAACAGTCCCCTCGACGGCCACCTCCGCCAGTTTCCGCGCTACGATGTTCCGCTCTTCGTTATCTTGGAAATCTGCCGCAGCGCCGACAGAGGCAAACTCTCCGGGCACAAGAATATCGGTCAAAACCTCATCCTCGGCGGTCTCGATCATCTCGATAACCTTTTCGACTTCAACGGGGTCATTGTTCTGAACGACGATCCCCTCGGGGGTCTCGGCCGTCTTCAGAATGATGGTCTCGGGTGCTTTTTCCAAAGGAACACGGACAATGACCCGTGGCTCCTCGGGCGTTTCGCGATCCGTGACAGGTTCCTTGGTCGGGGCGTCTTCGGAACGCGGGTCTTCTTCATCCCTCCGTTCGTTCTCGCCACTACGACCGCCGCCTGCATTGCCGACGTCCTTGTCGTTGCCCTGATTACCGATGGTCCCGCTGACCGTGTTGTCGTTCTCGTCCGAGCTTCCCGGTCCGGCGTCCAGAGGCACATCGTCCTCGGGCTGCTCGGCAAGGGCAAGAACGGTATCATCTTCGGGCGCAACGGGTTTCGGGCTGGGCGTCGCAGGCGCAGCATCGTCAGTCCCGCGCGGGTTGCCCTGTCCGCGACCACCGCCTGCATTGCCGACGTCCTTGTCGTTCCCCTGATTACCGACGGTTCCGCTGACCGTGTTGTCGTTCGCATCCGAGCTTCCCGGTCCTGCGTCCAGAGGCGCGTCAGCTTCGGACTGTTCCGCAAGGGCGAGAACGGTCTCTTCTTCCGCGTCTGCCGTTTCCCAGCCGTTTTCCCCAAAGGCCAGCAACAGGACCTCGCCCTGCTCGGGCGTAAATGTTCGATCCCCGATCGAAATGGAAACGGGGCGGGTGGACTGCCGCTCCAGACTGAACGCGGTGCCGAGCGGTGCCGACTCGGGGAGTTCGATCGCGCTGCGCCAGAACCCGTTCCTGATCACAAGCTGGACTTCGCGATAGGTCTCGAAGAGCGTGGCAAAATCCTCGGCTTCGAGCGATCCGAGAGCAGCCTGCGATCGCAAGAGGCTGTTCAAATCCGCACTGGGGGTTCGTGCATCACGCGTCGTTTGCCCCGCGAGCCGTCCCAGCACATCTTGGTCTTGCGGCGCGTTTACAGACCCGTCGACGTCGATCCCGAGAGTTTCGGCGGTATCCATATTTGCAAGCGGCGCCGCGCGAAGTGTTGGTGTCGGTGTCACGTTTTGGACGGGCTGCTCTGGCAACTGGATCGTCAGGTTCGCGGAACCGTAACTGATCGCATAGCCCAAGCGGTCGGCAAAGCCCGATGGCGTGATCGTATAGCTTCCCACGTCCCGCGCGCCCTGAGAGCTGCCGCCATAAACCAGCGCTCCGCCAAAGGCGCTCAGAGCGTCCGAATTGACGAGCCCCGAAACGGTAAAGCCGTTCCCACCGCTCTTGGTCTGCCCGTCATAGACCGTCGACCAATCGTTGGCCGAGAAAACCACAGTGGGCCGTTCGCGATAGATCGCATAGCTGCCCTGTCCAAGCGCGGCCGAGTAGTTGGTCGCAACCTCGTCCGAGTAATAGCGAAAGTTGCCTGACCCCACACCGATCAGGTCGCTCACACCCGCACTCCCCGCGAGGCTTCCCGTGAAAATCCGCACGCTTCCGTTCGTGGCCGTCAGGTTGGGGTTTCCGTTCAGGACAACATTCCCGCCCGCAGCGTCTCCGGCAGCCGCGTTTTGTCCTGCGTTCAAGGTGATCGACGCCCCTTGGATGTTCCGGTTGACCCGTAGATCGCCCGACGCGGTCGAAAGACTCACCGCCCCGTTCGAGGTAATGCCCGAAGGGTTGATCTCGTCGACGGCAAAGCTCCCCGAATTGACCAGCGTGATATTTCCGACGGGACTGCCGTCATCGTTTCCTGCGGCGAAATTCGAAATCGCATTGTTCGGATCGGTAAAGGAAAGATTGCCCGAGCCTTTGAACGCAAGCGATGTGACCGCGATGGGGTTGAGCTGGGTGACTGTTCCATCGGAATTGATCTTGATGGTGCCAGCCCCGACGTATTTCGTGAAATCGATGGCCTGTGTGGCCGTTCCGAAATCAAGATCGAGCGTGCCACCGTTGGCTACGGTAAGAGTGCCGCCGTAATTGTTGGTCCCGGCCTTGATCGAAATTACACCCGTGGAAGCATCCGAAGTGGAAAGGGCTGCACTGCCATCGACGATCCCGCCATAGATGGTGATCGGTCCGACTGCGGAAATCGGTGCATCGATTGAAACGCGAGAGGTGTTGGTCGGTTTTCCAATCGTGTAGCCCGTGAACGAGGCCCCGCCGAAATCAAAGAACGTGCTGGTGTTGTAGAACGCATTCCACGAAAAATCCGATGAGAAACTCGATGTAAGCGGTGCAATCGTAAGGGTTCCGGCACCCTTCACCACCATATTTGGAGAAGTATCGACAGTATTGAAACTCTGGATGTTGAGCGACATGTCCCCGTTACCCGAATTGAGTTCGGTCGCGAGCGCGTAGCCCCAGCTACTCGGGTTCGAATTAAGACGTGTCTTGCGAAGTTCAGGCGTCGTGATGCTCAGCGTGCCGTTTGTCGTCTTCAAGGCTGAACCATTCATCAACGACAGATAGTTCAAGGTCCGGTTCGTCCCTGTCAGCTTGATCGTAAGATTTCCGTCCGCATTCACCGTCGCCCGATAGAGCAGATACATGTTGCCCGAAATGGTCACGTCGATATCGCCGCTTGCGCGCAGGACACCTCGGTTGACGGAGTCCATGCTGGTGCCGTTCAGTCCCAAAATATCGGTGTTGATCGTGATGTCTTTCGCAAACAACCCCCAACCGACGCCATTCTGATTGTAGGCTTGGAAGTTCTGGGTCGTGACTGCGGCGTCTGCCCCTTCGGTATTGATATAAACGCGGTAGAGATTGAACCGTGTCCCCGCATTGATATCGATCGCAAGCGGCGAACCGGCAGAGCCCTCGATCTTGTGCTGGATCGTGCTGCTGCTGGCAAGGCTGGACCCGATGGTATTGCCGGCCGTCAAAGTCAACTTCGTCTCCGCCCCAGAGGTTTTTTTGATCCCGTTGGAAAAGGTGAAGTTGATGTTGTTGTCGGCCTGAACGGTGACATTCGACGTGTTGAGCTGGGTGCCCAGCGTCGTGGCCGCCGCATCGTCGATGGTAACGTCGGTCGGGTCCAAAAGCCACTGACCCATGGCATCGCCCGTGGTGTCGACGGCGATCCCCGCATAGTCCAATGTGTGTCCCGAGGTTTCGATCCGCCCGCCGTCACCGCCGTTCACGCCGCCCCGCGCGGTAAGCGTTCCCGAAACAGAGGTCCGGCCTTCGCTGTTCCCGATGTCCGACCAAAGAACGATTTCTCCGCCGTTTCCACGTGTGAGCGCACTTGCGTCGATGCGGCTCCCTGCCTCCATCGTCACAAAGGTGGCTTGATCCATGTCGCCGCTGCCTTGCCAGCCCCCGCCCACATGGACCGTTCCCCCACCGCTTGCGCCACGTGCGTCAAGCAAAGCGCCCGACAAAAGCGTGACGTCTTTGCCCGTGATCGTGATCACTCCGCCCGAGGCGTTGGGATTGGCGACCGAAATCGAGTTTCCGATCTGGACCCCACCTCTCTGGCCCGCGTTGATCGAAACGGTGCGGCCGCTGATCTTGCCTGTGCTGCGCACAAGCTTCAGAACGCCGTTCTGCGTGACCAACTGGGTTGCCCCCGCCGCTCCTCCGCCGATGGTCGAAGCGACGACCGCTTCGCTGGCGCTGGCCTGCAATCGGACCGTGCCTTCGCCCGCATCGATCACACCGCGATTTTCGACGGTCCCGAGAACATCGTCGGCCCTGATCGTCGCATGGAGCAGCCCCGCATCGTCAAAGGCAACCTCGATGTCGGATCCCGCAAAAAGATTGACCGTTCCATTGCGTGACAGGATTTGTCCATCATTGCGCACATCACGGCCGATCAACGCGATGTTCAACCCTTCAAGTTGCCCGAGGTTGATGACCGATCCCCCTCCCGAAGAGGAGAGCGTAAAGCTTCCATCCGCAGTCTCGCCAAGTGCATGGGTCGTGGCCAAAAGACTACCGACATCCACTCGCGCATTGGGGCCGAAAACAATCCCGTTGGGATTCGAGAAAAATACCTTGCCGTTAGCCGTGAGGGCCCCGTCGATCTGTGACGGGCTTTCGGACAGAATGGAATTGAGCGCGATCGACGCTTCACTCGGCTGTTGGAATTCAACCGATTTGCCATCTCCGATATTGAAACTGTTCCAATCGAGATGGAGTGTCGGGTCTGCTTGCTGGATGACAAAACGGCTGCCGTCTTGGCTGATGCTGGCCGCGCCGCTTTGGATCGACGCCAGATCAGGAAGGTCTTGCGCTTGGGCAAACGTGACCAATGCCGTTGAATTCAACAGGTGAACAAGGATCTTGAGAAATTGAGGCCGTACAGTCACGCGACTGGCTTTTCATATAAAAACATACTGTTTTTTCGAAAAAGCTATCTGAAAAAGCAAGTTATGCTCCCGCATTTCCACCATTCCAAGAGTATAGTCAGGGGGCGCATTACGGTTGTGTCGCGCCGATATTCTCCAATCGCCGCGCTGCCTTTACGACACACCGATCCGCACAACGGCATGATGCCATGAAAAGACCATGCGAACCGCAACAATGCTGCGTTCTGGAGAGCTCTTAAAATGTCGGGGGATATGGTGCCCAGGAGAGGACTCGAACCTCCACGGCCTTGCGGCCACTGGCACCTGAAGGATTTAAATTATCCTTTATTCCCATAGACTTACTTCATTTCCGCTTTAAAGAATACGTGATCACTACTGGAGGTCAACAGCTCTTTAACAGGTTATGTGTGACAAGATGTGTGACAGGGTTCGAGGAGCCAAGAGTAGGTTCGCAATTTGCCTTTCTTGCACTTAGGTCTCTAGTTTTGATGAAAGCAGGAGAGAGGCCTTTTTCTTGTGATGCTCCTGATAGTCACACAGAGAGCCATACCGCATCGTCTATCTTTCCAGAGTCTCACCCGGCTAGATGTAAGAGTTGGACTCTCTGGGTGCCCTTGAGAGTCTGTGCGGGGGCATGGGCCACAGGGGGGTATACCCGATGTACATATACCTGCTCTGCCAGAGAGGTGGCTTTAGGAACTGGGTGATAGTAGCTGTGGGATGACTGACAGCCTTTGCTGTTGGTCTTCATGACCATCTTCACACGTGAGAGAACATGGAACTGTTCGATCTGTCGTGGACGGGAGTATGCGGCCTGTTCTGTCTGCCAGTCTAACCGCCGATTATTAGCCCCTAGGGTAACGGGGAGTTTCATACAGTCGGCATTAGCAAGCGGTTCTTGAAGGATAGTCCGTCAGTAGAGCCACCCGCTGCACGTCACGCATACCAGCCCGCATCATGTCCCCGTTAATAGCGTGAGGATAGATAACGCCCAGCGCATATCGACAGTCACTGACAGTATAGCCATGAGCATTAACAGTGAGTGCCTGTATCAGTTCTGTCCGTGAGATAGCTTCTACCTAGCGATGGAAGGAGAAGGTGTGGCTGAGCGCCATAGCTGGCGGACCTAGCAAGCCGACAGTGTATAGATGGCTATTCTCTTGGACCCACCCTTTGGGGAAACACGAAGGGGTTAGGGGCGGTTAACAACGGGAAATTCAAGTCAGAGAGATTAGCGTGGGGATTGGACTGTGAGGGTGAGCTGGATGCAAACAACTCTTAGGTGTTCTTATTACCTTAGAGGTGTATTCACTAAAGGTATCTAATTTGACTTTGCATTTAGAATGACCCGCTTTTATCATTCAAAAATGATTGGGCTTTCTTGGGCTTTCAAAGGTTAAAGGTAAGCAATGACATATTCTTTATCTTAACTTCTCGTTTAGTGGACCAATCGATGGTGAAAATTAAGCTACAAAATTTGGCGCTTAACCTACTTTGTTTAATGACGCTACTCAATCCGTCCGTTGGATTTGGTGAAGTCGCTGCTAACTGCTTAGCTTCAAATCTCAGCACATGTTCAAGTGAAGAAGTTTGCTTCAAGGCTACATTCATTGGGAGCGATGGACAGCATAGATGGAAGCAATACCTTCCAGATCAGCCATTCGTTGATGAAGCAAAAACAAGAGGTTTAAGGTGCGGAACGGCACAGGTAGCCGAATGTACGCCGACTAGCCTAGATAGCTGCTCTGTTGAGGAGCTTTGTTTCAATGCAACATTCGTAAATCGCAGCGGTCAATACAACTGGAAGGGAAACCTAAGAGACCGACTGTTCGTCGATGAGGCAAAATCAAGAGGTTTAAGGTGCGGAACGGCACAGGTAGCCGAATGTACGCCGACTAGCCTAGATAGCTGCTCTGTTGAGGAGCTTTGTTTCAATGCAACATTCATTGGGAGCGACGGACAGCATAGATGGAAGCAATACCTTCCAGATCAGCCATTCGTTAATGAGGCAAAGGCACGGGATTTGCTGTGTGAAACACAAGTAGTTTTTCCTATTGAACAAATGAGGCTATTTTTTCTTCAGATGTCCCAAATACGAAGAGTAAGGTTCCAATATGGCCTCAAACAACTTGGGTATTATCCGGGCGCCATTGACGGGCTTTGGGGCCCACAAACACACAATGCTGTCAGAAGTTACGTAGAAACATTTGGCTTGGAGCGCTTAGCCCCCAACAGGATCGTTAGCAGCGTTCGGGAGAAAGTGCCCTCCTCAGAGACATATGAAATGCCTTCCAACTCGGTATTCAGAAATGGGCCTGCACCTCAGCGAACTCCAACTGAGGGCACTGTTCGTCGAGAAGCAGGAATGGTGGCTATTACCGACAACCCATCGGTTTCGGCTACCCAAGCGAAAGCAATTTGCGTACCGCAAGCTGAAAACGCTAGAAGAATTGCTGCAAACTCTACCCCCCGCACAGACTTTGGTAGTAGGACAACATGTACGGGCTACGGATTACTGAGGGAATGCACAACCTTTGGTGGCAGCGGGGGTTTTTGGGGTGGCATGGTAAATGAAATGGATAGAAGTTCTAATGGACGATCTGCTTATCGCAATACACTTGATTCTTGCTTGGCCCAGTTTGGATGGCGTGAATAAGCCCGCTTTTGAGAGCCAACGTGGTATTGATAATTTTCATTGTGGAATTTCAGCTTTTCAACCCAGTTCGCAATGTGATCATGAACTCTGAAAGTATTCAGACCGACAACGCCGTCCTCATCCTTCTGAAGCCAATCTATGAACCGTTCAATCCAGAAGCTGAACAATTGACCTCTCTTCTCTTGAAGCGACTTCAACTACCTTGCTCTGGTCCAAAGTTCCAAAGCTACAATTGTATTATGGCGTCGTTTATTCATGCAGCATTACGTGCCATCCGTTGGAAAGATTTTGAGGCATCTAAACCTCGATCGCAGCAGAAGCATATCTTTGTCGGGATGCTGCTTGGGCATGATCACTGGACACAGTTTCCTGCGGTTGGTGCAAAGATCGGGAAACGCACGTTGGAGGCGCTAGAGACGGGTGGGTTGATCAAACGTGATCCCAGTTCAGGTAAACGAGAGTTCCACACCACAGAGGCTGGGAAGGCGGCATATGAAGGCGTAATGACACGCTGGAAGGTGACCCAAAAGTTAACACGCCTACTTCCCAAAGACGGTGTGACTTTCATCGAGACTGGGCGGCCATTAGTGCAGATCAATCAGGTCGAGACTCGCAGCCAGAAAGAGAAACGAAAACGTCATAGCGACACCAAGAGAAAGCTAACTCATTCAGAAGCAACCATGTTGTTCGGAGGATGTCTTCTACAGGGCCATGAAGCACGTATTCAGGCGCTAAATGAGTATTGGCGCAAACACCCTCTAGTATCGCCCAATGGGAATGCTGCTGCCTGTGTAACACGAGTATTCTCTGATAGCCGCCTCGATGTAGGTGGACGACTATATGGTAGCTGGACCAACTCGAAGAGTGACCACAGGCTCGATTGCACGATTGACGGTGAACCTATGCTTCAACTCGACATATCAGCATCTCAGCCAACCTTACTGAGTATTCTCCTCAACGTCGAAATGCAGAACCTAAGCCCTCAGAAAAGCTGGTATGATCCTTATACTGAGCTAACTGGGCTGATAGGCCATGCGATGCATGGAGGTCTCACAGATTATGAACGGGGCGAAGCTGTAAAACGTGTCCGCACAATATCGAAGCGTATAGTGATGGAGTTAATCGGCACAGGCAATCCTAACAAAGCAGTGCCATCAGAAGACCTCTTGAAAGATACCAACATCTCTCAAGATGAATGGAATGACTACAAACAAGAGCTGAAAGCCGCTATTCCTGCTTTGAACAAGTTGGAACCCCGCTACGACTCTTGCGGAAATCCTACAGGTTATATCAACGGTCCTGCATTCTTAGCTTTTCATGAATCAGAGATGATGCTTCAGACACTTGAGAAGCTATCCTTCGAGTACGATATCCCAGCATTTCCAGTGCATGACTGCCTGCTAGTAAAGGTGAGTGACTGGGAGACTGCCTATACCGTCTTCGTGCAAACGATTAGCTCTTACGTTAAGGAGATGACTGGCAGACAAGTTGTTGTTCCGATCTCACGAGAAGGAGGCGGGTTGCCATACAGAAAGTTCCGGGGGGTTTACGACACAAGTATCCCCCAGCACCTATTGAGGTAAGTAACCATTGTATAGCTATTAGTTTTCATCTTCTTTCATGTTTATAAGAAGAAAGAGATAAGGTGTTAGGTTGAACTATCAGTATCTTCTCAGTCCTTGTCTGGCAGCAGTTCCTGCTTGCAGCTATTACAGGAACGTTTTTGGCAACTAAGGTACTGTTATAATTCATATAAAACATGAAACTTCTGAGTTTCACCTACTGAAACTCGTTAACATCCAGCTCCACGTAACTTGCTATCAGCACTTAGGTTTACTCCCAGTCCACGCTCTGCCAGTGACACCGCCCCTAACCCCTTCGTGTTTCCCCAAAGGGTGGGTCCAAGAGAATAGCCATCTATACACTGTCGGCTTGCTAGGTCCGCCAGCTATGGCGCTCAGCCACACCTTCTCCTTCCATCGCTAGGTAGAAGCTATCTCACGGACAGAACTGATACAGGCACTCACTGTTAATGCTCATGGCTATACTGTCAGTGACTGTCGATATGCGCTGGGCGTTATCTATCCTCACGCTATTAACGGGGACATGATGCGGGCTGGTATGCGTGACGTGCAGCGGGTGGCTCTACTGACGGACTATCCTTCAAGAACCGCTTGCTAATGCCGACTGTATGAAACTCCCCGTTACCCTAGGGGCTAATAATCGGCGGTTAGACTGGCAGACAGAACAGGCCGCATACTCCCGTCCACGACAGATCGAACAGTTCCATGTTCTCTCACGTGTGAAGATGGTCATGAAGACCAACAGCAAAGGCTGTCAGTCATCCCACAGCTACTATCACCCAGTTCCTAAAGCCACCTCTCTGGCAGAGCAGGTATATGTACATCGGGTATACCCCCCTGTGGCCCATGCCCCCGCACAGACTCTCAAGGGCACCCAGAGAGTCCAACTCTTACATCTAGCCGGGTGAGACTCTGGAAAGATAGACGATGCGGTATGGCTCTCTGTGTGACTATCAGGAGCATCACAAGAAAAAGGCCTCTCTCCTGCTTTCATCAAAACTAGAGACCTAAGTGCAAGAAAGGCAAATTGCGAACCTACTCTTGGCTCCTCGAACCCTGTCACACATCTTGTCACACATAACCTGTTAAAGAGCTGTTGACCTCCAGTAGTGATCACGTATTCTTTAAAGCGGAAATGAAGTAAGTCTATGGGAATAAAGGATAATTTAAATCCTTCAGGTGCCAGTGGCCGCAAGGCCGTGGAGGTTCGAGTCCTCTCCTGGGCACCATATCCCCCAGTTAGCTTGCTGATTTTCCTTTGGTTTAACCGAAGGGAGGACACGTCTGTGTCACACATTCAGTTCTGGCCTTCCTCTCATGTTCTTCAGAATTCCAAAGTTCTCAAATTCATACCAGCACTTCTAATAACGTTCTCTACGGCCAATGTTGTGCTGGCTGATGTAATTCCTGAGGCTAACCAACATGCAGTGGCGTCAGTCCTTGAAGCCTACGATAAACAGTGTGCCGAAGAGTTGGGAAATAACCCAGAAAAAGGTCTGAGGATCAAAGGCGACCCTACCTACCAAATGACTATCGACGGCAATGGTACGTCTGCCACCGTCCTAATTTCGGATTTTAGCTGCGGTGATCTTGGGCCAATTTGGTGTGGGACTGGAGGATGTGATACTTACCTCTTCGTAGATGGGAAGACGTTTGTATGGAGGATGAGTTGGGCGCCACTGTTTGTACAGCTCCTTACATATGGCGAGCCTCATACCGCCCTTCTATTCCCGCTAAGCGGTGCATACTGCTCTTCAGCATCAGGGACGCCAACAAGCACAATGATGAGTGGATGCTATGCTGTAGCCTCTTGGGACAGCGAGAGGGAAACCTTTGTGACAACTGTCAGTGGATTGACAGAAGTAGACCTCAATGAAGCCCACACCCTGAAAGACAACGAGCCATGAGGCTTATTGATTACTCGATCTTCACCTTTCTAATCATTGCCCATGGATATCCATCGAGAGCATCGCTTTACACACTGAGATTAAAGATCGACAAAGCCTAACTTTAGATGAAAAACTTAGAAAATAACAAAGCTAGCATGAGGGTATAAAAAGTGAAAATAGCAGTTGGCATTATTGGAATAGTATTATCATTTGTTTCGTTTATGCAGAGTGGCCTCTTAACTGTTGCCTCTTCTGTAGCTGAGAAACAAGGCGTGATGCAGGCTGGAGCTGTCGGAATGCTCATGGCTTTTCTCATGTTCTTGGGCGGCGCATTTTCATTTGGTGTACCAAAAGTTGCCCTAGTAATGTTTATTGTAAACTTTTTATTATCATTTGTCGCAAAGGATCAATTTCCCGACGCTGCCTTTTGGGGTTATGTTAGCTTAGTTCTTGGGGGATTGCTGGCGAAATTCGGAGAGCCTAGCAAAAAAACTAATGACACAAACGGCGAGAAATAGCTAGGTCTGAAAGGCTTCCAAGTCTCATCATGCCAAGCAATTATCACTGAATGGTGAATACTTGAAAACTTCAACTTGGCTACCACCAAATGCACTAAAATGAGTGGCTGTTATGCTGTAGCCGCTTGGGACGGTGCGGGAGAAACCTTTGTGACGACTGTCAGTGGTTTGAAAGAAGTAGACCTCAATGAAGCCTACTCCTTGCAAGACAACGAAACTTGAAGCTTTTTGACTACTCGATCTTTACCTTTTCCAAATAATCTCTCACCATTTTTAAGCTATACCCCTCACCGTACTGAGAACCGATTGAGTTGACAGATGACCAGCCACCAATCTGATCTATTAACTCGAGTGGTGTACAAGCTGCCCTCAGCCTATCTCTCATAGTATGACGCAAAGAGTGCGCTGTAAGGCCTCCAAACCGTTGTTTGACCCAACGGTTGAGAGCATTGCTGGCGTGAGTAGCTCTGATGGCATCTTCTTTGAGATACCGAGGGAATAAGAAGCTCTGATCAGCTTGCTTCAATGCCAGTTCCATTGCCTCCAGCGCATATCCTACAAGTGGCAAGTCTCTCTCGCTGCCCTTGGTTTTGAGACGCCTGCAACTATGGGGACTGATATGGATCACTTGGGACGAAATACAAACATCCTCAATGCGAAGGCCAGTAATCTCAGCCAATCTGCACCCAGTCTCACCCAACAAGGGGAACAGTAGACGCACGTCACTTCCCGAAGCTAACGCCTCTTTATATCCAAGTTCGAGTTGCTTGGACGTGAAGGTAGCTCTACGCATAGCATCGGCACCTTCTCCTCGTATCAGGACACGAGACGCTGGATTACGTTTATCCAATTCTAACTCAGCATATGCATAGTTAAGCACGGCGGAAATACAGTTTAGTCTACGTCTAACAGTCCCTGTCCTATTACCTTTCTGAAGTAGGCTTTGAGCGAAGAGCTTTATGTCCTCACGGGAATACTCAGAGACATGACGGTCCCCCAGCAGAGAAATCAGTGACCTGCTTGCCAGTAGCACAGGTGTGGGGGTGATGGACTTCCAAGATAGATAATCCGAGGTGAATTCTGACAGCTTTGTTAAGCGGGGTTTGTGGCTACTGATGATCGCCTCGATATTGAGCCGCATGACATGATTAGTATCAGACCACGCAGCATTAAGCGCATCAGTTAAACGACCAGCCAGCACTTCTGCTTGAGGCTGCTCTGTGGATAGAGCTACCCGTATGAAATCGCCGTAGATATATCTCGCTGCCCTAGGAACACGGCGATTGTAATAATAGGTGTTTGAACGCAGCAATGTGTACTGAATGTGTGACACAGACGTGTCCTCCCTTCGGTTAAACCAAAGGAAAATCAGCAAGCTAACTGGGGGATATGGTGCCCAGGAGAGGACTCGAACCTCCACGGCCTTGCGGCCACTGGCACCTGAAGCCAGCGCGTCTACCATTCCGCCACCTGGGCAGGTGTCGTGAGGCGGCATGTAAGGCGGCTTTGGGGCACTGTCAACGCGATTCCGACATGATTTCACTTTGTTCCCTTTTGCGCCTTGTCTCATTGGGGGGTGAGGGGTAAACCAAGCCGAGTTTTCAAGAGAGGCGTAGCATGTCCAAGCTTGTCACCATCTTCGGCGGTTCCGGTTTTGTCGGTCGCTATATTGCCCGCCGCATGGCGAAAGAGGGTTGGCGCGTCCGCGTTGCGGTCCGTAACCCGAACGAGGCGCTTTTCGTCAAGCCTTATGGCGTCGTCGGTCAGGTTGAGCCCGTATTCTGCAACGTCCGCGATGATGCAAGCGTCGCCGCAGTCCTTCACGGCGCCGATGCCGTTGTAAACTGCGTCGGTATCCTCGAAGAAACCGGCAAGAACACTTTTGACGCCGTTCAGGCCGAGGCGCCGGGCCGTATCGCCCGTCTCTCCGCCGCTGCGGGTGTCGGTGCGCTGGTCCAGATTTCCGCCATCGGTGCAAACCCCGAATCGGCAAGTGAATACGCCCGCACCAAAGCGGCTGGTGAAGCTGCCGTTCTCGCCGCTTTCCCGAACGCCGTGATCCTGCGTCCGTCGATCATCTTCGGCTCCGAAGACGGTTTCTTCAACCGTTTCGCCGCGATGACTCGTTTCGGCCCGATCCTTCCCGTGGTCGGTGCAGACACCAAGTTCCAGCCCGTTTGGGTCGATGACGTGGCTCAGGCCGCCGTCGCTGGCGTCACGGGCAAGGCTGCCGCCGGTATCTACGAATTGGGCGGCCCCGATGCGATGACGTTCCGCGAGTTGATGGGCGTCATGCTGACCGTGATCCGTCGTCGTCGTCTGGTTGTGAATATCCCGTTCGGCATCGCCAACCTCATCGCGACCGTCGCAGGTATCGGCCAGACCCTGAGCCTCGGCATCGTCAAAGCCCCGCTGACAAAGGATCAGGTGATCAACCTGCGCTCCGACAACGTCGTCTCCGAGGGTGCAAGCGGCTTTGCCCAGCTCGGTATCGAGCCGACCGATATGGAAGCGGTTCTGCCCGACTATCTCTGGCGCTTCCGTCCCTCGGGCCAATACTCCGAGATCAAAGAGTCGGCGAAAAACCTGCGCAAAGCCTAAGAGCAAGAGGCGACTATGGTTCAAGATACAACACTGGTCGCCGCCTTCCTTGGGCTGGTCGAAGGTTTGACCGAGTTCATTCCCGTTTCTTCCACGGGGCACCTTCTTCTTGCGGGGCATTTCCTCGGCTTTGAAAGTGCAGGCAAAACCTTCGAGGTGGTGATTCAACTCGGTGCGGTTCTCGCAGTTCTCTCGGTTTATGCCAAAAAACTTTGGGACGTGTTTTCGCGCGCCCCGAGCGATCCGACGGCACGGCGCACGATCTATTCCGTTCTGATCGCGTTTTTCCCTGCGGTCGTGATCGGTGTTCTGGCGCATGATTTCATCAAAACCGTGCTCTTCGAAACCCCCAAGCTCATCTCCATCATGCTGGTGCTTGGCGGGATCGTGCTTCTCTTCATCGACAAGATCGCGCCCGAACCGAAACACCATGACGCGATGGACATTCCGTTGTCCAAGGCGCTGGCCATCGGCTTTATCCAGTGCATCGCGATGATCCCGGGGGTAAGCCGTTCGGGTGCGACCATCGTCGGCGCGCTTTCGCTCGGTGTGGACAAACGCGCGGCGGCCGAGTTTTCGTTTTTCCTCTCCATGCCGACCATGGCGGGGGCCTTTGCCTATGACCTCTACAAGAACCGTGATGTCCTCGACATGTCGGCCCTGAACGAGATCGCGGTCGGCTTCGTGATCGCCTTCATCTCCGGTGTTCTCGTTGTCAATTGGCTTCTCGGCTACGTGAGCCGCAACGGATACCGCATTTTCGGCTGGTGGCGAATCATCGTGGGAAGCCTTGCTTTCATAGCTCTTTCGATGGGCTTTTAGGCATTAGGTCAGCACAAGTTACCTAATTTCTGAAAATAATTTCGGAAATTAGGCCGCGAAATGCCAAAAAGCGTAATTTAGGTCAGCATTACTGACTTTTCATTCTGCAAGCTCCACAGTATTCAGTCGCTCCGAATAGATTGCGGAGGATGGCCTGTGGCTACTCAGAAGATGCTCAAGTTTGTCGAAGTTCGTCGCGATATGCCGACCAAGCGTGCCGCTGACGAGCGCAAGCAGGACTTCAACGAGATTTATGCAGAGTATGCAAAAGCAAAGGCCGAAGAACAGGCCAGCCGTTGCAGCCAGTGCGGTGTGCCTTATTGCCAGTCGCACTGCCCTCTGAACAACAACATTCCCGATTGGCTCCGCATGACCGCCGAAGGCCGTCTCGAAGAGGCCTATCAGCTGTCTCAGGCCACCAACACCTTCCCCGAGATCTGCGGCCGCATCTGCCCGCAGGACCGTCTGTGTGAAGGCAACTGCGTGATCGAACAGTCGGGCCACGGCACCGTCACCATCGGTTCGGTCGAGAAATACATCACCGACATGGCGTGGGAAAACGGTTGGGTAAAGCCCATCGCCCCCGCCGCAGAGCGTTCGGAAAGCGTTGCGATCATCGGCGCAGGTCCGGGCGGTCTTGCTGCTGCCGACATGCTCCGCCGCGCTGGCGTTCAGGTCACCGTATACGACCGTTACGACCGTGCAGGCGGGCTTCTGACCTATGGCATTCCGGGCTTCAAGCTTGAGAAAGACGTCGTGATGAAGCGTTTCGACCAACTCGTTCAGAGCGGCGTCGAATTCGTTCTCAACTGCAACGTCGGCGAAGACATCACGTTCGACGCGATCCGCGGCAAGCATGATGCGGTCCTGATCGCAACGGGCGTCTACAAGACCCGCGATCTTGTGGCTCCGGGGTCCGAAGCTACGGGCATCGTTCGCGCGATCGACTATCTCACCGCCTCGAACCGCCGTTCCTTCGGGGATGACGTGCCCGAATTCGACAGCGGCGAGCTGAACGCAGAAGGCAAGAACGTCATCGTCATCGGTGGCGGCGACACCGCGATGGACTGCGTGCGCACCGCGATCCGTCAGGGCGCGACTTCGGTCAAATGTCTCTATCGCCGTGACCGCGCCAACATGCCCGGCTCGCAGCGCGAAACCCAGAACGCCGAAGAAGAAGGCGTGGAATTCGTCTGGCTTGCAGCCCCCAAAGGCTTTGTCGGCGGCGACAAGGTCGAAGGCGTCGAAGTCCAGAAGATGCGTCTCGGCGCACCCGATGCCTCTGGCCGTCAGATGCCCGAGCTGATCGAAGGCGCCGACTATGTCGAAAAGGCCGATCTCGTCGTCAAGGCGCTTGGCTTCGAACCCGAAGACCTCCGCAAGCTCTGGGGCGTCGACGGTCTCGAAGTGACCCGTTGGGGCACCATCAAAGCCGAGTTCGGCACGGGCAAGACCTCGCTCGACGGCGTTTATGCCGCTGGTGACATCGTGCGCGGCGCGTCCCTCGTGGTTTGGGCGATCCGCGATGGCCGCGACAGCGCTGCCGCGATCCTCGACTACCTCAACCAATCCGCTTCGGTCGCAGCCGAATAAGCGGAAAACACGGGCAACTTTGATGAACGCACGTCGGATTCAGATCACAGGACTTTCGGGGGTGGCTCTTGCCGCCCTCTTCGGCCTGCCTGTTTCCGCAGGGACCTTCTCGCTCCCCCAAGGCTGCGAGGCCATCGTCACCGTTCAGCAAAAAGCCTGCCTCGTCTCGCATATCTTCACCTGCGAGGCAGACCCCGAGGGGTATACCCGCCGCGTCGATCTCGACATGGACGGGATGACCTATATCGGGTCGATCGACAGCGAAACCCAATGGATCGAGAGCTTCTCGCCCCGTTCGGGCTCGACCTCGGTCCTTGGCGACAACCCCCGTGATCCCGCGTCCTTTTCCGAGCTGCTCGCAACGGGCGAGGATACTTACGACTTCACGACCGAATCCGATGTGTTCGGCGTGACCCGCTATATCGGTGTCGACCGCCTCACAGGAGAGACGACCACCATTGACGGTGTGACGCTCGAATGGACCGAGTTCGAGATCAAGGCTTTCGACTCGGGCGGTCGCCAGATCTGGGCCGCCGAAGGCCGCGAGTTCATCAACCGCGACTGGCGCGTGTTCCTCTCGGGCGAGCGTGATGTCACCGATCTGACGGGCAGCTTCGTTGAAAACGACACCCCCGTCACCTTTTCCTTTCCGGGAGAAGCGGGCTTTCTCGCCTCCGAACCACAGTATGACTGTGGCGCAATCCTTTCCGGCCTCGGGTCCGACCCGCTGCTGAACAACACTAATTCGCAAGCATGGCTGCGGCGCTCATAACGCCCTGTCTTTCCTGCCTCTAAGGAGCCAATCATGACCATCTATGACGAAAATTGGGCCGCAGCCGAAGAAGCTAAGCGCAAGTGGATGACCGAGAACAGCCTCTTCCGTGAGGATGACGAGCATTCCAGCTGTGGTGTCGGTCTTGTTGTATCCGTTGATGGCAAACCCTCGCGCAAGGTCGTCGACAACGGCATCTCCGCGCTCAAGGCAATCTGGCACCGCGGTGCTGTCGACGCCGACGGCAAAACGGGTGACGGCGCAGGTATCCACGTCCAGATTCCGGTCGAGTTCTTCCGCGACCAGATCCGTCGCACGGGCCACGAGCCCGATCTGAACAAGATGATCGCCGTTGGTCAGGTCTTCCTGCCGCGCACCGATTTCGGCGCTCAAGAGCGTTGCCGGACCATCGTGGAATCCGAAGTTCTGCGCATGGGTCACTATATCTATGGCTGGCGCCACGTTCCGGTAAGCACCGATTGCCTTGGTGAAAAGGCCAACGCGACCCGTCCCGAAATCGAGCAGATCCTGATCCGCTGCGAAAAGGACATCGACGAGGACCAGTTCGAGCGCGAGCTTTACATCATCCGCCGCCGCATCGAGAAAGCGGCGATTGCGGCCCAGATCGCGAGCCTCTACTTCTGCTCGCTCTCCTGCCGCTCGATCATCTACAAGGGCATGATGCTCGCCGAGCAGGTCGCCGAGTTCTATCCCGACCTTCAGGACGAGCGTTTCGAATCCGCCTTTGCGATCTATCACCAGCGCTATTCGACCAACACTTTCCCCGAATGGCGTCTTGCCCAGCCCTTCCGCATGTTGGCCCACAACGGCGAGATCAACACGCTCAAGGGCAACGTCAACTGGATGAAGAGCCACGAAATCCGTATGGCCTCTTCGACCTTCGGCGATATGGCCGAAGACATGAAGCCGATCATCCCCGCTGGCGTCTCCGACTCCGCAGCACTCGACTCGGTCTTCGAAGTCCTCGTGCGCGCAGGCCGCAACGCCCCGATGGCCAAGACGATGCTCGTTCCCGAAGCATGGTCCAAGCAGGCCGTCGAGATGCCGCAGGCATGGCAGGACATGTATTCCTACTGCAACGCCGTGATGGAACCGTGGGACGGCCCTGCCGCTCTTGCGATGACCGATGGTCGTTGGGTTTGTGGCGGTCTTGACCGTAACGGCCTGCGTCCGCTCCGCTATGTCGTCACGGGCGACGGTCTTCTGATCGCTGGCTCCGAAGCGGGCATGGTTCCGATCAACGAAGCCACCGTCGTCGAAAAGGGCGCTCTCGGTCCGGGTCAGCTCATCGCTGTGGACATGAAAGAGGGAAAGCTCTTCCACGACACCGAGATCAAGGACAAGCTCGCCGCCAGCCAGCCCTTCGGCGACTGGATCGAAAAGGTCGTCGATCTGAGCGAGATCACCAAGGACGTCGCAGAAAAGCCGCTCTTCACGGGCGACGAGCTGCGCAAGCGCCAGATCGCGGCTGGCTACAGCCTTGAAGAGCTCGAGCAGGTTCTTGCTCCGATGGCCGAAGACGGCAAGGAAATGATCGCCTCCATGGGCGACGACACCCCGTCGGCGGTGCTTTCGCAGCAATATCGCCCGCTGTCGCACTTCTTCCGCCAGAACTTCTCGCAGGTGACGAACCCGCCGATCGACTCGCTGCGCGAAAGCCGCGTCATGTCACTCAAGACGCGCTTCGGCAACCTCAAGAACGTGCTCGACGAAAACAGCTCGCAGACCGAAATCCTCGTGCTCGAGAGCCCCTTCGTCGGCAACGCCGAGTTCGAGCAGATGGTCAAGCAGTTCGGCGACAGCGTTGTCGTCATCGACTGCACCTTTGCCGCGGGCGGCGACCAAGAGGCACTGCGCAACGCACTCACCCGCGTGCGTGAAGAGGCCGAGGACGCCGTGCGTTCGGGCGCAGGTCACATCATCCTGACCGACGAGCACCAGAGCGTCGACAAAGTCGCAATGCCGATGATCCTTGCGACTTCGGCTGTGCACTCGTGGCTGACCCGCAAGGGCCTTCGCACCTTCACCTCGCTGAACGTCCGTTCGGCCGAGTGCATGGATGCGCATTACTTTGCGGTTCTCATCGGTTGCGGTGCCACCACCGTGAACGCCTATCTCGCACAGGACAGCCTCGCCGACCGTATCGAGCGCGGCCTTCTCGATTGCACCCTGACCGAAGCGGTCAAAGCCTATCGCGAAGCTATCGACGCAGGTCTTCTCAAGATCATGTCCAAGATGGGGATCTCGGTTCTCTCGTCCTATCGCGGCGGTCTGAACTTCGAAGCCGTCGGCCTGTCGCGTGCGATGGTTGCCGAATACTTCCCCGGTATGCACAGCCGCATTTCAGGCATCGGTCTTCACGGTATCCAGCACAAGGTTTCCGAAGTGCACGCCAAAGGCTGGACCTCGGGCCAGAACGTTCTTCCTGTCGGCGGTTTCTACAAAGCCCGCCGCTCGGGTGAAAAGCACGCATGGGAAGCGCAGACGATGCACCTTCTTCAGGCCGCTTGCGACCGTTCGTCCTACGAACTGTGGAAGCAGTATTCGTCTGTGATGCAGTCGAACCCGCCGATCCACCTGCGTGACCTTCTGGCGATCAAGCCGATGGGCAAAGCGATCCCGATCGAAGAAGTGGAATCGATCACCTCGATCCGCAAGCGCTTCGTCACCCCCGGTATGTCGCTCGGCGCGCTGTCGCCCGAGGCACACAAGCTGCTCAACGTTGCCATGAACCGCATCGGCGCCAAGTCCGACTCGGGCGAGGGCGGCGAGGATCCGGCACACTTCGTTCCCGAGCCGAACGGCGACAATCCGTCGGCCAAGATCAAGCAGGTCGCTTCGGGCCGTTTCGGTGTCACCGCCGAATACCTGAACCACTGTGAAGAGCTCGAGATCAAAGTCGCTCAGGGTGCAAAGCCGGGTGAAGGCGGTCAGCTTCCGGGGATGAAGGTCACCGATCTCATCGCGCGTCTGCGTCACTCGACCAAAGGCGTGACCCTGATTTCGCCGCCGCCGCACCACGACATCTACTCGATCGAAGACCTTGCCCAGCTGATCTACGACCTCAAGCAGATCAACCCGCGTTGCAAGGTAACGGTCAAGCTGGTGGCCTCTTCGGGCGTCGGCACCATTGCTGCTGGCGTTGCCAAGGCAAAGGCCGACATCATCCTGATCTCGGGCCACAACGGCGGCACGGGCGCATCGCCCGCGACCTCGATCAAATACGCGGGTCTTCCGTGGGAAATGGGTCTGACCGAAGCGCATCAGGTTCTTGCAATGAACAACCTGCGCGAACGCGTCACGCTCCGCACCGACGGTGGTCTGCGCACGGGCCGCGATATCGTCATGGCCGCGATGATGGGTGCCGAAGAATACGGCATCGGCACCGCCGCTCTGATCGCGATGGGCTGTATCATGGTGCGTCAGTGCCAGTCGAACACCTGCCCCGTCGGTGTCTGCACCCAGAAAGAAGAGCTCCGCGCCAAGTTCACGGGCACGGCAGACAAGGTTGTGAACCTCATCACCTTCTACGCCACCGAAGTGCGCGAAATCCTCGCCTCCATCGGTGCCCGTAGCCTTGATGACGTGATCGGCCGTGCGGACCTCCTGACTCAGGTCAGCCGTGGTTCGGCTCACCTTGACGACCTTGACCTCAACCCGCTTCTCATCACCGTCGATGGCGCGGACAAGATCAAGTACGACCGCAACAAGCCGCGCAACGTTGTGCCCGATACGCTCGACGCCGAAATCGTTCAGGATGCAGCCCGCTTCCTCAACGACGGCGAAAAGATGCAGCTCGAATATGCGGTGCAGAACACGCTCCGCACCATCGGCACGCGCACCTCGTCGCACATCGTCAAGAACTTCGGCATGCGCAACAACCTTCAGCCCGACCACCTCACGGTCAAGCTCAAGGGCTCGGCAGGTCAGTCGCTCGGTGCCTTCGGCGCTCCGGGTCTCAAGATCGAAGTGTCGGGCGATGCCAACGACTACGTGGGCAAGGGTCTGTCGGGTGCCACCATCGTTGTGCGTCCTCCGATGAATTCGCCGCTTGTCGCCTCCGAGAACACCATCATCGGCAACACCGTGCTTTACGGTGCGACCGACGGTTACCTCTTCGCGGCGGGTCGTGCGGGCGAACGCTTTGCCGTCCGTAACTCGGGCGCCAAGGTCGTCGTCGAAGGCTGCGGCTCCAACGGCTGTGAATACATGACGGGCGGCGTTGCCGTGATCCTCGGGTCCATCGGTGCCAACTTCGGCGCAGGTATGACGGGCGGCATGGCGTATCTCTACGACGCCGACGGCGACACCGAAGCGCTCATCAACATGGAGTCGCTTGTCACCTGCCCCGTCACCGTCGAGCATTGGGAAACCCAACTGCGCGGCCTGATCGAGCGTCACGCCAAGGAAACCGGAAGCCGCAAGGCCGCCGAGATCCTCCAGCACTGGGAAACCGAAAAGGCCAAGTTCATTCAGGTCTGCCCCAAGGAAATGCTCATCCACATCCCGCATCCGCTCTGGATCGAGGAAAAGGCAGTTCCGGCCGAGTAATCGGACCACAGTCCAAGTCAAAGCCCCTGCAATTCGCGGGGGCTTTTTCGTTTCCAAGACAGCTTTCCTTGCCCCCCCATCCCCTGTAATCTCCTGCCATGGCAAAAAAGAGCAGCAGCAAAAGCAAAGCCATCACAGGTCGCATCGACGGATGGAAAACCAAGGTCAAGCGCTGGGTGCTCCGCGCCTGCCTCGGGTTTGTCGTGCTTGTGGCTCTGGGCATCATCGGCTTTTCGGTGATCAACCCGCCGACCACGCCCTATATGTTCTCCGAAGGTCGCCGCATCGGCAGCATCGACCATGAATGGGTCTCCTTCGACGACATCGCTCCGGTTATGGCCCGTTCCGTCGTCGCAGCCGAGGACGCGAACTTCTGCCTGCACTGGGGTCTCGACCTGACCGCCATCCGCGCCGCTCTTGCCGATGGGGCCAACCGTGGCGGCTCCACCATTTCCCAACAGGTCGTCAAGAACGTCTACCTCTGGCAAGAGCGCAGCTGGCTCCGCAAAACGCTCGAAGCCGTGCTGACCCCGTTGATGGAGGCCGTCTGGTCCAAGCGCCGCGTGCTCGAAGTCTATCTCAACGTGGCCGAGTTCGACACGGGCGTCTTCGGCGTCGAAGCCGCGGCCCAGCATTACTTCGGTGTCTCCGCCGCCGAGCTTGACCCGACCGAAGCCGCCCGCCTTGCCGCGATCCTCCCCGATCCCAAGGATCGCTCCGCCTCGAACCCCTCGAACTATGTCCGGCGCCAAGCCGCCCGTATTCTGGACGGAGCCGCCACGATCCAAGCGGATGGCCGCGCAAGCTGCTTCGAAGGTGACTGAAACGCGCAACAGCCATTGATCAAGCGCCCCCGTTGCGGCATTGAGGACCCGATCTCCGAAGCCAGAGTTTGATGTATGAACCGCCTGTATCATTTCCCGCTGTCGCCGTTTTCCCGCAAAGTCCGTCTTGTCCTTGCTGAAAAGCGGATCGAAGTAGAGCTTGTCGAAGAGCGGTATTGGGAGCAGGACGCAGATTTCATGCGCCGCAATCCCGCAGGCAAAGTGCCCGTGCTCAAGATGGGCAACAAATTCTACACCGAGAGTCAGGCGATTTGCGAATTCCTCGAAGAATTGCATCCGACTCCCGCCCTAATGCCCAAAGGGGCCGAAGCCCGATACGAAGTGCGCCGCATCGTTGGCTGGTTCGATGACAAATTCTATAACGAAGTCACTTGCAAGCTCTTGGGCGAACGTGTGTTTCGCAAGGTGAAGGGCACAGGCTATCCCGACAGCACCAACGTCAAAGCAGGGGCCAAGGCGATCAAGTATCACCTCGACTATATGGCGTGGCTCCTCGAGAAACGCCGCTGGCTTGCAGGCAATGATCTGACCATCGCGGACTTTGCCGCCGCCGCGCATCTGTCGTGCCTCGACTATATCTCCGACGTGGATTGGAACCGCTCCGAGATCGTCAAGGACTGGTATGCCAAGATCAAGAGCCGCCCCGCCTTCCGCTCGATCCTCGCCGATCAGCTTCCGGGTTTCCCCCAGCCCTCGCACTATTCCGACCTCGATTTCTGAGCCGATGCGCGACAAGCTCGAAGCCTTTGCCAAGGAAGCGGGTTTTGCCAAGCTGGGGATCTGTCGCCCCGATGCTCTGCCTGAATTGGCCGAGCGTCTTCAAACCTTTGTGGACGAGGGTCGTCACGGCGATATGGCGTGGATGGCCGACCGTATGCATTGGCGCGGCAACCCCGCCGCTCTCTGGCCCGAGGCGCGCTCCGTCATCATGCTCGCCGAACCCTACACGCCCGAACATGACCCCCTTGCAGTTCTCGGCAAACCCGACCGCGCGGCCATCTCGGTCTATGCCCAGAACCGCGATTACCACGACTTGGTGAAAAAGCGGCTCAAGGCCGTGGGCCGCTGGCTCATCGACCAAGCCCCCGGCACCGAGATCAAGGTCTTTGTCGACACCGCTCCCGTCATGGAAAAGCCCCTCGCACAGGCCGCAGGTCTCGGTTGGCAGGGCAAGCACACGAACCTTCTTGGACGCGATCTGGGAAGCTGGTTTTTCCTCGGCGCGATTTTCACCACGCTGGAATTGCCCGTGGATGCGCCCGAAGAGAGCCACTGCGGTTCGTGCCGTGCCTGTCTTGATGCCTGCCCGACCGATGCCTTTCCCGCGCCTTACCAGATCGACGCACGGCGCTGCATTTCCTACCTCACGATCGAATTCGGCGGCGCGGTCCCCCATGACCTGCGCGAGAAGATGGGCAACCGCATTTATGGCTGCGATGATTGCCTCGGGGTCTGCCCTTGGAACAAATTCGCCGCCGAAGCGCGCGAGATGAAATACGTCGCCCGCCCCGAGCTGATCGAACCGAAACTCTCCGAGCTTGCCACCCTCGACGACCCTGCCTTCCGCGCCTTGTTCAGCGGCTCTCCGATCAAGCGGATCGGCCGAAACCGCTTTGTGCGCAACGTGCTTTACGCCATCGGCAATTCGTCGGATCCTGCGCTGCGCCCCGTGGCCGAGACGCTCGTCACCGACCCCGATCCTGTGGTTGCCGAAGCCGCGCGTTGGGCTGTTTCCCGCCTAGGGACCTAAAACACTCGAAAAATCCACCCAAAGCTGCTAGTCTGGACCTCCATCAAGAGGAGGACTGCACATGCACCGTCATATCGTTGACCGTCCGACCGAGGCCAAAGACAGCACCCGCCTTGGCCAGTTTCTCAAGATCGAGGCGATGGACAAACCCCATCCCGCCCCGCGCGAACTCCATCGACAGCCCCAGTTGCGAAGCGAAACTTCGCGCCTTGCGGCCTTTACCAAGATCGAACGCGGCTATCGCGCTTGACCTTTGCCTTGGCCTCTGGTGCTCTGACCCTATAGCCAGAGCTCCGAGGTCACAATGCAACCGCTCCGAGGCGTCCTTTACAAACTCCTAGCGGTGTCTTTCGGCGTCATCATGTCGTCGATGATCAAGCACGTCTCGGATACCATACCCCCCGGCGAGGCGGTCTTTTTCCGCTCGTTCTTCGCCATTCCCGTGATTGTCGTCTGGCTTTTGTATCGGGGCGAGCTGGGCACAGGGCTCAAGACCAAAAATCCCCTCGGCCATTTCTGGCGCGGTCTGATCGGCACCTCTGGCATGGCTTTCGGCTTTGCAAGCCTTGGTCTCCTGCCGCTCCCCGAAGTGACCGCGATAAGCTATCTCGCTCCGATCCTCGTGGTGATCTTTGCGGCCATGTTCCTCAATGAAAACGTCGGCCCCTATCGTCTCGGGGCGGTTGCGCTCGGTCTTGTCGGGGTGGGTATCATCCTTGCGCCGCGCCTCTCGTTCGAGACCGCGACCCAAGACCCCCTTGCCATGCTCGGGGTCATGACCGCTTTGGCAAGCGCGGTTTCGGCCTCGCTGGCACAGGTCTTCGTGCGCAAACTCACCCGCACCGAGGACACGGCAACCATCGTCTTCTGGTTCTCCGTCACCGCGACCGTCCTGTCGCTCTTTACGATCTATTGGGGCTGGGTCATCCCGACACCCACAGAGGCGGCCTTTCTCGTCGGCGCGGGTGTGCTTGGCGGCTTTCTCCAGATTTTCCTGACGTCGAGCTATCGCTATGCCGACGTTTCTTTGGTCGCACCGTTTGAATACACCTCCATGCTCTTCGCCATCGCAATCGGGTATTTCATCTTCGACGAGCTGCCGACCAAGGCCACCCTGACGGGGGCGGGCATCATCATCGTCGCGGGGATCATCATTATCCTGCGGGAACGCAAGCTCGGGATCGAACGCGCCAAACAGCGCAAAGCCATGACCCAACAAGGATAAACGCCGGCCCATTTCTGGACCGGCGCTTGATGTCGTCTCGGATCGGATCGCTTAGGCGCGAACGAGCTTCTCGTAGCTCTCCGAGATGTCGCGGCAGATCGCGCCGACTTCAAAGGTGTAGTCACCGATCTGGCCGACGGGCGTAACCTCGGCTGCGGTGCCGGTAAGCCAGCACTGCTCGAAGCCTTCAAGCTCCTCGGGCATGATGTGACGCTCGTGAACGGTGAGGCCTTTTTCCTTGAGCATCCCGATCACGGTCTGACGGGTGATCCCGTTGAGGAAGCAGTCGGGCTTGGGCGTGTGGATCTCGCCATCCTTGACGAAGAAGATGTTCGCGCCGGTCGCTTCGGCAACATAGCCGCGATAGTCGAACATCATCGCATCCGAACAGCCTTTGGCTTCGGCGGCGTGCTTGGACATGGTGCAGATCATGTAAAGACCCGCTGCCTTGGCTTCGCAAGGAATGGTCGCGGGATCGGGACGACGCCATTTCGCGATGTCGAGCTTTGCGCCCTTCATCTTTGCATCGCCATAGTAGTTGCCCCACTCCCAAGCCGCGACAGCGAAACGGACGGGGTTACGCTTGGAGGCGACACCCATGTCTTCGCCCGCACCGCGCCATGCGATGGCACGCACATAGGCATCGGTCCAGCCGTTGGCCTTGAGCACTTCGTATTTGGCGGCTTCGATCTCTTCGATGGTATAGGGGATCTCGAAATCCAGAAGGTTCGCCGAACGCTTGAGGCGGTGCGAATGCTCTACGCCTTTGAAAATCTTGCCGTTATAGCAACGCTCGCCTTCGAACACCGAAGAGGCGTAGTGAAGCGCGTGGGTCAAGAGGTGCACCTTGGCATCGCGCCATTCGACCAACTTGCCGTCCATCCAGATTTTGCCGTCGCGATCGTCGTAGGCACCAGCCATTTTTAGACCCTTCCTTTTCGTTTTGTTTCGCAATCAGGTCCGCTTCGGACATAATGTTGCGTTGAATTGCGGATTCGCTACCAGTTGATGCTTGGAATGTCAACAAGGCTGACGTATCTTGGGTTCACTCTTGGAGGGTCAGAGCATGAATGATGTCGCAGGTGGTCAGTCACTTCTTTACCTAACGGACGAACAGCTCCGCAAAGGGATCGAGGCCATGTTCTTTGCCTATCGCGGGTTCACCGCCGATCCTGACCGCATCCTCGAGGACAAGTCCTATGGCCGCGCCCATCACCGCGCCGTGCACTTCATCCATAGGAGTCCCGGAACCACGGTCAACAACCTCCTGTCTATCTTGGGTGTTACAAAGCAATCCCTCAATCGTGTGTTGCGCACCCTGATCGAAGACGGTTTGGTCGAGAGCAGGGTCGGGAAGGAAGACAAACGGGAGCGACATCTCTATCTTACCGAAACGGGGGCCGCACTCGAGCGGGAACTCTCTGACGCCCAGCGCGAGAGGATGCGGGCCGCCTATCGTGCGGCTGGTCCTCAGGCTGTTGCGGGTTTCAGGCAGGTGCTCGAGGCGATGATGGATGTGGAAATGAGGCGCCATTACGAAGCGCTCAAGGACAAGACGACATGAGTTCAGATCTCGCACACCTATTGATCGTGGATGACGACGAGCGGATCAGATCGCTCCTCCAGAAGTTTCTCGTCAAGCACGGGTTTCTGGTCAGCGTCGCCCGTGATGCCGCCCATGCGCGGCGCATCCTTGCAGGGCTGGAGTTCGACCTTATCGTTCTTGATGTCATGATGCCGGGCGAGGACGGGATCAGCCTCTGTGCCGCGCTCCGCCAAAAGATCACGACGCCGATCATGCTCCTCACCGCCAAGGGCGAGACCAGCGATCGTATCTCGGGGCTCGAGGCGGGGGCGGATGATTACCTTGCCAAGCCGTTCGAGCCCAAGGAACTCCTTCTCAGGATCAACGCCATTCTCCGCCGCGTCCCGCAGGTCGAGGTCGCACCCGTCAAGCCCAAGGTCATCAACCTCGGCCCGCTTCGCTATGACACCGAGCGCAACGAGCTGTGGCACGACAAGGACCTCGTGCGCCTGACCGCCACCGAGAACCAGTTGATGAAGATCTTTTCAGCCGCCACGGGCGAGACCTTTTCCCGCGGGCGTCTTGTGGACGAGCTGGCGCGCTCCGGCGGCCAGACCCAAGAGCGCGCGGTGGATGTCCAGATCACCCGCCTTCGCCGCAAGATCGAGAGCGACCCCAAACAGCCCCGCTATCTCCAGACGGTGAGAGGCGAAGGCTATATGCTTGTGCCGGATTAATCCCATGACAACTGCTTTGATCACCCATCCCGATTGCCTTGGGCATGTGAACCCCAACGGCCACCCCGAACAGGTTGCGCGGCTCGATTTCGTGCTCAACGCCTTGGACGGTATTCCGCTGACCAAGATGCTTGCGCCTTTGGCGGCGGAAAGCGACCTTTTGCTGGTGCACCCCAATTCCTATGTGGACCGCATCAAGGCCAAGGCCCCCGATCAGGGGATCGTGCAGCTTGACGAGGACACATGGATGTCCAAGGGTTCGCTTGCCGCGGCCTATCGCGCCGCAGGGGCCGCCGTGCGGGCGGTCGATGTGGTCCTTGGAGGCGAGGCGCAGAACGCCTTTGCCGCGATCCGTCCACCGGGCCACCATGCGGAAAAGACCACTCAGATGGGGTTCTGTCTCTTCGGGAATGTGGCCATCGCTGCCAAATATGCGCTCGAACATCACGGATTGAAACGGGTCGCCATCGTCGACTTCGACGTCCACCACGGCAACGGCACCCAAGACCTTCTCCAAGAGGACGAGCGGGTGCTCTTTATATCGTCGCACCAGCGGCCCCTCTGGCCCGGTTCGGGTGATCCCGAGGATACGGGCGAGTTCGAAAATGTGCTCAACATCGGTTTTCCGCCCGGATCGGACGGGAACCTCTTTCGCAAGGTCTATGAGCGGGACGTCTTTCCGCGCATCGATGCGTTCAAGCCCGATTTGATTCTCGTCTCGGCGGGGTTTGATGCGCATCGCGCCGACCCCTTGGCCCAGCTCGAGTTCGAGACCGACGATTTTGCATGGGTCACGGGGCGAATTTGTGATCTTGCGGATAAACATTGCCAAGGCCGCGTGGTATCCGCACTCGAAGGCGGTTATGATCTCGAGGCTCTGGCCGAGAGCGCTGCCGCACACGTAAGAATACTGGAGGAACGTGGCCGATGACCGATACCCCCGTGAACGAGATGAGCTTTGAAGCTGCGATCAAGGAGCTTGAAGCCGTTGTGAACAAGCTTGAGCACGGCGACGTTGCGCTTGAGGATTCGATTGCCCTCTACGAGCGCGGCGCGGCTCTCAAGGCGCGGTGCGAAGCCAAGCTCAAAGAGGCCGAGGAAAAGGTCGCCAAGATCACCTTTGGCGCCGATGGCGCGCCGAGCGGCACTGCTCCTCTCGACGCTGGCTAAGATGTCGTTCCAAGAGGCGCTGACCCGCGCCAGAGAAATTTCCGAGCACCGTATCGCGCGGGCGCTGGAGGGTGTCGATCTGCCTGTGGCGGAGGCGATGCGCTATGCGGTGACGGGCGGCAAGGGGCTTCGCGGGTTTCTTGTGATCGAGGGCGCGCGGCTTCATGGGGTTGCGGATGCGACCGAAGCAGCGGCCGCGATCGAGGCCGTTCATGCCTATAGCCTTGTTCATGACGACATGCCGTGCATGGACGACGACGACCTGCGCCGTGGTCAGCCGACCGTGCATCGCAAATGGGACGAGGCTACGGCGGTGCTTGCGGGGGATGCGCTCCAGTCTTTGGCGTTCGAGCTTTTGGCCGAGGCCAAATGTTCCGCCGAGGCGCGGATCGGGCTGATCCGCAGCTTTGCCGTTGCGGCAGGGGTGCGCGGGATGGTCGGGGGTCAGGCGATGGACATCGCCGCCGAGACCGCCAAGACGCCTTTGACGCTTGAGGAGATCACGCGGCTTCAGGCGGGCAAGACGGGCGCGCTTATCACTTGGTCGGCCATTGCGGGGCCGATGATGGCGGGGGCGGATGTCACGCCGCTCAGGACCTATGGCGATGCGCTGGGCCTTGCGTTCCAGATTGCCGACGACATCCTTGATGTCGAAGGGGATCAGGACACCGTGGGCAAAGCACTCCGCAAGGATGATGCGGCGGGCAAGGCGACCTTTGTTTCGCTGCTCGGACTCGAGGGGGCGAAACGCCGCGCAAATGAACTCGTGACGGATGCCTGCGACGCTCTATCTCCCTATGGTGAGGCCGCAACGGTGTTGCGGGACGCTGCGCGGTTCGTTATCGACCGCAAGAAGTAATTTTCCAACGGGCGCTTTGCCATGACCAGACCAGTGACGCCATTGCTCGACACGATCCAGAGCCCCGCCGACCTCAAGGGGCTTAGCGATGCACAGCTGCGCAAGCTGGCCGACGAGCTTCGGGCCGAGACGATTTCCGCCGTTTCGGAAACGGGCGGGCATCTCGGGGCGGGGCTTGGCGTAGTGGAAATGACCGTGGCTCTGCATGCGGTCTTTGACGCGCCCAAGGACAAGATCATCTGGGACGTGTCGCACCAGTCCTATCCGCACAAGATCCTTACAGGGCGGCGCGACCGTATCCGCACGCTGCGGACCAAGGACGGGTTGTCGGGGTTTACCAAGCGCTCGGAGAGTGCCTATGACCCGTTCGGTGCGGGGCATTCTTCGACGTCGATCTCGGCGGCTTTGGGCTTTGCCGTGGCGCGGGATCTTGGCGGCACCACCGAGAGCGGGCTTGGCGATGCGATTGCCATCATCGGCGACGGGTCGATGAGCGCGGGCATGGCGTTCGAGGCGATGAACAACGCGGGCCATCTTGGCAAGCGGATGATCGTCATCCTCAACGACAACGAAATGTCGATTGCCGAACCGACGGGCGCTCTGTCCTCTTACCTCAGCCGTCTTTATGCGGGCGAGCCTTTGCAGGACCTCAAGGAGGCCGCGAAGGGTGCGATCGGGCTTCTTCCGCCGCCGTTCCGTGAGGGGGCCAAGCGGGCCAAGGATATGCTCAAGCATATGACCGTTGGCGGCACCATGTTCGAGGAGCTGGGCTTTCGCTATATCGGGCCTGTGGACGGGCACGACATGGAGCAGCTTTTGACCGTGCTGCGCAGCGTCAAGGCGCGGGCGGACGGTCCTGTGCTCATCCATGCGATCACCAAAAAGGGCAAGGGCTATGCCCCCGCCGAAACCGCGCGGGACAAGGGCCATGCCACGGCCAAGTTCGACGTGCCGACCGGCAAGCAGGTCAAAGCCAAGTCCAATGCGCCGTCCTATACCAATGTGTTCGCCGAAGTTCTCCTCAAGGAAGCGGCGCGCGATCCCAAGATTTGCGCCGTGACGGCTGCGATGCCCGACGGCACGGGATTGGCGCGGTTCATGGAGCGCTATACCTCGCGCTGCTTCGATGTGGGGATTGCCGAGCAACATGCCGTGACCTTCTCTGCGGGGCTTGCTGCGGGGGGCTTGCGTCCGTTCTGTGCGATCTATTCGACCTTCCTTCAGCGCGGCTATGACCAAGTGGTGCACGACGTGGCGATCCAGCGGCTTCCTGTTCGCTTTGCCATCGACCGCGCGGGGCTTGTCGGCGCGGATGGGGCGACCCACGCAGGGAGCTTTGACATCGGGTTTATGGCCAACCTTCCCGGCATGGTCGTGATGGCGGCGGCGGATGAGGCCGAGCTTGCGCGGATGGTCGTCACGGCGGCGCGTCATGACGAGGGTCCGATTGCCTTTCGTTTCCCACGGGGCGAAGGCGTCGGCGTCGATATTCCCGCCGATGCGGAACCGCTTGAAATCGGCAAGGGGCGTATCGTGCGCGAGGGCAAGGGCGTTGCCATTCTGTCCTTCGGCACCCGTCTGCAAGAGGTCGAGATCGCCTGTGAGGCGCTGGGCGCCAAGGGGATCACGCCGACGGTCGCAGATGCCCGTTTTGCCAAGCCGCTCGACCGCGATATGATCCTGCGCCTTGCTGCCGAGCATGACGCCTTGATCACCATCGAAGAAGGTGCGGTCGGCGGTTTCGGCAGCCATGTCGCGCAGCTTCTCTCGGACGAAGGGGTGTTCGATCAGGGGCTCAAGTTCCGTTCGATGGTGCTTCCCGATACGTTCATCGACCACGCCAGCCCTGCGGATATGTATGCCGAGGCGAAACTTGACGCAGCGTCCATCGAGGCCAAAGTTCTCGACGTGCTCGGAATTGCGCGTGTAGGTTCTCTCAGCGCATAGGCGTTTCGGAGAGCACAATGACATCGCAGCTATCTGTAAAAGCGTTCCGCTTTCTCGTCGCTGGTCTGGCGGTCTATTGGTTTTCGTGGCTCTTTTGGGGCGGCAGTTGGGAGCCGTTCGGCGGACCATTCCGATACCTGACCAATTGGGCGCTGACGCTCTCCACGGTCTCTAGCCTATTGTTGCTCGGGCGGAGCTTTGGCTTGATAAAGGGGCGCAATGACGGGCTTATCGGATTGACCGCCGTTTTGAACGGGATGGTCGTGATGCTTTATTGGCGGCTTTACCTTGCGGACCCGTTCCTTGTCTCGCCGACCGAGGATACGTCGATCACGGCTCAGGGCTGGTATCTCCATCTTGTGGGGCCTGCGCTCCAGTGGATCGATGCGCTCTTTATCCATCGTAGTTTCCGCAAGCCTCTCGAGTCCGCGACGCTCTCGGTCATCACGCTTCTGGGCTATATCGGCTGGATCGAATGGGGTGTCTCGCCGCGCGTAAACTTCCCCGCGGGGAAGGTAAGTACTGGATTTCCTTATCCTTTTCTTAATGATCTTACACTTGACGGACGGTTAACCTTTTACGCCACGAATCTGATCATGGCGCTTATCCTTCTTGGTATTTTCTTTGGGCTGGCTTGGGTTATTCGGAGTCTTCTTGAGAGAGAAGCGCCCTAAGTCCGCTGCGGTAATCAGGGTAAATCAGGTTAACGCCCAGTTCGGTCTTGATGCGGTCGTTCCGCACCTTTTTGCTTTCGGCATAAAAGCTGCGGGCCATGGGTGTCATCTCTGCGGTTTCGAAGTCCTCGGCTGGCGGTAGAGGAAGCCCGAGAAGTTCGGCGGCGTAGCCGATCACATCCTGCGGCGGCGCGGGATCATCGTCGCAGACGTTATAGGCCGCCCCCGGATTGGGGCGATTGATCGAGGCGTGCAGCACTTGGGCGATGTCCTCGACATGGGTGCGGGAAAAGACCTGACCCTCTTTGATGATGCGGCGGGCGGTGCCTGCGCGGACCTTGGCAAAGGGGCCACGGCCGGGGCCATAGATCCCAGCGAGACGGAAGATGTGAAGCGGCAGGCCCTCGATTGCGGCCCAAGCCGATTCCGCCTCGACCCGAAGCTGGCCGCGTTTGGTGGCGGGGGTCAGGGGGCTTTGCTCGTCCACCCAATCGCCGCCGTTGTCGCCATAGACGCCCGTGGTCGACAGATAGCCGACCCATTCGAATTGGTGCGCCCGTTTGGCAATTTCGCCCTGCAACGCGGCCAGCACGGGATCGCCGTTCTGATCGGGTGCGGCCGAGATCAAGAGGTGCGTCGCGGTGTCGAGCGCAGGGATCATATCGGCGCCGGGCCAGATGCGCGGCTCGATCCCTTGGGACAGGAAGCGCGCGGCTTTGTCCTCGTTCCGCGTAGTGCCGATGATGCGCCAATCGAGCGGAAGAAGGCGCTGGGCCAGCGCTTGGGCCGAGAAGCCGTGACCGAAAGAGAGAAGTGTTTTTGTCATGCCGTTATATGTGGGCGAAAATCGGTAAGAGGCAACAGGGCGCTGCGTCTGTCTTGCGGAGTTCATCTTTGTGGTGTCAGACTTGAACCAAGCCGTGCGGAAAATCCCTCGGCACTGAATTGAGGACGACCGATGACCGACTTTGACGCCGCTGCGATTGCCACCCCCGACACTTTCGAGCACGAGGCTTTTGACTCTGCGGAGGCGGCGGTCGAGCGGCTCATAGCACTTTATGATCAGGCAACGGCGTTTCTGGTCGAAAAGTTTTCCGAAACCGTGGCGTCGGGCAAGCTCGTGTCGCGCTATCGGGCGTTCTATCCCGAGATCCGTTTGGTCACGACAAGCTTTGCACAGACGGACAGCCGTTTGTCGTTCGGTCACGTGCCGATGCCCGGAACCTATGCCACGACGGTGACGCAGCCTAGGCTTTTTGCCAATTACCTGCGCCAGCAGATCGGGCTTTTGATCCGGAACCACAAGACGACGGTGTCCATCGGGCCTTCGGCCACGCCGATGCCCGTGCATTTCGCGGTGGCGAGCGATGCGAGTGTGACGGTCCCGCAGGAGGGCGCTCTCGAGTTTTCGCTCCGCGATGCTTTTGACGTGCCGGACCTCAGCACAACGCATGATGATATCGTGAACGGGCTTGGGTTCACCTATCCCGACGGGGCGCTTCCGCTTGCGCCCTTTACCGCGCAACGGGTCGATTATTCGCTGGCGCGTTTGGCGCATTACACGGCGACCAAGCCCGACCATTTCCAGAATTTCGTGCTGTTCACCAACTATCAGTTCTATGTCGAAGAGTTCGAGGCCTATGCCCGCAAGATGCTGGCCGACAAGGACAGCGGCTATACGGGGTTCGTCGGTCCCGGCAATACCGAGATCACGACGCCCGATGCGCCGATGAACACGCCCGCGAAGCTGCCGCAGATGCCGACCTATCACCTCAAGCGGGCAGATGGGTCGGGGATCACGCTGGTGAATATCGGGGTGGGGCCGTCGAACGCCAAGACCGCCACAGACCATATCGCCGTGCTGCGTCCGCATGCGTGGCTCATGGTCGGGCATTGCGCGGGTCTTCGCAATTCGCAGCGGCTCGGGGACTTTGTTCTGGCGCATGCTTACCTGCGCGAGGACCACGTTCTGGACGACGATTTGCCCGTCTGGGTGCCGATCCCTGCGCTGGCGGAAATCCAGATCGCGCTTCAGGACTCGGTGGCGCAAGTGACGAAACTCGAGGGGTATGATCTCAAGCGGATCATGCGCACGGGGACCGTGGCGACGATCGACAATCGCAACTGGGAGTTGCGCGATCATTCGGGCCCTGTGCAGCGTTTGAGCCAGTCGCGCGCGGTCGCATTGGACATGGAAAGCGCCACCATCGCGGCGAACGGGTTCCGTTTCCGCGTGCCCTATGGGACGCTTTTGTGCGTGTCGGACAAGCCGCTTCACGGGGAACTCAAGCTTCCCGGAATGGCGTCTGATTTCTATAAAACACAGGTCGCAAATCACCTGATGGTCGGTGTGCGGGCGATGGAATTGCTGCGGGAAATGCCGCTTGAGCGTATCCATAGCCGTAAATTGCGCAGTTTTGAGGAAACAGCCTTCCTCTGAAATGTCTGTTTTCCAATAAAATAGGCTTTTTATACTTGCAAAGGCACACAATTCGTTGTGGTGATGCACAACATACCGTTAGAATGCGGGGCATGAGGCCCTACAAATCGGGCAAATAAGGGAGACCATAAAGATGGCAAAGCCGATGACCAAAGCCCAGCTCGTAGCTGCAATCGCTGACGACGCAGGCACCGACAAGAAGACCGCAGCTGCTAGCCTTGAGGCGCTTCTTGCTATCATCACCAAAGAAGTTTCCGCCGGCGGCGCAGTGACCCTGCCCGGCGTTGGCAAAATCTACTGCCGCGAGCGTCCAGAGCGTATGGTGCGCAACCCCGCCACCGGCGAGCAGATCAAAAAAGAGTCCGACAAGGTCGTCAAGATGACCATCGCCAAAGCGCTCAAGGACAGCGTGAACGGCTAAGGCTCGACTGGGGTCTTGCACCTCGGCACAGTTTCGGAAAGGGTCGCCCGAGGGCGGCCCTTTTTCGTTTGGAGAGATCATGGACCTTAGAGCAGTGGCAATGGGCATCGCGTTTGCGTTGATGTGGTCTTCGGCTTTCACCTCGGCGCGGGTGATCGTTGAATATGCACCGCCGATGACGGCGCTTGCCTTGCGGTTTCTGGTTTCGGGCGGCTTGGGGATTGCGATTGCATTCGCTTTTGGGCAAAGCGCCAAGCTGAGCCGCGCGCAGTGGCGCTCGACCGTGATTTTCGGGGTCTGCCAGAACGCGCTTTACCTTGGGCTCTTTTTCCTTGCCATGCAGACGATCGAGGCTTCGGTTGCGGCGATTGTGGCGGCGACGATGCCCTTGATCGTGGCGATTTTCGGCTGGGCCTTCCTTGGGGATCGCCCGAACGGGCTTGGCATGGTCGGACTTGTCGCGGGGATCATCGGGGTTGCCATCATCATGGGCGCGCGTCTGAGCGGCGGGATCGATACGTTTGGGCTTGGGATCTGTGTGATCGGGGTGATCGCGCTGGCGATTGCAACGCTTTCGGTGCGGGGCGCGTCATCAGGAGGAAACCTGTTGATGATCGTCGGGCTACAGATGCTTATCGGGTCGGCGGTTCTCTCGGTGCCTGCGGCGATCTTCGAGACGCTGGAGATCACGTGGAGCGTCGAGCTTGTCGTTGCCTTTGCCTATACGACGCTGGTGCCCGGATTGCTGGCGACCTTTGTCTGGTTCCTTTTGGTGCAGCGCATCGGGGCGGTGAAGGCCGCGACTTTCCACTTTCTCAACCCGTTCTTCGGGGTCGCGATTGCCGCGGCTCTTTTGGGCGAGCATATCGGGACGCTCGATTACCTTGGGGTGGCGATTATCGCGGGTGGTATCCTTGCGGTGCAACTGTCGAAACAGCAGCGCCTAGAGCAGCAGAAATAACAACGCCGAGCTGGTGAAGAAGCCGAAGACGACGCTTCCGAGCATGGCCATAGAGGCCATGCCTGCGTGGCCGTAGTCCTGTGCGAGGATGGCGTAGATGCCGAGCATGGGCATGGACGCCGAGACGATGAGCGCGGCGGCAAGTGTCGGGTCCATCCCCGAGAGGCCGAGCGTTGCCCCCGCCATAATGATGAGCGCGGCGAGAGCGGGGTGGAGGATCAGCTTGGTCACTACGATCTGGAGCGCCATGGAGAGGTTGCCCTGAAGCGGCAGACCGACCAGAGAGCCACCGATCACCATCAGAGCAATCGGGGCGGTGGAGCCTGCAAGGAGGGTCGTGAGGCGCTCGAACGGGACGGGGAGATGCCCGCCGAGGATCGAGGTCAGCATACCGAGGATCATGCCGATGATCATCGGGCGTTTCAGAATGCCGAGAAAGATACCGCCGAGCAGTTTGGCCATGCTCTGGCCGTCGCGCGGCCGCGAGAGGTCGAGCAGCAGGAGCGAAAGCGGCACCATCACAAGGTTTTCGACGATCAGGTTCATCGAGATCGCGCTGGCCGCGACATTCGGGAAGGCAAGCATCAGGATGGGCAAGCCGAGGTAGCCCGAGTTCGGACAGCCCGCGCCCATGACCGCGATGGCGCGGCGGGCGGGCCCCGTGGGGCGCAGCGTGAACCAAAGGTAGCTTAGGCCCATCGAGCCGAGCGACGCGATGCCGTAGATCGCGATATACTCGGGTTGGAACACCTCGGAGATCGGGTTGCGGGCGAGCGCAGAAAAGAGGAGCGCGGGAAGCGCGATATTCAGGACGTATTTGCCGAAGACCTTGAGATCATCTTGGGAGAAAAGGCCCTTCCAGACGACGGCATAGCCCAAGGCGATGAGGCCGAAGACCGGAAAGGTGATCCCGATGATCTCGAGCATTTAGCCGATGATCCCGCGCACACCGCCTGTTTGGGCGCGATCCAGAAGGATGTGATCGAGGATCACGCAGGCCATCATCGCTTCGCCCACGGGAACGGCACGGATGCCGACACAGGGGTCGTGGCGGCCCTTGGTCACGACCTCGGTCGGGGTGCCGTCGATGCGGATCGAAGCGCGGGGGCTGAGGATCGACGATGTCGGCTTGACCGCGAAACGGACCACAACGTCCTGACCTGTCGAGATACCGCCCAGAATGCCGCCGGCGTGGTTCGAGCTGTATTCGGGGCCGTTCGGACCCATGAAAATCTCGTCGGCGTTGTCGCGGCCTGTGAGGGCGGCTGCGGCCATGCCTTCACCGATCTCGACGCCTTTGACGGCGTTGATCGACATCATGGCAGCGGCAAGGTCGGTGTCCAGCTTGCCGTAGATCGGAGCGCCGATGCCTGCGGGCACGCCGCGGGCCACGACTTCGATCACGGCGCCAACCGAATTGTGGTCCTTGCGGCGGAGGTGGTCGAGGTCGTCTTCCCAAAGCTTGGCGGTTTCGGCGTCGGGGCACCAGAAGTCGTTCTGATCGATCTGGCCCCAGTCGAAGCGGTCGCGGTCGATGACGCGCGGGCCCATCTGGACCATATAGCCCTTGATTTCGAGGTTCGGCACGAGAGCCTTGAGCACTTCGCGCGCGACACCGCCAGAGGCCACGCGGGCCGCGGTTTCACGCGCCGACGAACGACCGCCGCCGCGATAGTCGCGGAAGCCGTATTTCTGGTGATAGGTGATGTCGGCATGACCGGGGCGGAAGGTCTGGGCGATGTCGCCGTAATCTTTGGAGCGCTGGTCGGTGTTGCGGATCAGGAGACTGATCGAAGTGCCCGTGGTTTTACCTTCGAACACGCCCGAGAGGATTTCCACCTCGTCGGGTTCGTTGCGCTGGGTCGTGTTCTTGTTCTGACCCGGTTTGCGCTTGTCCAGCCACTGTTGGATCATCGCGGGATCGAGCGCCACACCCGGAGGGCAGCCGTCGACAACAGCGCCAAGGGCAGGGCCGTGGCTCTCTCCCCAAGTGGTGGTGCGATAGATGTGTCCGAACGTGTTGAGCGACATGGCGGTCTCCTTTGTTTCCCCATTATCCTGCAAGCGGCTCTAGGCCAAGGTTCTTGGTCAAAAATCTTGGCCCTTGCGCATTGGAATCTTGGAGCTATGTTTCGCCTTACCTCGGGGTGCTCTGGTTTCGGCCAGAGCTGAGATGCGAAAGCGGACCCGTTGAACCTGAACCGGTTAGAACCGGCGGAGGGAAGGTAACGGGATCATCCCCAATGCCCCCATCCGTCCGGCGCATGAAAAAGGATGACCAAATGAAGACCAAACATCTGAGCCATGTCGCGGGACTTTGCCTTGTTGCCACTGGCGCTATGGCCGAGACCCCTGTGCTCACCGTTTACACCTATGACAGCTTCAACACCGAGTGGGGTCCCGGCCCTGCGGTGGAGGCTGCATTCGAGGCGAACTGTGCCTGTGATCTGGAATTTGTCGCTGCAGGCGACGGCGCGGCGCTCTTGTCGCGGATCAAGCTCGAAGGGGCGGGCACCGATGCGGATATCGTGCTCGGGCTGGATAACAGCCTGATGGGCGATGCGGCGGCTAGCGGGCTTTTTGCCGATGTCGCGGTCGAGGCGGATTATGCTCTTCCCGTAGACTGGGCGGACAGCATGTTCGTGCCGTTCGACTGGGGCTATTTCGCCTTTGTGGCGGGGGCCGAGACGGAGGCGCCCGCGTCGCTGCGCGCTTTGGCCGAGAGTGATCTCAAGATCGTTATTCAGGACCCGCGCTCGTCGACCCCCGGTCTCGGGCTCGTGATGTGGGTCAAGGCGGCCTATGGCGACGAGGCGGCGGCGCTTTGGGCGGATCTGGCCGATAACATCGTCACCGTGACCCCCGGCTGGTCCGAGGCTTATGGGCTTTTCCTTGAGGGTGAAGCGGATGCGGTGCTGTCCTATACCACCTCGCCCGCCTATCACCTGATTGCCGAGGAAGACGCCTCGAAGGTCGCTTGGGCCTTTGACGAGGGGCATTACATGCAGGTCGAAGTCGCGGCCAAGGTCGCAACGACGGATCAGAGCGATCTTGCCGATGCGTTCCTTGCTTTCATGGTGACGGATGCGTTCCAGTCGGTCATTCCGACGACCAACTGGATGTATCCTGCGGTTCAGCTAGATGCGGGTTTGCCCGAAGGGTTCGAAACGCTGATCACCCCCGAAAAGGCTCTTTTGCTTGACCCCGCCGAGGCGACAGCGGCCGCAGACGCAGCGATTGAAGAGTGGCGCGCCGCGCTCGCCCAGTAAGTCTCCCACGATGGCCGGGCGCGGTGGCTGCCGCGCTCGTGCTGTTCATCGTGGTAGGCACTTTGCTTGCCGTTGGCCTTGGGGCGAACGGCCCTGCGTCGCTTGGGGCGGCGGACCTTGCCGCTATCCGCTTTACGATTGTCCAAGCGCTGGTTTCCGCGCTCTTTAGCGTGGTGCTGGCGGTCCCTGTGGCGCGGGCATTGGCGCGGCGCAAGTTTCGCGGACGGGGCCTCTTGATTACGCTTCTCGGAGCGCCGTTTATCCTCCCTGTTATTGTGGCTGTGCTCGGGCTTTTGGCTGTTTTCGGGCGCAACGGGCTTTTGAACGAGGCTTTGGCGGTTTTGGGCTTTGCCAAGGTGTCGATCTATGGGTTCTGGGGTGTGATCCTTGCCCATGTGTTTTTCAATCTTCCGCTGGCAGTGCGGTTCCTGCTCCAAGGGTGGCTCGATATCCCTGTGGAGCGGTTCCGACTGGCGGCGAGTCTCGGGGTGCCTGTTTGGCGGGTGCTTGAAGTCCCGATGCTCCGCGCGGTGATCCCCGGCACGTTTGTGGTGATCTTTGTGATGTGCCTCACGTCCTTTGCGGTGGCGCTGACGCTGGGGGGCGGGCCGAGGGCGACGACGGTCGAGCTTGCCATCTATCAGGCGGTGCGCTTCGACTTTGATCTCGGCAAGGCGGCGGTGCTTTCTGTGGTGCAGTTCGGGCTTTGCGCGCTGGCGGCGGTTCTGGCGTGGCGCGTGTCGGGCGAGAGGGCGCTTGGTGCAGGCTTGGACCGCGTGGTGCAACGCTGGGACCGAGGGGGCTTGGGCGTGGACATCGTCGCGCTGGGCCTTGCGTTCCTGTTTCTGATCCTTCCCTTGGGAATGGTCGTCCTGCGCGGCTTGCCGTCGTTGTTCGAACTGCCGCCGCTGGTGTTCGAAGCGGCGCTGAGGTCGGTCGCTGTGGCTCTGGTCTCGACTGCGCTGGCCATCGCGATCAGCTTGGCGATGGCGATACGGGGCGGAGGCGTGATGTCGCTCGTCGGGGCTTTGCCGCTGGCTGCGTCTTCGCTTGTGCTCGGGACGGGGCTTTTCCTTATTGTGCAGCCGTTCATCAGTCCGCCCAAGCTGGCGCTGGCTGTCACGGCGCTTCTCAATGCGGTGATGAGCCTTCCTTTCGTGCTCCGCGTGATCCAGCCCGCCGTTGCGCAGGTCGAGGCCGATTACGGGCGGCTTGCGGATTCGCTGGGGCTGCGCGGGTGGAACCGTATGCGCATCCTCGTGTTGCCGCGTATCCGGCGGCCATTGGGGTTTGCGGCAGGGCTGACTGCGGCTTTGTCGATGGGGGACCTCGGGGTCATTGCGCTTTTCGCGACGGATGGGCAGGCGACGCTTCCGCTTGTGATGTATCAGCTCATGGGGTCCTATCGCACAGGGCAATCTGCGGGGGCGGCTTTGCTCTTGTTGATCCTGAGCCTTGGCTTGTTCTGGATTTTTGACCGAGGAGGGCGTTCGGATGCTGCGTCTTGAGACTGTGCTGATCGAACAGGGGCCGTTTCGGCTCGCCGCCGATTTTGCGGTCAAAGAGGGGGCGATCACCGCATTGATCGGACCGTCGGGGGCGGGGAAATCGTCGCTCCTTTCGCTGATCGGCGGGTTTTATCAGGTCAATCAGGGGCGGATTTTCATCGGCGGGCGCGATGTCACCGATTTGCCGCCGAGCGAGAGGTCGATTGCTTCGCTGTTTCAGGACGGGAACCTGTTTCCGCATCTGACGGTGGTCCAGAATATTGCCCTCGGGCTGCGGCCTTCGGGTCGGCTTGATGCACAAGAGGCCGCGCAGGTGCGCGAGGTGATTGCTTCGGTCGGGCTTGAGGGGATGGCGGAGCGGAAGCCCTCGGAGCTCTCGGGCGGACAGCAGAGCCGCGTGGCTCTGGCGCGGGTGCTGCTTCAGGACAAGGACGTTGTGCTCTTGGATGAGCCGTTTTCGGCGCTTGGGCCTGCTTTGCGGATCGAGATGCTCGATCTTGTCAAAGAGCGGCTTGCGGGGCGCACGATCCTGATGGTGACGCATGATCCCGAGGACGCCAAGCGGGTTGCGGATCAGGTGATCGTGGTGATGCGGGGGGAAGCGACACAGCCCGTGCCGACGCGCGATCTCTTCGAGGTGCCGACGGATGCGTTGAGAGAATATCTCGGCCACTAAAGAAAAGGCCCGCCGATTGGCGGGCCTTTTTATTCGGACTTAGTCCTCTTTGCGACCGTTCTTGTGCGGTGCCCAGAGGCGCTTGTTGGTCAGGTAAAGAAGGACCGACAGGATGGTGAGGAAGATCACACCGGTCAGGCCAGCGTCTTTACGCTGAACGAGCTTGGGTTCTGCGGCCCACATCAGGAATGCAGCAACGTCCTGAACTTCGTGGTGCAGTTCGTTCGAGTGGCCGTCGTCGAACTCGACGTCTTCACCGACGAGCGGCGGAGCCATCGCGATCCAGGAACCCGGATAGAGGTGGTTGCCATTCTCGTCCTTACAGGCGTCGGGATAGCCGCCAGCCGTAAAGACCGTGTTGTAGTAGCCGTCGAAATCCTCGGGCGCACAGGAGGGCGCTTCTTCGTAGCCGTGGAGCAGCGAAGCGATATACTCAGCGCCGCCCATGCCCTTGATGAGCTGGTTCAGACCAAGACCGTAGGGGCCGTGGAAGCCAGCGCGGGCCTTTGCCATCAGCGAAAGGTCGGGCGCGTTCGAGAGCGCGGAGCCAGGGAACTTGTCGGCCGGAGTGGCCGGACGGAAGTCGCCTTCGCCTTCTGCGAGGGAGGGGTCCCAAACTTCGAAGTTCGAGGCGTATGCACGCACCTGATCTTCGGAGTAGTGGGGTCCGCCTTCGTCACCGAGGGTGCGGAATGCAACGAACTCGAGGCCGTGGCATGCCGAGCAAACCTCGGTGTAGATTTTCAGACCGCGCTGAAGCTGGTTCTGGTCGTAGCTGCCGAAGGGACCTTCGAACGAGAAAGCGAAGTCCTCGACGTGGGATTCGCCGCCCGCTGCGAAGGCCGCACCGGTGGAGAGGCCCAGAGCGACAGCAGCAGTGATGGTGAGTTTACGGAACATCAGTTTCTTGTCCTTTCTCACTCGGCCGGATTGCCGGACGATTTGCCGTAATGGGCGTTGAAGTCTTCTTCGATCGTTGCCGGAGCTTTGGTCGGCTTCTCGATCACACCCAGAAGCGGGAGGATGACGAGGAAATAAGCAAACCAGTAGGTCGCGGCGATGAGCGAAATCCAGTCATAGGGGAAGGTCGTGGACTGGGCGCCGACCCACATGAGGACCATGAAGTCCACTGCGAGAAGCGCGAACCACCACTTGAACATCGGACGGAAGCGGCCCGAACGGACGGAAGAGGTGTCAAGCCACGGAGCCAGCGCCATAACTGCGATCGCGCCGAACATCGCCAGAACGCCGAAGAACTTCGCGTCGATGATGCCGAAGGAGATCCAGTTCACGAACTGAACAGCCCAAACATCGGCGGTGAACGCACGAAGGATCGCGTAGAACGGCAGGAAGTACCATTCGGGAACGATGTGAGCCGGAGTCGCGAGCGCGTTCGCCTTGATGTAGTTGTCGGGGTGGCCGAGGTAGTTCGGCATGAAGCCGACGATGGCAACGAAGACAACGAGGATCACTGCGAGAGCGAAGAGGTCCTTGATCACGAAGTAGGGCCAGAAGGGCAGGGTGTCTTTCTTGGCGTCTTCTTTCGAGGTGCGGCGGACTTCTACACCGGTCGGGTTGTTGTTACCCGTCGAGTGGAAGGCCCAGATGTGCACGATGGTCAGACCTGCAAGGATAAAGGGCAGGAGGTAGTGCAGCGAGAAGAAGCGGTTCAGAGCGGGCTGACCAACGGCCGAAGCGCCGAGGAGCCAGGTCTGGATCGATTCACCGATGAACGGGATCGCGCCGAAGAGACCGGTGATAACCGCGGTGCCGTGGAACGACATCTGACCCCAAGGCAGAACATAGCCCATGAACGCGGTGCCCATCATCACGAGATACATCAGCATGCCGATGATCCAGGTGATTTCGCGGGGCGCCTTGTACGAACCGTAGTAGAGGCCGCGGAAGATGTGCGCATAAACAGCCACAAAGAACAGCGATGCGCCGTTCATGTGGAAGTAACGGATCATGTGGCCGCCGTTCACGTCACGCATGATGTGTTCGATCGACGCGAAGGCCATATCGACGTGCGGGGTGTAGTGCATCACAAGGACAACGCCCGTGATGATCTGAAGGCCGAGAGTGAAGGCCAGAACGATGCCCCAGATCCACATCCAGTTGAGGTTCTTGGGGGTGGGGATCATCAGGGTGTCATAGATGAGACCGATGATCGGAAGGCGCGAGTGGACCCACTTTTCGCCTTTGGTCTTCGGTTCATAATGGTCGTGAGGAATACCGGACATTCAGGCTCTCCTTAACCGAGTTGGATCGTCGTTTCGTCGACGAAGGCGGCGACGGGAACAGGAAGGTTGCGCGGCGCGGGCCCTTTGCGGATACGGCCCGAGGTGTCGTAGTGCGAGCCGTGGCAGGGGCAATACCACCCGCCGAAGTCGCCCGATTCGCCGAGCGGAACGCAACCGAGGTGGGTGCAAACGCCCATCTGGACGAGCCAGACGCCGTCTTCCGACAGGGCGCGGTTTTCGTCCGATGCGTCAGCGCCGGCTGCGGCGTTGGCGTTTTCGGCGTTCTGGTCGGGCAGGTCGCTGACCGATACGGCGCGAGCGGCTGCGATTTCGTCCTCAGTACGGGCGCGGATGAACACCGGCTTGCCCTGCCAGAGCACGGTCAGCTGCGTGCCGGGTTCGACACTGCTCACGTCGACGCGGATCGAGGCCAAAGCCTGAACGTCGGCGGAAGGGTTCATCTGGTTGACGAGCGGCCAGACAGCGGCGCCGGTCACTACTGCGCCAGCACCTGCGGTGGCGTAGTAAATGAAGTCGCGGCGGGTGCCCTGGTGTTCTTCTGCTTGTGACACGGGGTGCATCTCCGAATTTTCCGGGCCAAAATAGCCCATACGAATAGGACAGCCAGCGGTTTCCCGCTGACCATTCGGGCGCTGTTTAGCTACCAAATGGCTTTACGTCCAGCGGACAATCGGGCGCAGGGTGCTATAAAGTCGGAATAACAGGGGAGTCGGGGCCATGATGGAAGTCGAATGTCACTGCGGTGCGGTCAGAATCACGCTTTTAGAGCCGTCCGAGACCGTTACATCCTGCAATTGTTCGATTTGTCGTCGCTATGGGGCACTTTGGTCCTATGGCACCCTCGAGACGATCAAGGTCGCTGCACCTCCGGGCGGTCTTGAGGAATATGCTTGGGGCGAGAAGGGGCTCGCTTTCGTGCGGTGTCGCGGTTGCGGCTGTGTCACCCATTGGGAAAGCCGTTCCGCCGAATATCCCGACCGCATCGCCGCGAATATGCGCAATGCCTCTCCCGAGGATCTTTTGAAACTCGGGGTGAGGCACTTTGATGGCGCGGAGACTTGGACGTATCTCGACTAGGCGGGACGGGTTGCCACCAGCGAGGGGCGCTCTTTGAAGGCATTGTGCCACGCGGAAAGCGCGGGGCAATCGGCGCGCCAAGCGACCTCGGGCAGGCGGAATTCGAGATAGTCGATGGCGATGCAGACGGCGAGCTGGGCCATATCCAGCGGGCCGTTCAGGTGGCTCATCCAGCGGTTCTCGATCGCAGCGAGACCATTGAGCGCCTTGGCGAGCTGCGCATCGGTCCAAGGTTTGAAGCGGAGCTCTTCGGGGCGCAGGCGCGATTCGTAGACGACGAGGACGCAGGATTCCATGATCCCGTCGGCGGTCGCCTCGAGGGTCAGCGTTTCGTAGAGGCGCGACTGTGGATAGAGATCAAGGTCCCAGATATCGCTTAGATAGCGGGTGATGACGCGGCTGTCATAGAGCGTCGGGCCGTCGGCGCGGATCAGCGCGGGGATTTTGCCCAGCGGGTTCGCGGCCTTGGCTTGGGGGTCTGTCTCGAGCGCAGTTGTGGCGACGACCAATTCCTGAACGGCGTCGGTTTTGCCTGCTTCCTCGATCAGAGTGCGGACTTTGCGGACAAAGGGGGAAATGGGCGACGAGATGAGCTGCATTTGGGTCTCCGACTGCGTTCGGGCGAAGTATGGAGCCTCTGCTCCCCGTTGCAAGGCTCTTGTCAGAGGGGAGAGGCGTTGAGCTGGGTTTCGGTCACGCCGATGATTTTCGCGGTGACGATGGCGCTTTCGATTTGGGGGGTATCGAAAAGCACTTCGGTGAATTGCTCGGTGCGGCCCATATGCTCGTTTTCCATTAGGATGTGATGGGTCTTGCCGATCTGCGCCTCAAGGTGACGGCGGACCTGAGTCTCTCCGACCTCGCGCAGACGGGCGGCACGGTCCTTGATCGCCTTGCCGTTCACTTGGGGCATCCGCGCGGCGGGGGTTCCGGGACGCGGGGAATAGGGGAAAACGTGGAGCCACGTCAGATCGCATTCGGTCACGAGTTTCAGCGAGTTTTCGAACATCGCCTCGGTTTCGGTCGGAAAGCCCGCGATGATGTCGGCGCCAAAGGTCATATCGGGACGCAGGCGCTTGGCTTCTTCTGCGAAACGGATGGCGTCATCGCGCAGGTGGCGGCGCTTCATCCGCTTGAGAATCATGTCGTCCCCGTGCTGGAGCGAGAGGTGCAGATGCGGCATGAGGCGCGGCTCGGTCGCGATGGCCTGCATCAGGTTCTCGTCCACTTCGATGGAATCGATGGAGGAAATCCGCAAGCGGGGCAGGTCGGGCACCAGCTTGAGGATGCGCATGACGAGATCGCCCAGCTTGGGCGCGGCAGGAAGATCGGCACCCCAAGAGGTAAGATCGACGCCCGTCAGGACAACTTCGTTAAAGCCCTTGTCCACGAGGCGTTTGATCTGGTCGACCACCACGCCCGCAGGCACAGAGCGGGAATTGCCGCGACCATAGGGGATGATGCAGAACGTGCAGCGGTGATCGCAGCCGTTCTGGACCTGCACATAGGCGCGGCTTCGGGTGCCGAAACCGTCGATGAGATGCCCTGCGGTTTCGGTGACGGACATGATGTCGTCGACCTGCACGGCCTCGGTCTTGCCGATGAGATCGGGGGCCATGTTGGCCCAGGTCTCGGGCTTCATCTTTTCGGTGTTGCCGATGACGAGATCGACTTCGGTCATAGCGGCAAAGGTTTCGGGTTCGGTCTGGGCAGCGCAGCCCGTCACGATGATCTTGGCGTTCGGGTTGTCGCGGCGGAGTTTGCGAATCTCTTGGCGGGCTTTGCGCACGGCTTCGGAGGTCACGGCGCAGGTGTTCACGACCACGGCGTTCTCGACCCCTGCCTTGGCGGCGAGGTCCTTCATGGCTTCGGTCTCGTAGGCGTTGAGACGACAGCCGAGGGTGGTGAACAGGGGAGCCGTCATCCGCGCCATACCCCGTCGAAGACATGGGCGGTGGGGCCTGTCATCCAGACGCCGTCTTCGCGCCAGTCGACATGGAGCGTGCCGCCGTCAAGATCGATGCGCACCTTGCGCCCCGTGAGACCGCGACGGGCGGCAGCCACGGCGGTGGCGCAGGACGAGGAACCAGAGGCAAGGGTCAGGCCCGCGCCGCGCTCCCAGACGCGCATCCGAAGGTGATCGGGGCCGACAAGGCTTGCCACCTGAACATTGGTGCGCTGGGGGTAGAGCGGGTGATGCTCGATCGTCGGGCCAAAGGCGCAGATGTCTACCGCCTCGGCGTTCTCGACGAAAAAGGTGCAGTGGGGGTTGCCCATGCCCGTTGCGGTCGGCGCCCCGTCGATCGGAAGCTCGAGCGTGTCCATTTCGCGAGCAAGGGGAATCTCGTGCCAGAGAAGCTGGGGCTGGCCCATGTTCACCGAGGTGAGGCCGTCGCCTGCGTCACGGGCATAGAGCGTGCCGCGGTCGGTGGTGATGGTCAGCTCGGTCTTGCCCGTTTGGTCCATGATGTGGCGGGCGATACAGCGCGTGGCGTTGCCGCAAGCGGCGCTCTGGCTGCCGTCGGAGTTCCAGAAGGTCAGGTGCACATCCGACCCTGCGCGATTCGAAAGTGTGGCAAGCTGATCAAAGCCGACACCGCGATGGCGGTCGGCAATGGCAATGGCAAGCGCCGCGTCCACGAGGGGGCCCGTGTCGCGTTCGTCGATAACGACAAAATCGTTACCAAGGCCGTGCATTTTCATGAACGGCAGGGGGGTGTTCTGGTCTGTCCGCATGAGGTTCATATACGCCGAGGAAAATATTTATTCCAGATACGCGATTTACGGGTTGACCCTACCCCGAACTATTTCTAGAAGCCGCCCCACAGTGGGCCGTTAGCTCAGTTGGTAGAGCAACTGACTTTTAATCAGTGGGTCGCAGGTTCGAATCCTGCACGGCTCACCACTTACACAAAAAGGCGTCTTTCGAGACGCCTTTTTTGTTTTCATGCCTTGGGTTTACGCCGATCCGCTTCGAATCGGCTGTGGAAACGGAAAGCGCCCGCGCGAGGGGCTCGGCGGGCGCGTGATTCTTCGGTGTGCTTGTTTGATCAGGACGCGGGACGTAGGCCCAGGATCTCGCGGGCCTGAGAAGGTGTCGCGACGGGTCGTCCGTATTTGTCGCAGAGGTCGGCAGCCCGTTTGATCAGCGCGGCATTCGACGGTGCGAGGGTGTCGCGGTCGAGCCGCACGTTATCCTCGAGCCCTGCGCGGGTGTGGCCGCCCGCTGCGATGGCCCATTCGTTGACCGTCAGCTGGTTTGCCCCGATTCCCGCCGCGCACCACGCCGCATCGGGCGCACGGCGTTTCATTGTTTCGACGTAGAAGTCAAAGACCTCTTTGTCGGCGGGCATTGCGTTTTTCACGCCCATCACGAATTGGACGTAGAGCTTGCCGAAGAGTTTGCCCTCGGCGTGCATCTTGATCGCTTGGAGGATGTGGCCGAGGTCAAAGGCTTCGACTTCGGGGGTCACTTCGTAGGTGCGCATTTCCGAAGCGAGCCAGTCCACGAGATCGGGCGGATTCTCGTAGACGCGGGTCGGGAAGTTGTTGGACCCGACGGAAAGTGATGCCATGTCGGGACACAACGACAGCATCCCGCCACGGGTTTTGCCTGCGCCCGACCGACCGCCAGTGGAGAATTGGATAATCGCTTCGGGAACGTGCTTTTTAAGGCCTTCCAGCAGCCTTGCGAACTTTTCCGGATCGGAGGAGGGCGTTTCATCATCGTTGCGCACATGGGCGTGGATGATGGAAGCGCCCGCTTCGACCGCTTCTTGCGCGCTTTCAACCTGTTCGCTGACCGTGATGGGCAGGGCGGGGTTGTTCGCTTTGGTCGGCACGGAGCCCGTGATCGCACAGCACAGAATGCAAGGTTTGCCGGACATATCAGACATCGAAGAAGACCGTTTCGTTGTCACCCTGAAGGTAGATGTCGAAGCGGTAGGCGCTTCCCGATTTCTTGGCGATGAGGGTTTGAACGCGGTTCTGCGCCTCGATCCGGCTTAGGACGGGGTCCTTGGCGTTCGCTTCGGCCTCGTCCTCGAAATAGATACGCGTATTCAGGCCAAGGTTGATCCCGCGCGCCACCACCCAAACGTGGATATGCGGCGCTTGGGGCGTTTTGCCGTCGCGAAAGAGCGTTACCCCCGGTTTGATCGTCTCGAAACGGTATTCGCCCGTTTCACCGTCTGCGGGCTGGCGGCCCCATCCTGTGAAATGCGGATCGCAAGGGCGACCGTCCTCGGGCGAGTTGTAGATACCGTTCGCGTCCGCCTGCCAGATTTCGAGCATGGCGTCCTTGAGCGGGTTGCCTGCGCCATCAAAGACGGTGCCTTGGATGGTGATCCTTTCGCCCTGTGCTGCGCCCGTGATCATGGTTTTGCCCAGATCGTTGCCGCCATACATGCCCTCCAGACCCGCAAAGGTCGGAACGCAGCCGATGTGGACATAGGGGCCTGCGGTCTGCGAGGCGCTTTCTTTGAGTTTGGGAGCGTAGGGCATCAGTTCCCCTCCAGACGGTTGTCGAATTTCACCGAGCGTTTGCCGCGCAGCACAATGTCCCAACGATAAGCCCGCATGTCCATCGGGCGGGTGTTGTGCATATCGAGACGCGCCGTGAGACGGTCGATGGCATCGGGGTCTTTGATCGTGTTCACGATCGGGCAGATGGCGATATGGGGGTCGCCCTCGAAATACATCTGGGTGATGAGGCGCTGGGCAAAGGCAGCCCCGAAAACCGAGAAGTGGATATGGGCGGGTCGCCAGTCGTTCACGCCATTGGGCCAAGGGTAGGGACCGGGCTTGATGGTGAAGAATTGGAAATATCCGTCATCACCCGAGATTGTCCGCCCGCAGCCTCCGAAGTTCGGGTCGAGCGGGGCAAGGTATTGGTCCTTCTTGTGGCGATAGCGACCGCCAGCGTTGGCCTGCCAGAACTCAATCAGGGCGCCGCGCACGGGGCGAGCCTCTTCGTCAAGGAGATAGCCGTGCACCATGATGCGTTCGCCCTGCGCGCTTTCGCCGGGCTGGGCGTAGTTGATGATCAGGTTGTTGTCGAATTCGCCAAGCATATTGTGGCCGAAGACGGGGCCTGTGTTCTCGGTGATCGTGCCTTCGAGCCCGATGCGGGCCTTTTGCGGCGACCGCAGGATCGACGTCTTGTATTGCGGGGTATAGGCGTCCGGATGCCAGTCCAGATCGCGGGGATAATATCCTTGGCTCATGTGGTCTCCTCCTTTGGACGGGCCTTAGCCCTGTTCCATTTCGGCATAGGTTTGTTTGGCCAGCTTGATGGCATGATTGGCTTTTGGAACGCCCGCGTAAATGGCGACGTGCTGGAATGCCTCCAGAACGTCGTCTTTGCTCGCGCCTGTGTTGGCGGTCGCACGGATGTGCATCGGGATTTCCTCGAAGTTCCCCGTCGCGGCCAAAAGCGCGAGTGTGATCATCGAGCGCTCGCGCATCGTGATCTTGTCGCTGGCCCAAACGGTGCCCCAAGCGGATTCGGTGATGAGAGACTGGAAGGCGGTATCAAAGTCGGTCTTGTTCGCTTCGGCGCGGTCGACATGCGCATCGCCGAGCACCTGTCGGCGCTTTTTCATTCCGGTGTCATATCGCGTGGTCATCGGTGCTCTCCTGTTCGCTGAGGGGATGATCAATGATTGCAAAGGGAAAGTAAAATGAGGATATTTGCTGTATAGTTATCAAAATAGGCAAGTAATGATCGACCGCCGTATCAAGTTTCGCCATGTGCAGTGCTTTGTTGAAATCGCGCGTCACAGGAGCCTCAAGCGGGCGGCGGATCGGCTTTTCCTGACCCAGCCTGCCATTTCCAAAACGCTCAAAGAGCTTGAGGACATCTTGGGCGCGCAGCTTTTGAACCGGAGCCGTGCAGGGGTGACGCTCACCCGCGAGGGAGACGTGTTTCTCCAGTTCGCCGAGATGAGCGTCGGTGCGTTGCAACAGGGGATCGACGGTGTCGGACAGGTGAGCGCCACGGGCGGACAGACCTTGACCGTCGGGGCACTCCCGAGTGTGGCAGCGTGGCTTTTGCCGTCTGTGGTGCGCGAAATGGCAGAGGTTGCCCCCGATGTCGTTCTCCGAGTCTCGGACGGGCCGCATGCCTATCTGGTCGACAGATTACGTCAGGGCGCTCTTGATCTGGTGATCGGGCGTCTGGGTGCACCCGAAACCATGCAGCAACTCAGTTTCACCCAACTTTACAACGAACATGTCGAATTCGTGGTCCGCCCCGGTCATCCGATCCTAAACGACCCGAGGCTCGAGCGGATTGCGGAATGGCCTGTGGTGTATCCCTCGCCCGGTTCGGCGATTTTGCCGCTGGTCGAGCGGTTCCTCATCGCAAACGGGATAGGGGATCTTCCGCGCAGGATCGAAACCGTGTCGGGGGCTTTCGGGCGGGTCTATGTGCGCAATTCGGATGCGGTCTGGATCATCTCGGCGGGGGTCGTCGCGAATGAACTGGCCGAAGGGCGGCTTGTGCGGCTCCCCATCGATACCGCTTTGACGCGTGGGCCTGTGGGGCTCATGGCGCGGCCCGACGAAGATCCGAGCCCACCGCAGCGGTTTTTCCGTATTGCGGTGAACAGGGCACTCGAAGAGTTGGGGCTCGTGGGGCGTTAAGAGCGCTTGAGCGTGTCGCCTGCTTCGAGCTTGGGTGTCAGCTCGATTGTTGCGCCTTCGCCTTCGGGATCGGATTGACGCGCGATGATCAACTCGGCGGCCTTTTCGCCGACTTCGCGGCGGCACGCGTCCATCGTGGCAAGTTGGCGCGGCAGACCGTCGAGAAGCTCGACGCCGTTAAAGCCCGCAAGACCGATCTTGTTCGGGATATCGATGCCCTTCTCAAGAAGATAGAGTAGCCCGCCCGCACCGATCATGTCGTTGGAATAGTAGAGAAAATCGATGTCGGGGTTACGGGTCAGGATGTTTTCGGTCATCTCGCGCCCTTTGGCCAGAGCCGAGCCGCCGAGATAGAATTCCTGATCCGCGATCTCGATTCCCGCTTTGGCCAGCGTGCGGGTAAAGCCTTCGAACCGTTTACGGGCGCGGTGGTCGAGCGGCATCTTGGTGCCGAGGAAGCCGATTTTCTTGTAGCCTTGCGCGATGATCTCTTCGGCCATTTTGCGGCCAGCGCGGCGGTGGCTGATGCCTACGGCGCTGTCTACGGGCTCGCCGTCCACATCCATGATCTCGACCACGGGGCAGCCCGCCTGTTCGAGCATGGCGCGAGAGGCCTCGGAATGTTCGAGACCTGCGATGATCACGCCCGAAGGACGCCATGACAGCATCTCGAAGAGAACCTTTTCCTCGTTTTCGGGGAGGTAATCGGTCACGCCGACAACAGGCTGGAGATCGGTGTTCGCGAGCTTCTCGGAAATACCGGCAAGGACTTCGGGGAAGACCATGTTGCCGAGCGAGGGGATGATCACCGCGACGAGGTTCACACGCTGGGACGCAAGGGCCCCCGCGATCTTGTTGGGAACATAACCAAGCCGCTTGGCCGCATCCTGAACCTTTTTACGGGTGGCTTCACTCACGTCGCCTTTGTTGCGCAGAACGCGGCTGACGGTCATTTCACTTACGCCAGAAGCTTCTGATACATCACGAAGGGTAAGCGGGCGCTTGGTCGGTTGTTTCACGTTTGTAGTCCCGAAACTTATGAATTGTCCTAGTTACCCATAGTTTCGACAGAAGTCCAAGTGTCTTGGTGCAGGGCGTTGACGCGGTTCCGAAACAAAGGCAATTAGGAGGCGGTCGGTCCCGTGGCTCAATTGGATAGAGCAGCCCCCTCCTAAGGGGCAGGTTACTGGTTCGAATCCAGTCGGGATCACCACTCACACCATGCGGATCACGTTCTTGTCGATGGCGAGCATATAGCCTTTGCGGGCGATGTTCTTGACCAGAAGTTCGCTGATCATCTGGTTGCCGAGGGAATCGCGTAGACGTTTGATGCGGGTGGCGCCTGCGGCTTCGTCGCAATCAGAGGCGTCGCGGCCCGAGATGACACCTTCGATTTCCGCGCCCGAGAGCACTTCGTCGTCCATGCGTGCTTCTGCCAGAACGCTGAGCGTTTCGATCGCGGCGTCGGTCAGCTTGAACTCGAAATTGTTGAGATAGACGGTCTTTTGGTCACGGCTGATAAGGAGCGAGTTGACCTCGATCCCTTTGCGCTCGATCTGGCCCATGCGGCGGTTGAGGAGGACCAGCATCACAAGGAAGCTCACCGCTGCGATCAGGAGCGCGGTTGAAAAGACCAGCAGAACAAAGATCACGAAACGATAGGACGACAGAGTGTCCGAAAAGGCCGTTCCCGATTGGGCAAGGATTTCAAGAAGTTTGAGTTCGGCCTGAGTTGTCAGATCGTCGTTGGCCACAAAAAGCTGTTCGACGCGCTCGTTAAAGGCGTTCGCATCGGGAAGATTGAGGAACAGCGCGATCGCCGCAGCAAGAAGAATTGCGACGATTGCGGCAATACCGAAAGTCACCACGCGGGTGCCTGTCTGACGCGCCTCAATAGCGGAGGTAGTTGTCTCCGGCACTCTCTTTCCTTTCCTCAAGACCTGAATCATCAAAAACGCCCAGAACGTTCAGCAACGTCCAGCCGTCTGCGGCGAGTTTGGGGGAGAGTTCGGCTTCGGCCATTTCGACCGAGCAGTCTTCGCCCGAGATCTGCGCAACGCCATACTGGAGCCGCAGGGGATCATCCTGTTTGGCTTTGTAATCGGCATAGCAGGCGGCATTCGCCAATGTGCCTGTGCAGATCAAAAGAAGTGTGAGGGGCATCGTGTGTTTCATGATGAAATCAGCATGCCGTTAAAGTTGTCTGTTATTCAATAACCGATCCTTAAATCCGTGTTGTTATCACTTAGCCTGCCGACGTTTTTGAATGGCAGAGCCGAGTGGCGGCAACGTCTTTCCATCGCGTCGGGCATTCCGGTCGGCGCCCAGTTGGAAAGGACCAAGACATGTTCAAGACATTGACCGCAGGGATTACTGCTCTTTCGCTTGTCGTCCCGCATTCTGCCTCTGCCGCACAGAATAACGACATCGGCAAATTTATCGTCGGGCTTGCCGCTGTTGCGATTATCGGCGCGGCCATCGATGCGACCTCGCGCCAACCTGCTCCTGTTGTTGCGGAACCGCGACCGAATGAGCGCGATCAGGACCGTATTCGCGGCAATCGGGTGGAGCCTTTGCCTTCGCAATGCCGTGTCCAGATTCCCGGTCGTCATGGTGTGACCGAGATTTACGGTCAGCGCTGTTTGACCCGCAACTTCTCGCGGGCGGATCGGCTTCCCGAAGTTTGCGCCGTGCGCGTTCAGGGGGAGCATCGGGATCGTCGCGGATACGCGCCAGATTGTCTTCGTCAATTCGGATATGTGGAGGAGTGGGCGGGTCGCACCCGTTTGCCGAACCACTAGGAGTTCAGTGACCCCATCACTGGAACCTCGGAGGGGTGGCACATGTCCAGAAAGCCACCCCTCGCTTTCTTGCTTTGCGGTGCGGGGCGCTGGGCGCTAGAAGCGGCGCATGAGCGATTACACACCTGATCTGAGTTTCGAGCGCGCGGCTTTGGCGCGTGGGTTCACCCGTGTTGCGGGCGTCGATGAAGTCGGACGCGGACCTTTGGCAGGGCCTGTTACGGCCGCCGCGGTGGTGCTTGACCCCGACAATATCCCCGAGGGTTTGAACGACAGTAAGAAACTGTCGCACAAAAAACGCGAGGCGCTTTACGATCAGATCCTCGCGCAATGTGATGTCGGAATTGCGCATGCCTCCGTCGAAGAGATCGACGCGCTCAATATCCTTCGGGCTTCGCATCTTGCGATGGAGCGGGCGGTTGCGGCGCTTGGCTCGGTGCCCGACCATCTTTTGATCGATGGCAACTTGATTCCGAAAGGGGTCGCGCAATCCGCCGAAGCGATCATCAAGGGTGACGCTCGTTCGCTGTCGATTGCGGCGGCTTCAATTGTGGCAAAAGTGTGTCGCGACAGAATAATGGTGGGATTGGCGCAACAGTTTCCCGGCTATGGATGGGAGCAAAATGCAGGCTATCCGAGTAAGCAACATCGCGAAGCACTCATAAAAATAGGGGTTACACCACATCATCGGAGGTCTTTTAAACCGGTGCACAATATCTTGTATCAAGAATAAAACGTAACCACCTGATTCAATAAAGTTTTTGACATAGACCGCTTGGTCACGCATTTTTGTCTCAACCAAATGAGCGAGAATAACTCGCCGGTTATGAGGCAGATATGACGACCAAGAGCACGGCACCGGAGGCGGCAACGCTTCCGCTGAACAGTATTATTGGCGGCGATTGTATAGAGGTCATGAACAGCCTTCCCGAAGGCTCTGTGGATCTTATTTTCGCCGACCCCCCCTATAACCTTCAGCTCAAGGGCGATTTGCATCGTCCCGACAATTCCAAAGTCGATGCTGTTGACGATCATTGGGACCAGTTTTCATCCTTTGCGGTGTATGACGAGTTTACGCGTGAATGGCTCAAGGCCGCGCGCCGCTTGCTCAAGCCCGATGGCGCGATCTGGGTGATCGGGTCCTATCACAACGTATTCCGCATGGGCGCCGAGTTGCAGAACCAAGGGTTCTGGATTCTGAACGATGTGGTTTGGCGCAAGTCGAACCCGATGCCCAACTTTCGCGGCAAACGTTTGACCAATGCGCATGAGACGCTGATCTGGGCGTCCAAGCAGGAAAACAGCAAATACACCTTCAACTATGAAGCGCTCAAGGCGATGAACGAAGGTGTGCAGATGCGATCCGATTGGGTCATGCCGATTTGCACGGGGCACGAGCGGCTCAAGGACGACGAGGGCGAAAAGGCCCATCCGACTCAAAAGCCCGAGGCGCTTCTTCACCGTATTCTGGTGGGCACCACCAATCCCGGCGATGTCGTGCTTGATCCGTTTTTCGGCACAGGCACCACAGGCGCTGTGGCCAAGAAGCTTGGTCGTAGTTTCATCGGGATCGAACGCGAGGGGGCATACCGCAAGGTGGCGGCCAAGCGTATCGAGGATATCCGCGCCTTTGACAAATCTTCGCTCGAGGTCACGACGTCCAAACGGGCCGAGCCGCGTGTTGCCTTTGGGTTGCTGGTTGAACGCGGGTTGCTCAATCCCGGCGAAGAGCTTCTCTCAGGCAATGGTCGTCATAGCGCCAAAGTGCGCGCCGACGGCACTCTGGTCAGCAAAGAGGCCAAGGGGTCGATCCATCAGGTCGGCGCTCAGGTCGAAAACGCACCGAGTTGCAACGGATGGACCTATTGGCACTTCAAGCGCGACGGTCAGCTTGTCTCGATCGATACGCTGCGCCAGCAGATCCGCGCGGAAATGCGGGATTAATAGATAGAGTTACCGCCGAGTGTTCCCGAGACATGTCTCTTGGTGTGTCTGATGGAGAGCACTAACTTACCCCGCCGTTTCGCACGGCGGGGCTTTTTCGTTTAGCGGGGCATCGGGTTGGAGGCGGTTTTATAGGCGCTCCAGTCGGTGATGTCGGGGTAATAGGTCTTGCGCCATGCGCGGACCTTTGGGTTCATCACGCGCCGCCACAGCGGAGGCGTCAGGGCCGCAATTCCCATGAGCGGATAGCCCAGCGGAAGCTGGGGCGCCTCGGTTTCGTCATAGGTTTGCAGCAGAGGGAAGCGGCGGTCGGGTTTATAATGGTGGTCCGAGTGGCGCTGGAGATTGATCAGGAGCCAGTTGGTACCGCGATGCGAGGCGTTCCAGCTGTGGTGCGGTTTCACATGCTCGTATTTGCCGTCGCCGAGGTGACGGCGGGTGAGACCGTAGTGTTCGACATAGTTGGTGATCTCAAGCGCGAGGACGCCCGTAAAGGCTTGGACCGCGAAGAGCCCGATCCCTGTCCAGCCGCCGATCAGATAGGCGAGCGCCAGCATCGCGAGTTGGAGCGCAGCATAGCGCCAGAAGGGATTGCGGCGGCTCCAGACGGGGAGATTGCGGCGTGCGAGCATCGCTTTTTCCGCCCGCCATGCCGAGGGCGGGCACTGGATCAGAACACGCAGGAAAAAGCGGTAGAAGTTTTCGTTGTAACGCGCGGTCACGGGGTCGCGCGGCGTGCCGACATAGGTGTGGTGCACGAGAAGATGCTCGGACCTGAAATGGGAATAGAGCGCCATGGCAAGGAGGATGTCGCCCAGCCAGCGCTCGAGATTGTTTTTCTGATGGAGGAGTTCATGGGCGTAAACGATGCCGATGGTTCCCGTCAGAATGCCCGTTGCGAACATCGCACCGATCTTGCCGCCTGTGGTCAGGTGGTCGGTCGCAGCAAGATAGGCGATGATGCCGAAGATCAGTGCAAATTGGACGAACGGCCAGAGCAGTGTGATCGCGCGATACCACTTGAGATGATCCGAAGGGGTATCGGGATCGGGGTTGTCGGTGTTGTGCGTGCTGAGCGCATCGATGAGTGTAAAGGTGTGCCACCCGAGCAGCGGTGTGAGAAGGATCGTCCAACCGCCGTAGATCGCGGCGATGATCGGAAGCGGAACCAACAGGAGCGACGCCCAGAACGGGAGCGCAGAGGGAAGAGTGCTTTGCTTGGCCATGTGTGCCTCTTGAGTTGAGCCGAGCCTAGCGCCTGCCTCTTTTGGGTTCAATTGTGACGCATGGTCTCGTGTGCGAGGTCGAAGGCCTTGCGGAATACGGTGGGGAGGGCGGTCGGGCTGAAGTCCGAGGCGCTCAGGAAATCACCACGGGTCGGTGTGGAGTCGATCCAGGCGGTCTGTATCCTCAGACGCAGGTGGAAATGCGTGAAGGTGTGGAGCGCTTCGGACTCCAGCTCGGTCCACTCCGCGCTTGCCGGTGGATGATCGTCGGTCGTTTCGCCCCATTCGGTCGTGGGAAAGGCAAGCATCCCGCCAAGCAGGCCCTTGTCGGGGCGGGTCTCCATGAGCCAAGCGCCGTCCTCGCGGCGGGCGATATAGACAATGCCGACGCGGGTCGGCTTGGGCTTTTTGGCGATTTTCTTGGGGAGATCGGCTGCGGTGCCGCGTGCGCGGCCAAGGCAGGGCTCGCGCCACGGACAGATGCCGCAGGCAGGCGATTTGGGCGTGCAGATGGTCGCGCCGAGATCCATGATCGCTTGGGCATAATCGCCCGCCCGCTCGGTCGGGGTCAGAGACTTGGCAAGCGCGGTCAGCTCGGGCTTGGAGGTGGGAAGAGGCGTGTGGATGTCGCAGAGGCGCGAGATCACCCGCTCCACGTTTCCGTCGACCACCGTTTCGGGGAGATCGAAGGCAATCGAGGAAATCGCCGCAGCGGTATAGGGACCGACGCCGGGGAGCGTGAGAAGCGCGTCGTGCGTATTCGGGAAGACGCCGCCGTGGTGCTCGACCACATGGCGGGCACATTTGAGAAGATTGCGCGCGCGGGCATAGTATCCAAGCCCCGCCCATTCGGCCATGACATCGGCATCTTGGGCATTGGCGAGATCGGTCACAGTGGGCCAGTGGTCGATGAAACGGCGGAAGTAATCGCGCACGGCGGCTACGGTGGTTTGCTGGAGCATCACTTCGGACATCCAGATGCGATAGGGATCAGGCTTTATCCCGTCGGCACGATCAACGGGCGAGACGCGCCAAGGCATGACACGGGCATTGCGATCATACCATTCGAGCAAAATCCGGCTCATGTTCACCAAGGTTTCTTGTCTCCGCTCTCGGGTTTCTCTGGCACTTGTGCCGCCATTCACTACAATAGTGCATCATGGACAAACAGCCACGCTCCCGCAGCACGACTCGTGGATTTTCTCGGGTCATCACGCATATGCAGACCCGTATCCGCACCGCTTCCGAGTCGCGCGGCTTTGCGGTGTCGCGTCTTTTGACCCATTGGGAAGAGATCGTCGGGCCGAATATCGCGGCGATCGCGCGGCCCGTGAACATCTCTTACGGGCGCGGCGGCATGGGGGCGACGCTCACGCTTTTGACCACAGGGGCGAATGCCCCGATCCTCGAGATGCAAAAGGAGCAGGTGCGCGAAAAAGTGAACCAGTGTTACGGCTATTCCGCAATCAGCCGTATCAAGGTCACACAGACCGCGCCCACAGGCTTTGCCGAGGGGCAAGTTTCCTTTGAATACAAGGCGAAAGCCGAAAAGGCCCCGCCCCCACCCGAGGTGATGGAAAAAGCGCGTCAAGTCGCCGATGGTGTGGGTAACGAGAATTTGCGACTTGCACTCGAGACGCTGGCGGCAAATGTTCTGAACAAACACAAAGCTTGATAGAGGCACGTATGAATAGACGATTTCTTTTGACCACCGCGACGGCTGCACTGGTGAGTTCTTCGCTGGGCCTGACCGCTGCTCTGGCTCAGGATACAGCCGCCGCCGATCAGGATGCAGGCGTCCAGATCACCGACATGGTACTCGGCAACCCCGATGCGACCGTCGAGGTCATCGAATACGCGTCTTTCACCTGTCCGCATTGTGCAAACTTCCATGCGAACCAGTTCAAAGAGATCAAGAAGAACTATATTGATACGGGCAAGATCAAGTTCGTGTATCGCGAGATCTACTTTGACCGTTTCGGCCTCTGGGCTTCGATGATTGCGCGTTGTGGTGGCGAGATGCGGTATTTCGGTATCGCCGATATGATCTATGAAAAACAGCGCGAGTGGACTGCGGGCGGTGATCCGGTGGTGATTGCGGACAATCTTCGCAACATCGGCAAGGTTGCCGGCCTTTCCGATGCCGATCTCGATGCCTGTATGCAGGACGGCGAAAAAGCGCAGGCTCTTGTGTCGTGGTTCGAAGAGAACTCGACCAGAGACGAGATCGCTTCGACGCCGAGCTTTATGATCAACGGCGAGAAGTACTCGAACATGTCCTACGAGGACTTTGCCGCTCTTCTCGACAAGGCACTCGAAGGCTAAGTCCTTTGCACGAGGATGTAAGGGCCGTCCATCATCGGGCGGCCTTTATTTTTCGAGAAGCGGGGCGAGCCTTTCGAGGAGCGGCTCCCAGTCCTCGAGCTCCAACCGCACAGGAAGGGTGAGCACCTTGGGGCGGAAGCTGTCGGGAAGGCGCACGGCGTCTTTTTCGGTGGTGACGAGCTGTGCGATGCGGGTTTTTCCTTCGAGCTCGAGGCGCGTCATGAGCGCTTCGGTTAGCGGCTGGTGATCTTCGAGCGCTTCGCCGCGGATCACCTCGGCCCCGAGACTTCGCAAGGTGGCAAAGAATTTCGACGGGTCGCCGATCCCCGCAAAGGCCAGAACGCGCATCCCCTGCCACTGCATCCCCGTCATCAGCGGCTTGAGCGATCCACGCAAACGCGGCACGGGAAGCGCGCGGTCAAAGGCGTTTTGATCGCCGATGGTCAGGACGAAATCGGCCCGTTTCAGACCTTTGTCCACAGGTTCGCGGAGCGGTCCTGCGGGCATCACTGCCCCGTTGCCGAAGCCGCGTTTGGCGTCCACTACAACAATCGAGATGTCCTTGTGCACGGCGGGATTCTGGAACCCGTCATCAAGGAGAATGATCTCGGCTCCTGCAGCCTCGGCGGCTTTGACACCTGCGGCGCGATCCTTGGCAATCCACGTCGGGGTAAAGGCCGCGATCAGGAGTGGTTCGTCGCCGACGTCGTGGGCGGTATGGCTGCGCTCGACCACACGAACGGGACCCTGAAGCCGGCCGCCATACCCGCGCGAGACGACATGCGGCTCGATGCCCATGGAGATGAGCTTTTGCGCGAGGGCGATCGTCGTCGGGGTTTTGCCTGTGCCGCCGACATTGATGTTGCCGATGCAGATCACAGGGACCGAGGCGCGATAGGATGCGCCTCTGAGACGGCGCGCCGTTCCCATGGCATAGAGCCATCCAAGCGGCGCAAGCACGGTCGAGAAAAGTCCCTTGGGTTGATACCAGAAGCGCGGCGCGGCCATAGTCAGTATCCTTTCCGTTCCAGCACGTCCCTGATGAGCGAGGCAACGCGGCTGGTGGCGATGGCGCCACCCGATGTCACGTCCCAAGCCGCCATCGCGATGGTCGCGGTGCGATCAGGTGACAAAAGCGTTTCGACCGCCGCGCCCAATTCGCCTGCGTTGTTGATCACAAGGCAACCGCCTGCTTGGTCGAGACGGGCATATCGAAGCGCATGAGCCCCGACAATCGGACCGTGGATGATCGAAGAGCCAAGCGTTGCGATGTCGAAGGGGTCTTGGGAATTGCCGCCGATCAATGTGCCGGCCGCATAGGTGATGGGACTGATGCGATACCAAAGCCCGAGGTCGTCGCCATCGGTATCCAGCACCAGAACGCGGGTCGTTTCCGAGATTTCGGTGCCGTCTGCGGACAGAAGCGTTTCAAAGCCGTGCGCACGGAACCCATCGGCAATGGCGCTTGCGTCCTCTTCCAAAGCAGGCACCACGATGAGCAGAAGACGATGCGCGCGGCGACAGGCGTGTTTATGTGCCTCGACCAAAATGTTCGCTTCGGCAAGGCGCACAGGTGCAGCAAGCCAGCATTGACGGGTGCCTATGGCCTGATTGACGGCTGCGAATTGATCCTCGTCGAAGTCGAGGACTTCGGGGTCTTCGTCGATCGTTCCTGTGATTTCGACTTTGGCCTCGTCGAGTTTGGTTTTCAGGAGCTTCTTTTGCGCGGCGGCGTCGGTGCACAGGACCTGAGAGAGGCGTTGCATGACGGCGCGGGGCATCCCTGGAAACCAGCCCGAGAAGCTCTGAGCGAGGTCGGGCCCGGACGCTTCGACGAGAATGTTGGGAATCTCGCGGGCATGAGTGGCGACGATGGCGGCGGGATCAAGGTTCTCGCCTCCGAGCCAGAGCACCGCGTCGGGTTTCCAGTGATCGAGGAAGGCTTCGATCTGGGTGGCGTTCGGGTTTTGCGCCGTAAAATAGAGCGCGGAGTCGCCTGCTCCTGTGATCAGCATCTCGACGCCGAGGTCTTCCATCTCGTGAAGGGAGGCAATGGCTTCTGCAGCGGCGAGCCGTGTGGGGGAACCGCATCTGATCCAGACGACAGGCGCATTCGGGCGGCGGCGCCAGTCGGGAAGCGGTGTCGTCTTGCCGCGATGAAGCGCCAGATATGCCGATAAAGTGAGTGATCTTGCCATAGTCACGTTCGGTCCCGCCAGCCCGCGCCAAAGGTATGTCCGACTTTGGCCCTGTCGCCACTCTAGTAAGGCATGAGGCGTTTCGGTCAAGGCGAACCGAGGTCAAGCGCTGCCTCAAATCTGTGCAGCTCGGCCAATCCTCGCGCATCCGAGGGGAACCCTTTGGGCCGATGGGACGTTATTTCTGCAAGTGCGAAGTAATCCAAAGCCGAATGTGGTTTGTTTAACCTGATGATGAAAGAAGGGGATGTTTTGACGGGACTTACGGTCTTTAGCGATTTGGATGGAACTTTACTCGATCACGACAGCTATTCGTTCGAACGGGCCAAGCCCGCGCTTGCGGAGCTAAAGGCGCGAGGTGCGCGGCTGGTTCTGGCGAGCAGCAAGACAGCCGCCGAGTTGGAGCCGATCAGGGCGGCTTTGGGATTTTCCGACTGTCCCGCCATTGTCGAAAACGGCGCGGGGATTCTGGGCACTGCCGATACGCCAGCGACATCCCGATACCAAGAGCTCCGGTCGTTGCTTGATCGTGTCGATCCGATGCTGAGGGCCGAGTTTCGCGGGTTTGCCGATATGGGGCCCGATGCGGTTCAACGTCATACGGGGCTTGCCTCTGATCAGGTGTCGCGCGCGATGCAGCGCCAGTTTTCGGAGCCAGGCCTTTTTCTCGGCAGCCCGTCGCAAGAGACGGCTTTTGTCGCCGCCTTGGGGCAGGTCGGTCTTGTTGCGCAATATGGCGGGCGGTTTTTGACGGTCTCGTTCGGTGCGAGCAAGGCCGAGCGCATGCGAGAGCTTCGGGCGCGGTTCGGGGGGCGCACTCTTGCGCTTGGGGATGCGCCGAATGATGCCGAGATGATCGAAGCCGCAGATCGCGGTGTCATCGTTCTCAATCGTCGGGGCACGCCGATCCCTCCACTTCAGGGCGAGAAAGAAGGCAGGATCACCCGCACGACCCAAGAAGGGCCAGAGGGCTGGAGCGCCGCCGTTTTCGCAGAACTAGACCTTTTGACCGAAGCCTGAAGGGGACCCAATGGCCGATTTTCACCAATCCGGAAACATCGCAACCTTTCACGATCTCAGGACGCAATCGACCGAGGCGATGATGCGCGAGGTCGAGGCCTTTGGTGCAAGTCGCAAGATCACTCTTATTTTGCCGTCGCTCTTTTCCGAACTCGAGGGAGAGGCGCTTCCAAGGATTTTGGACGAGTTGGAAAAGGTTCCGTTTCTGCATCGGATCGTCATCGGTCTCGATCGGGCCAGCCGTGAGCAATACATTTATGCCCGCACTTTTTTCAGCCGATTGAAGCAGGATCATGTGGTGCTTTGGAATGATGGGCCGCGCCTGAAGGCAATCGATGCACGGCTCGAGACGCTCGCGCTTGCGCCTTCGGAGCCGGGCAAGGGGCGCAATGTCTGGTTCTGTCTCGGTTACACGCTGGCACGTCAGGACAGTTCGGTCGTCGCGGTGCATGATTGTGACGTGCTGACCTATTCGGCAGAGATGCTGACACGGCTGGTTTATCCTGTCGCGAACCCCGGTTTTCCCTATCAGATGTCCAAAGGGTTCTATCCCCGTGTGGCCGAGGGCAAGCTGAATGGGCGCGTCAGTCGGCTTTTGGTTTCACCGATTTTACAGGCAATGAAACATGTGCTCGGGCCGCGCGACTATCTCGATTTTCTGTCGGGGTTCCGGTATCCGCTTGCGGGTGAATTCGCGATGCGGACCAATATCCTTCCCGATATGCGTATCCCGTCGGACTGGGGTTTGGAGATCGGGCTTTTGTCCGAAGCTTGGCGCAATCTTTCGCCGCGCTCTGTCTGTCAGGTTGAGATTTCCGATCGCTATGACCACAAGCATCAGGATCTTTCGGCAGAGGATGCCAGCGCGGGACTTTCGCGGATGTCGGTGGACATCTGCAAGGCGCTTTACCGCAAGCTGGCTGCCGACGGCACGGTTCTAAGTGACGAGATTTTCCGCTCGATCAAGGCGACATACTATCGGATGGCTCTCGATCTTGTGGATACCTATTACAACGACGCGCGGATGAACGGATTACATGTGGATCGCCACGCCGAGGAAGGCGCGGTCGAACTCTTTGCTTCGAACATCATGCGGGCAGGGCAACTCTTTCTCGAAAACCCGATGGAGACGCCGTTTATTGCATCATGGAACAGGGTTCACGCAGCGGATCAAACCATCATGCAAGACATGGTGGATGCCGTGAAGGAGGATGAGAGCGACTTTATGCCAGCCTTTGCCTGATGGCAGCATGGATCGCGGGGTTTGCCGCAAGCACGCCGTTGGTCTGGGGCATTTCGTTGTTGAAGAGAAGGGCAGCGCCCTGTCGATCCGAGGTCAGACCGCCTGCTTCCTGGACCATAAGGACGCCTGCTGCGATGTCCCATTCCCACGTCGGGCGAAAGGACATCATGGCGTCAAAGCGACCTTCGGCCACGAGGCAGAGCCGATAGGCCAGCGACGACTTGAAATTGCGCTTGGCAATCGGGGTCTTGAGGTCTTTCCAATGGTGCGGGTCAAAGTTTGGCCGTGCGGCGAGGATTTCCGCTTCGTCAAAGCTTGTCGTTTTGCTCACGCTGATCGGTGTGCCGTTGAGTGTCGCGCCGTCTCCCTTGCAGGCGGCAAAAAGCAGATCGCGGGCGGGGAGAAAGACCACGCCGCCCGTCACTTCTCCGTTTGTGACAAGAGCAAGCGAGATCGACCAGTCCTTGTTGCCTTCGATAAAGGCGCGAGTGCCGTCGATGGGGTCGGCGATGAATTGGCTTGCGGTGGCAAGACGGTCCGCGTTGTCTTGGGTCTCCTCGGAGAGCCAGCCGAAGTCGGGACGCGCAGCGGTCAGGTTTTCGCGCAGCATTTTGTCGACGGCAAGGTCGGCCTCGGTCACGGGGCCGGCATTGTCCGCCTTGTGCCAGACTTGGGGGTCGCGCCGGAAATATCCGAGCGCGATGTCACCTGCCTTGGTGACGGTGTCGATCATGAGGTCAATATCAGTCACCGGCGAGGGTCATCCCGTCGACGAGCAGCGAAGGCACAACGCGGCTCAGGTGGCGTTCACCGTCATTCGCGGGCACGATCCGAAGGAGCATGTCCTTGAGGTTCGAAGCAATGGTGACTTCGTTCACAGGATAGGCGATTTCGCCGTTTTCGACCCAGAACCCCGTTGCGCCGCGCGAATAATCGCCCGTGTTCGGGTTGATCGTGGAGCCGATCATAGAGGTGACCAGAAGGCCCGTGCCCATGTCCCTGAGGAGATCGGCGTGGGTCTTGTCGCCGAAGGTCAGTTCAAGATTGCCCGCGCTGGGCGAGGGGGGCGCAGAGGTGCCGCGCGACGCATTTGCGGTGGACTCGAGCCCAAGTTGACGGGCGGTTGAAAGATCAAGCGTCCAACCTGTGAGGATACCCTTGTCCACGATGGCGCGGCGCGAAGTCGGCAGGCCCTCGGAGTCGAAAAGCCGCGAGCCAGAGGTGCGCGGACGATGCGGGTCTTCGATCAGGGAAAGTTCGGTGGGGAGCACCTGTTTGCCCAAGAGATCACGGGCCCAAGAGGAGCCGCGTGCGATCATGCTTCCATTGATGGCGGCAATCAGGTGTCCGATGAGCGAGGACGATATTTTCTCGTCGAAGAGCACAGGGTAGGTGCCGGTTTTGGGACGACGGGCGCCTTGGCGGGCGACGGCGCGTTCGGCTGCCGTGCGGCCGATGAGGTCGGCAGACTTGAGGTCGGCTTGGAAAATCCGCGCATCATAGTCGTAGTCGCGCTCCATCGCGGCGCCGGTCCCCGAGATCGCGGTGCAAACGATGCTTCTGTCTGTTCGCTCGTATCCACCCGCGAACCCGTTGGTGGCGGCAAGATGGATGCGGCGGCGGCTATAGGCGGCCGAGGCGGTCTGGACCTGCGAAATGCCCTGAACCTCCATCGCGGCGGCTTCTGCGCGGATGGCGTCCTGTTGCAGGGCGGCGGGGTCAGGCTCTTCGGTCGCATCGAAAAGCTCGAGCCGCGCACAATCGGTGTCGGTCGCGATCTGGCTTGGCTCGGCAAGGCCTGCAAAGCGGTCGATCGGCGCTTCTTTGGCCATGGCAACGGCGCGCTCCGCCATGAGGACAAGCGCCTCGGGGCGGGTGTCGGAAGAGGAAACGCAGGCTTGTTGCTGCCCCAAAAGCACGCGAAGGCCGATTTCGATCCCTTCGGAGCGTTCCGCATTCTCGAGTTTGCCGCCGCGCACCTCGATGTTCACCGAGGTTCCGTCCACTGCAATGGCATCGGCGCTTTGGGCACCTGCTTTGCGGGCGGCGTCGAGGATTTGTGCGGTCAGATCAGCAAGCGATTGGGTCATGTGGCATCCTTTTGTCAGCCACTGAGGTAGTCCGAGCCGAGGCTTGCTGCAAGCCTCGGCCGCTGTTTTCAGGCGAAAGGATCAGCGCATACGCTGTCCGTTGACCGAGATCGCGCCCGTTTTCTCGATTTCGATGCTCGAGGTCAGTTCGTCGTCGCCCGTGACGGTGGTGAACATCCCGAGCATCATGCGTGCGCCCATGATCTGTTCGTCCATTCCGAGCGGCAGCGCGGAGAGTTTGTCCAGGAGACCATTGACGCCGATTGCCAAGAGTTCGATGCGGCCTTCGGGGGCAGGGAAACCGTCAAAGGTGACAAGATCGTTGTTGTCGAAGGTAAAGTCGCCCGCGCCCTTGAGCTCTGCGCCCAAGGCGGAGAAGAGGAACGAGGTGAGCGAAAGGGTCTGAAGTTCGAAGGGGGACTTGCCGCTTTCGAGGGTCGCGTTCATCGCCTCTTCGTCATCAAGATCGACGACAAGACGGCCCGTGCCTTCGAGATTGAAGGCGAGGGTCAGCGGATCATGAGGAAGGGCGTCGGTCGGATCGATAAAGCCCCAAATGTTCGGATCGAGATCCAGCCCGATGATGTCTGTGCTTAGCGCGATGGCTTGCGGGGTTTCGCTCTGGACGAACGGCATGCCAAGCCCGAAGCCGAGTTGCTCGGCGCTTGCTCCGACAGTGAACGGCATTCCGGGTGCGGTGGCCTCGATACTGACATCGTTGCTCAGGTCATCATAGGCAAAGACACCGTCGACAAGTTCGAAGCGGGTCGTGCCGCCGTTTGTCGATAGGATCGTATTGCCCGCGCCCTCTATGGCGGTTGCATAATCGATGACGGTCGTGCTTTTCGTGGTTGTCAGTTCAAACGCCGTGCGCACCTGTTTGAGTTGGTCGATGTCCGAAGACATGGCGTCATAATTTGCAGGAAGCTCGGTCGATGTGATCGCCGAAAGTCCGTTGATCTGACCCGAGATATCGAACCGTTCGCCCATATCCTCGAAGCCGAAAATATAGGTCAGAAGAGTCGCGTTGGTTGTCGATGCAGTCGACGTTCCCATGGTTTGCGAGCCTTGGCGCAAATAGGTGCCGGTTACATTGTTGAGCACGAGCCCCAAGGTAATGTTCTGATCCTCCTCCGATGCGCGGTCCTGCACGATGGTGATGCTGTATTTGTCGGCGGCATAATCATATGTGATCTCGCCCGGGGTGCCGCTTGCCGTCATGGTCTGACCCGTAAGCGAGACGATGAATTTGAGCGAGTTGTCACCGAAGTCCTGTCCTTCGAGCGTGAACTCGAGGATCGAAGGCATGTCCACATCGACAGTGCCGTCGTCCTGCGACGTCAGGATCAGCGGGCCGATTTCGCCCTTCAACGTGGAGAGGTTGTTTTCGTCCGTGAGGTCGATCGACAGGGTGCTGATGGTCAAAGTGTCGCCCGATTGGGTCACTTCGCCCACCGAGATGCCCTTTCCATACATCTTGAGATCATCCTGCCACGTGTCCCAAACATCGTTCGCGTCAACCTCGGCAAAGGCGGCGTGGGCGCTCAACGCAAGTGCGGCAGAGCAAACGGTGAGGCGGGCGAATTTGGAATAGGACATCTTGAACCTTTCAGATCGAATAAACAGGCAGCGCAAAAACCGATTTGGCACCGCATAAAGACATACCCCTAGAAGTAATGTAGAAATCCGATCATGTAAGAGGGAAATAACGACAGACTGCGGAAACGCCGATGGATATGCATGAAAAAGTTGTCCTGATCACGGGCGCAAGTCGCGGGATCGGGGAGGCTGCCGCTTTTGCCTTTGCGGAGCAGGGGGCAAAGGTGGTGCTTGCCGCGCGGAGTCTCGAAGCAATCGAGGGGATCGCGCGCGAGATCGGCGAGAGGGCTCTTGCCGTCCGATGCGACGTGGCCCGTTTCGACGCGGTCGAAACGGCGGTTGCACGCGCCGTTGCGGCCTTTGGTCGGCTGGATGTTTTCATCTCGAATGCGGGCGTCATCGAACCTATGGCCCAGCTGGCCGAGGCGGACCCCGAGGCGTTCGGGCGCACCATCGACATCAACACCAAAGGTGTTTTCCACGGTATGCGGGCTGCACTCCCCGTTATGGTCAAACAGGGGGGCGGGACCATTATCACGGTGTCGTCGGGTGCCGCATACAACGCTTATCCCGCATGGTCGGCCTATTGCACGTCGAAAGCAGGGGCTTTGATGCTTACCAAAGCGGCGCATGGGGAATATGCGGATCGCGGTATTCGGGCGCTGGGGCTGTCGCCCGGCACGGTCGCAACGCAAATGCAGCGCGACATCAAAGCATCGGGACTCGGTCCTGTGGCGCAACTAGACTGGAGCGATCACATCCCGCCCGAGTGGCCCGCGCGTGCTTTGGTCTGGATGTGCGGGGCCGAAGCGGACGCTTATCTCGGTCAGGATGTCATGCTGCGGGACGAAGCCATTCGCAAAAAGGTAGGGCTTGTATGATCGGATTTGAAAAATCGGGCGATCTGTGGACGATCACGCTGGATCGGCCCGAGAAAGCCAACTCTCTTACCTCGGAGATGTTGACCGAACTCGTTGCCCGTGTGACCGAAGCGCGTTCCGCCAAATGTCTGGTCCTGACAGGCAACGGAAAAGTTTTTAGCGCGGGTGCGGATCTTGACGAAGCGCGCGCAGGGCTGGCCACCAGTCCGCTCTGGGAACAACTTTCGAGCGCAGTTGCCGCGCTCGACTGCCTCACGATTACCGCTCTGAACGGCACGCTTGCGGGCGGGGCTTGCGGGATGGCGCTTGCTTCTGATCTTCGGATTTCGGTGCCGACAGCCAAGGTGTTCTATCCCGTCATGCGGCTTGGGTTTCTTCCGCAGTCTTCGGATGTGAAGCGGCTCACGCGGCTTGTCGGGCCTGCGCGGGCGAAACTCATCCTTATGGGCGGTATCAAGGTGGGCGCCCAAGAGGCGCTCGGGATGGGGCTTGTCGATCGCGTGACCGACGATCTTTGGGCTTCGGTCGAAGAGATTGCCGAGGCGGCGCTCGGGGCGGCACCCGACCATATCGCGGCGATCAAGGCGATGATAAACGCCGCTTGATCGCTTTGGACAAAGGGAAATCGTTTTGGCGCAAGCTTTGGTCATAGGAGGGGGTCCTGCGGGGCTCATGGCTGCGACCGTTCTGGCCGAGCGCGGTCATCACGTGACCGTGGCCGAGGCGATGCCCAGCTTCGGGCGCAAGTTCCTGATGGCTGGAAAGTCGGGGCTCAACCTCACCAAAGACGAGGAAAAGGCAGCGTTCCAAGCGGCCTATGGTCCGCTCCCCGACGTCATGCGCCACGCGCTCGACGATTTCGGACCGCAAGAGGTGATGCACTTCGCGCGTGCTCTGGGTCAGGAGGTTTTTGCAGGCTCCAGTGGGCGCGTTTTTCCTGTGGTGATGAAAGCTTCGCCGATGCTACGCGCGTGGTTGCTCCGCCTTGAAAGTCTGGGGGTTACGTTTCATCGACGGTGGCGCTGGACGGGGTGGAATGGTCCGAGCGCAGTATTCGAGACGCCCGACGGCGTGCAAATGCTCGACGCGGATGTAACCGTCCTTGCTCTTGGCGGTGCGAGTTGGTCACGTCTTGGGTCGGATGGGCGATGGGCACCGCTGTTCGAGGGCGATGTGCGCGACTTTGCGCCCGCGAATATGGGGTTCCTTGTCGGTTGGTCCGACCACATGGCAAAGCGTTTCGGAACGCCCGTCAAAGGTGTCGAGCTCTCTGCGGGCGATGTGACTTCTCGGGGAGAGTTCGTCATATCGGAGCGCGGTCTTGAAGGGGGCGGGATCTATGCGATTTCGCGGGCTTTGCGCGAGGGTGCGCCGCTTGTGCTTGATCTCATGCCGGACGTCGGACAGGACGAGATCGAGCGGCGACTTGCCGCGCGGCGGAGCAAGGACAGTCTTTCGAGTGCTTTGCGCAAGGTCTTGAAACTCGATCCTGTCAAAGTCGCGCTGTTGAATGAGTTCGCGCGGCCCTTCGGGGATGATCTTGCGGCGCGGATCAAAGCGCTCGGGATCATGCACTCCGGGCCGCGTCCGATGGACGAGGCGATTTCCACGGCGGGTGGTATCAAGTTCGAGGCCTTGGACGCGCGTCTGATGTGGAAGCGCCGTGCGGGCGTGTTCTTGGCTGGCGAGATGCTCGATTGGGAGGCCCCGACGGGCGGATACCTTTTGACGGGGTGCTTTGCGACAGGGAAATTGGCGGGCGAGGCGGCCGCCGATTATGCGGCCACTTCGTCTGTGTCCGAAGGGCAGTAGTCGAAGGCCACAAGGTCATCGCGATATCGAATGGAAATGATTTCGGTCGCGTTTCGTCCGAGGGGCCGCGTCGGCATTTGCAGATTGCTTTCGGCGGCAAGCATGGGGATCGGGAGCTGAAGTTCGGAGATCACCTGATTCAAATCTTCGGCCATGTGCTCGCGTCGAATAAAGTGTTCGACAAAGCCCGCACTCCAGTTCGAGGAGGTCCAAGTTCCGAACCTGCGCCAGCGATCCTGAAGCGAGCCGCCACCACCGCGCCCGCCCGTTTCGCTTTTGATCAGCCAGCGGTCGAAAGAAGGTGGCGTTTGTCCGATGAGACGGCGCAAGGTCTTGAAATTATCCTCTTCCAGAATGCGATCATAAACGCGGGGGAGCCGAGTGAACGGGTTTTCGATGCTTGAAATACAGACATAATCGGCGAGGTTGCGATTGTTCTGGAAGAACGCGATTGCCGCCTCCGAGGGCGACATGCAGGTGTAATAGGGCCGTTCGGGGGATTGAGAGTGGAACGGCACGACGGGTTCGTCGGCAAATGGAGCGAGCACGCGACATACAGCATCGGAGCCGGTCTCGGGATTGCTGAAGAAAACAAATTTGAAGCGATGCGATATAATCATACCTGCATCATGCACCCGAAAAGTTAACGAAAGGTGGATATCGTCCCCCCTTGCGACTTTTTCGTCTTATCTTCGTGCCATCATCGCAAGGCGGATCAAGCTGCGTTCGATCAATGCGCTCTGCGGGGCTTTGGTGCTTGAGCGGAGTTGAAGATCGGTGCTGATCAGTTCGCTGATCGCGGTTTCAAGCTTGGCGCGGCCCCAGTTGCCCGCTTGTCTTACGATCGCGTCCCGACGGGGACCGAAGACGGGGGGGCGAAGTCGTCCGACACCTGCGGCGGGGCCGCCCGGATCTGCAGAGGCCGTGTGGAGCGTGCGAAAATGCCGGAGTGCACCAATGCAAAGTCCAACGGGTTGAACCCCTTGGGCATAGAGTCGACGCAATATGGGGGCCAGTTCCTGCGCCTTGCCGTCGGCGACGATGTTCAGAACCTCGTCGAGATCGGCCTCGGTGGATTGGGGGGCGCAGGCCTCGATATCCGCGACGGAAAGCGGGAGCGGATCCCCTTGTTTATAAAGCCCAATCTTCTCGACCGTTTGGCGGAAATCACCAGGATCAAGCGAGCGCGACAGGGCAATAAGGGCATCCATGCTTTCGCGCGCGATATTCGTCAGACCCGCAGCGGTCAGAGCGGCTTCTATCTCGTCGCGGCCGGGCGGGTCGTCATAAATCCCGACCGCATAAACGTTGGGATGGTTTTCGAACACCTTGCGCAGGGCGGATTTGGCCGTGAGCTGGTTTGCGGTGACGACAAGCTGGGCGTCACCGATCTGCCATTCGTTCAGGGCGTCTGCGAAAAGGTCGGCAAGTCCGTCGGTCGCGTCCTCGATAAAGGTGACGCGCGGTCCGGGGAAGAACCCCTGAGCCTTGAGGGAATCGATGAGCTGTGCGGGGTCCTTGCGAAGCTCGGCGCTGTTCATACGGTTCAGGCGCATTTCCTCTTCGGCCTGTGGACCGACGAGCGCCGTGATGACCTCTTTTCTGCGCGTTGCAACACGCATCGCGTCACCTCCATAAATCAAGATCCCCGCACGGTTCGGGTCGGGTTTCTTGAAATAGGCAACGGCGTCTCGCGTGTTGAGCTTCATTCGGTGATATGCCCTGCTTCGGCGAGAATACGGGCAACAACGAGATCGGCGACCATCGCGGCGAGCCTGTCTTCGGCGGCTTGCTTGGTCGATCGTGTCGCGATGCTTGTGCCCGTGGCGGAATAGCTGGTGAAGGTTTGCACCGTGCCTTGGGCGATGGTGCCGCCCGCAGCATCCGACAGTGTATAATGCGCGGTTGCGGGCAGGTTGATACGGGTTGCAGTGTTGTCGGACGCGATGGCAACGGGGCTTTCGGTCACTTCGGTTATGACGGCAAGACGATAGGCTTCGAGTTCCGTTCGGCCAAGCCGCCGTTCCAACTGCTCGCGCAGCCTATAATCGAAACGATCCTCACCAAGGGCAAAGGCGATCTTGCCCTGAAGCTTTGAACCGCCGCCCGTCGGTGCGTAGACCGGAGCAAATCCGCAGCCTGCCAGCAGGAGCGCCCCAAGAAGGGCGGACCGACGCGGCAGGCTGAGAATTGCTTTAGACGACAACGTTCACGATCCTTCCCGGGACGACGATCAGCTTTTTCGGCGCGGCACCGTCGAGCGCTTTGACCACAGCTTCGTGCGCGAGGACGAGTTTTTCAACGTCTTCTTTGGACATATCCGAAGGCACGCTGATTTCCGCGCGGCGCTTGCCGTTGATCTGGATCGGAAGCGTGACTTCGTCCTCGACGAGCATCGCCTCTTCTGCGACGGGCCATGCCGCAAGTGTGACGAGACCTTTGCCGCCGAGCAGCGACCACAGTTCTTCGGAAAGGTGCGGGGTCATCGGGGACATCAGTTGCGCCAAGGCTTTGGCCGCGGTCTTTTTCGCGGTGCCGCCTGCGTTCGATTTGGAGAGCGCGTTGGTGAAACCATAGAGCTTGGCGATCGCAGCGTTGAAGCCAAAGGATTCCACGCCTTGGGTGACGTCGAAAATGGCCTTGTGCATCGCTTTGAGAAGTTCGGTGTCGCCTTCGCCCGTTCCTTCGGGAAGTTCAGCGATTTCGGCGCAGATGCGATAGACACGCGCGAGGTGCTTGGCGGTCGCCTCAGCCCCTGCTGCGGTCCATTCGACGTCGCGTTCGGGCGGCGAGTCGGAGAGAACGAACCAGCGGGCGGTATCGGCACCAAAGGACGAAATGATGTTCAGCGGGTCCACAACGTTGTTCTTGGACTTCGACATCTTGGCCGAGGGAATGATCTCGGCCTCTTCGCCTGTCGCGATGACAAAGGCTTTACCGTCGCGAAGCTCGATCTGTTCGGGGTAGTGATAAACAGGGCGGCCTTCGGCGTTGCGGGTCTGATAGATCGCGTGGGTGACCATGCCTTGGGTGAAAAGCGCATCAAAGGGTTCGCGCGCACTCTCGGGAAGGTGGCCTGTTACGTTCATCGCACGTGCGAAGAAGCGCGAATAGAGGAGGTGAAGAATCGCGTGTTCGATGCCGCCGATGTATTGATCGACGTTCATCCAGTAGTCCGCATCCTCGGCCACGGTCGGCGTGGTGGCGCGCGGTGCCGTAAAGCGAGCGTAATACCAAGAGGAGTCAACGAAGGTATCCATCGTGTCCGTTTCCCGCTTGGCAGGCTTGCCGCACCGCGGGCAGGCGCAATCGCGCCACGTGGGGTGACGGTCAAGCGGGTTGCCCGGAACGTCAAAGGTGACATCATCGGGAAGCTGAACGGGGAGGTTCTCTTTCTTTTCGGGCACCACGCCGCAGTCCTCACAGTGGACAACGGGAATCGGGCAGCCCCAATAGCGTTGACGCGACAGACCCCAATCGCGCAGGCGGAACTTGGTGACGCCCGTGCCGAGACCTTTGGCCTCGCAATGGTCGATGGCGGCGTTTACGCCCTCTTCGCCCGTCTGGACGGTTTCGCCTGCAAAGCCGCGGATATATTCGACCTTTTCAGACTTGAGCGGAACGAATGCTTCGGTCAATTCGGTGTCGTCGGTGCCAGCGGCCTTGAAAACGGCATTGATCGGAAGGCCGTATTTGGTCGCGAAGTCAAAGTCGCGCTGGTCGTGGGCGGGGCAGCCGAAAATCGCGCCCGTGCCATAGTCCATCAGGATGAAGTTCGCGATGTAGATCGGGAGCTCCCAAGCGTCATCAAAGGGATGCTTGACCTTGAGACCCGTATCGAAGCCTTTTTTCTCGGCCTTTTCCAAAGCCTCTTCTGTGGTGCCACCCTTGCGGCATTCGGCACAGAAGGCTGCGATCTCGGGGTTCTTGGCCTCGAGTTCTTTGGCAAGGGGGTGGTCGGGCGAAATGCCGACAAAGGACGCGCCCATGAGGGTGTCGGGACGGGTGGTATAAACTTCGATCTTGTCACCGCCGTCTGTGCGTTCGAACCCGAACTGGAGACCGCGCGATTTGCCGATCCAGTTGGCTTGCATCAGTTTGACCTTGGCGGGCCAGTTGTCGAGCTTGTCGATCGAGGTCAGAAGGTCATCGGCCATGTCCGAGATTTTGAAGAACCACTGGGTCAACTCGCGGCGTTCGACGGGGGCACCAGAGCGCCAGCCGCAGCCGTCGATCACCTGTTCATTGGCCAGAACCGTCATGTCCACGGGATCCCAGTTCACCACGGCGTTCTTGCGATAGACGAGGCCCTTGTCCAGCATGTCGATAAAGAGCGCCTGTTGCTGTCCATAGTATTCGGGATCACAGGTCGCGAATTCACGGCTCCAGTCGATGGAAAGACCGAGCGGCTTCATCTGGCTGCGCATGTCGGCGATGTTCTTGTAGGTCCACTCTTTGGGGTGTCCGCCCGATGCCATTGCGGCGTTTTCGGCAGGCATACCAAAAGCGTCCCAGCCCATCGGGTGAAGAACGTTGTGTCCCGTCGAAATCTTGTAACGCGCGATCACGTCGCCCATCGTATAGTTCCGCACGTGGCCCATATGGATGCGGCCCGAAGGGTAGGGGAACATCTCGAGCACATAGTACTTGGGCTTGCCGCCTTCGCGGGTTGCCTTGAAGACATTGGCCTCTTCCCAGGCGGCTTGCCATTTGGATTCGATTTCAGATGCGGAGTAGCGGGACATGAATGGGTCCTTTGGGACATGGAAACGCCGGGCACGGGGCCCGGCGTGGTCTTAGATCAGAATGCGGGCGGTTTCTATAGCTTACCGTCGGCAATGCGGATCTGGCGCGCGCGAGCCAGAATAGCGTCTTCGACGGCGTGTTGTGTTGCGTTGCTCACGGGGCCGCCGCTGGTGGCGAGCGCTACGTTGAGCGAACGGGCGTCAAGGGCAGGGTCCGAGATGTGAATGGTTCCGCGATAGGCGCGACCACCGCCGGGGGGGCGGCCATAGCCAAAGACGATGACGCCGGTAAAGGGATCAACGCTCTCGATCGGAAGGAAGCTAAGAACATCGAGAGTTGCGGCCCAGAGATAGCGGTTCACCGCCACGTTTTCAGCACCGCGGGTGCGCGCAGCCTGGCGGGTCGCATCTTCCGACGCTCCGCCACCGAGTCCGATGCTTCCGATTCCGGGAAGAGAGCCAAGCGGGTTGCTTCCGCCGCTGATATTGCCGCATGCGCCGAGCGCGATTAGCAAAGTCGCCGTCAAGGCCGTGCGGCTCAATCCAGTCAAAGCCATCAGTTCGTCACCCCCGTTTGGTTCCCGAAGGAACTTATTCGTCTCGGAATGTGTAACGAAGGCGAAAGAGGCTCACAAGTCTCTTGGGCAAGGATCGGCTTTGCAATGCCCACAAAAAGAAAGAGCGGCCCCGAAGGACCGCTCAAACTTAGGTATTTCAGGTTCGATTAGAACTTGAAGGAAACCTTAACAGTCGCGCCGCGAGCGTAGTCTTTCGCGCCGATCTTGTTGTCTGCGTCAGCTGCGCCGCCGTCCTTAACGTAGGAACCGGTGAGGGTTGCACCAGCGCCGAGGTCGTAGGTTGCGCCAACGTAGATGTCGTTGCCTTTTTCAGCGAGACCAGCGAAGACGTTTACGCCCGAGCCGTATGCGTAGGAAGCGTCAGCTTTCCATGCGCCGCCTTTGGTGTATTCAGCAGCAACGGTTACGCCGTTTGCCGAGTACTTAGCGCCGAGGACGTATACCGAAGCTTCGTCGTAAGCAGCCGATACGGTGACCGGGCCAACGGGGTACTCAGCTTTGATGTCCCACTGGTTTGCTTTGCCGCCCTTGTCTACGGTGCCGAAGCCGCCGGAGATGGTTGCGCCAGCAACAGCGCCCGAGAACTTAGCTGCGAATTCGTTCTTGCCAGCTACTTTTGCAGCAGCAGCCGAAACGGTCCAGCCCGAAACGGTGGTCTTAGCACCGAGCTCGAGGGTGTTCAGGTCAGCTTTTGCGCCCTGAGCAACCGGAAGCGATGCGTAAACGGTGGTTTCACCGATTTTGTACGAAGCGAGAAGACCGTTGGTCTTTTCTTCGCCGAGGCCAACACCGTAGGTGTCGGAAACAACGGTGTAAGCAGCGCCGTTAAGAGCGGTGCCGAAGGTCAGCGAAGCAACGTCGCTCGAGATCGAGACGTTTGCACGCTTGAAGGTGCCTGCGTCGACGTCGAAGGTTGCGCCAGCCGAAGCGGTGTAACCGTTGTCGAGAGCAGCCGACATAGCAGCTTTGAGTTCTGCCTGAACGTCGAGACCGGTGTTGTTGTTGTAGGCGGCGCTAGCTTCGCCCGAGAAGGTTACTTCAGCAGCAGCGGCGCCAGCGAAAGCGACCGAAGCGGCAGTAGCGAGAAGGATGCTTTTCATGGTTTTTCCCTCGTGTTTGCATTCCCAAGAATGCCAGTTGAACCAGCATTGAGTGTGTCTTTGCGCCTAAACCTTCTTTCACTCAAGCAAATTGCCCACTGTTTTTTCGACTGGGCCGGATATGTGTCACGAAGGTCACACAACATTTTCTCCCACCTGCGTGACTTAGCGCTGATCACGGGCTATCTGCGTCTTGTTGTTCGACCAATAAACAAAGGTATTCTGATGGGACTGGCAGAGATCAAAGAGCGGATCAGACAGGCTGAGATAGAAAACGGTCGTGATGCGGGGTCTGTTACGCTTATTGCGGTTTCCAAGGTGCAGCCCAATGAACGCGTCGAGTCTGTCTTGAACCAAGGGCACCGAGTCTTTGGGGAAAACCGCGTTCAGGAGGCGGCGGGCAAATGGCCCGACTTTCGTTCGCGCTTCGAGGGAATCGAACTTCACATCATCGGACCACTGCAAACGAACAAAGTCCGTCAGGCCATGCAGCTCGCCGAGGTAATCCATTCGGTCGACCGTCCCAAACTTGCCGAGGCGATTGCGAGGATCGCACAGGAGATCGGATCATGCCCTGATCTCTTTGTTCAAGTGAACACCGGTCTGGAAGAGCAAAAGGCGGGAATCGCACCGCGCGATGTGGATGGTTTTGTAAAGGAGTGCCGCGCTCTGGATCTTCCTGTGCGGGGGCTGATGTGCATCCCGCCTGTGGATGAAGAGGCGTCGATGCACTTTGCTCTTTTGGCCAAAATGGCCGAGCGCAACGGGCTCGACGGGCTTTCCATGGGAATGAGCGATGACTTTGAAAAGGCGATCAGCTTTGGCGCCACGCACGTCCGCGTCGGGTCTGCGATCTTTGGGGCGCGGACCTATTCCTAACGAATGATGAGCCGGCTTTCGGGGCGTAGGGCTTTTGCAATACCGAGAAGATCACGGCGCCTGAGGCCGATACATCCCGCAGTCGGGTAGGTCGGCCTCCGCCATTGATGGATGAAAATCGCGGAGCCTTTGCCTTTTTCGGCATTCGGCCAGTTCCAGTCGGTAATCAGAATCAGATCATACATCGGGTCGGAACGGCGAAGCCTTTCGTGACTGTGGCCATATGGTGCGCGCACCATATGGTTATAGTCGGAATGGTTCGGGTCGTCCGACCACAGGTCGCCGATATGGATCGGCAAGGCCCAATCCGTGGGGCGGGCGATCCTGTCGGGGCGAAAGAGCAAGCCTACGATATTGTGCACGCCGCGCGGAGTTGCGCCGTCCCCTTCGCGTTTCTCGTCGGTGATCCCGCCGCGTCCCACGGTGCAGGGATAGTAGCGCCCCTGAAACAAAAGACCGCGCGGGGTCACGACAAGATCATGCGCGGTGGCGCTCATAGAAGATGTCCGCTCTTTTTCGCTTTGGTCGCGAGATAGTGGTGGTTGTGTCTGTTCTCGCCGACCTTGAGGGGGACCCGCTCGGTGACCTTGATGCCGCATTCTTCCATGCGGGCGACCTTTGCGGGGTTGTTGGTCAGGAGCCGAACCGACGAAAATCCCATACGGCGGAGAATTTCTGCGCCGATCCGGAAATCGCGTTCGTCATCCTCGAACCCGAGGCGATGGTTGGCTTCGACGGTATCAAAGCCTTGTTCCTGGAGAGAATAGGCGCGCATTTTATTGGCAAGTCCGATGCCGCGACCCTCTTGGTTCAAATAGAGCAATACGCCGTTGCCCTCTTCTCCCATTTGGGCGAGAGCGCCGCGCAATTGGGGGCCACAGTCGCATTTGAGGCTTCCCAGAAGGTCGCCCGTGAAGCATGCGGAATGAAGTCGCGACAGAACGGGCGCGTCGCGGTTGGGCCTGCCGATCTCTATGGCGTAATGTTCCTCGGCACCGTCATCGGGTCGGAAAATATGAAGGCGTCCTGCCTCGGAGACTTCCAAGGGAAGACGCGCCGCGATGATCGGTTCCATCGGCGAAAGCCGTTCGGTGTCGATCGCGCTCGCACTCAGGAGTGTGAGGTCATTGCTCTGGGCAAAGCGCTCGGGATCGCTCAGCAGCAGGACAAGAGCGGAGGGCAAGAGGCGCGCTGCTTTTGCGATGTGGATCGCGGCACGATGCAGGGCGCAGTTTCCGCCGCGTTCCGCCTTGAGCGGGCCCTTGAGCGGATTGCGAAGATCGTCGGACGGATCTGCGATGCCGCGCACCCACGAAAGCGATACGTCGGGAGGCAGTTTGATTCGGGCAAGGTCGCCATCATAGGCAGCCACTTTGAGCGTTTCGGCGCGCCAGTTCGTGATCACGAGATCCGCACTCCCGAGCGACCGAAGGTCGGCCAGTCGGGCCGCATCAAGCGTTTCTGCCGCAAAAACGAGTGCACCCTCGGCGAAAACGATCGGCACTCCCATACGGAGATCGGCGCGGGCTCGCGCGAGCTTCTCGGTAAGATCGGGGCCGAAACTCATTGGAACATTCCTTTGCTTGTTCCGCTGACATAGTCCTTTGGCGGCGGAATTGAAATATTTAGCGCCAATTCGACACGACGACGTGAGGCGAGTGACGGAAATATTGCTCTTTGGCGTATCAATACACATCTGCTCCCGTAAGTGTGAAGGAGGCTGAAATGGCTCAACAGAAACGAATTCTCTTGGTGGATGACGACGACGACCTGCGCGAAGCGCTCGGCGAGCAGCTTGTCATGACCGATGATTTTGACGTTTTCGAAGCAAGCTCAGGAGCGGATGCTCTCGCGCGTATCAAAGAAGGCCACTACGATCTTGTTATTCTGGACGTGGGGCTTCCCGATACGGACGGTCGCGAGCTTTGCCGCGTTATGCGCAAGCAGGGCGTGAAATGTCCGATTTTGATGCTGACGGGTCATGACACCGACAGCGATACGATCCTCGGACTTGATGCCGGCGCGAACGACTATGTGACCAAGCCCTTCAAGTTCCCCGTGCTGCTTGCCCGCTTGCGCGCGCAGCTACGGACCCATGAACAGTCCGAGGACGCCGTATTCCAGCTTGGGCCCTATACGTTCATGCCCGCGCAGAAAATGTTGATCACGGAAGACGACAAAAAAGTCCGTCTGACCGAGAAAGAAACCAACATTCTCAAGTTCCTCTATCGCTCGAGCGAAGGCGTGGTTGCGCGGGATGTGCTCCTGCACGAGGTCTGGGGCTATAACGCGGGGGTCACCACCCATACGCTTGAAACCCATATCTATCGTTTGCGCCAGAAGATCGAACCCGATCCCTCGAACGCACGTCTGCTTGTGACCGAAGCAGGCGGATATCGTCTGGTTGCTTGATCTATCTCAAATTCTGCGACGAAAAACCGTTGTAGATTTGACAACAGTCCCCTGATGGTTGGGTTAATCCATCTCCTCCCTGTTGGACTTGCCCGGCCGTTTTCGGTCGGGCATTTTTTTACGGCTTTGGTTTGCGTTGTGCTCTGTGAAAGGGCATGTAGTCGCAAAGCGATATCGGAGGCTCGAATGGCATTCACCCTTGCAACATGGAACATCAACTCGGTTCGTCTACGCGAAGCTTTGGTGATGCGGTTGATGACCGAAGATGCCCCCGACGTTCTATGTTTGCAGGAATGCAAATCGCCCGTGGACAAGATCCCATTCGAGGCCTTTCAGGCACTCGGCTACACGCATATGGTTGCGCGCGGGCAAAAGGGCTATAACGGTGTCGCGATCTTTTCCAAAATCCCGATGGTCGAGGCAGGTGCCGAAGATTTTGCCGCGCTCGGACATGCGCGCCACATCGCGGGGCGTCTGGAAAATGGGGTGACGGTCCATAATTTCTATGTGCCCGCAGGCGGCGACATCGCGGATCGCGAGGTCAATGAAAAATTCGGTCAGAAACTCGATTTTCTGGCCGAGATGCGCGACTATTTCCGAGGGGCGAAGACGGAAAAGTCGATCCTTGTCGGTGATCTGAATATTGCTCCGCGTGAAGATGACGTTTGGGACCACAAGAAGCTTTTGAAAGTGGTGAGCCATACGCCGATCGAGGTCGAGAAACTGGCCGAAGTCCAGGAGGCGGCGGCTTGGGTCGATATTACTCGTCAGGACATGCCCGAAGGTCGGGTCTATAGCTGGTGGTCCTATCGTTCGGCGGATTGGGACGCGGCCGACAAGGGGCGGCGTCTCGATCACGTTTGGGCGACGCCCGACATTTCGAATGCCGCGCATTCAAGCCACATCCGCCGCGAGACGCGTGGCTGGGAAGGCCCCAGTGATCACGCGCCTGTTTTCGCGACCTTTGATCTTTGATCAGAGGCTCCGCACGGCCTCGGCGATCGCTTTGCCCAGAGCCTGATGGGCGTCTGCGCTAAAGTGGACGCCATCCTGCGCGCTGGTTTCGATCACGCTGCCTGCATCGAAAAAGCCGATGCCCCAGTGCTCGGCAAGGTTCTTGTAATGCGGGGCGAGTGCGGCCGACTTTTCACCGGCGCAATAAAAGACGTCTTTGATCGGGCCTTGGACCTTGACGGCGGGGGGGCAGATCAAAAGGGTTTTGAACCCGCCGTGGCGGTCCTGCATTTCTTGGGATTGGGAAATCCCCAACAGCGCAGCGATCCCTGCGGTGATGCGCTCGGGGTCGGTGCCGAACATCATTTTCGAGTCGTTGGTGCCGAGCATGATGGTCAAAACGTCGATGGGACCGTGCGAGTTCAAAGCAATCTTGAGACCAAGGCGCCCGTCCATGTGGCTTCCCATCAAGGGATCATCGAACATGGTCGTCCGACCGGGAAGCCCCTCTTCCACCAGAACCCAGTCGGGCCCTAGCTCGCCGTGCACCACGGTGGGCCAGCGGACACCTGCAGGAAAGCGCCGTGCTTCGCCGCGGACTTCGATAGGAGGGGTGCCGTGCGTGTTGCTGTCGCCAAATGTCAAAATCGTGTGCATGTCTCAAATCTCGGAGTTGTGCTTTGGCTCCACCATGAGAGGATTGTTGCGGCTGCACAAGAGGGGCTCCCTTGCTCTGCGCGTACGGGCGTCACATATAGGGGCAAACAGATAAAGGAGAGCGCTATGCTTGAGCTTGGCGGATCGAAGGCACCCGAGGCCGATCTTATCAAAGAGGGGTCGGACGCGACCTTTATGCAAGATGTCGTCGAAGCATCGAAAACCACGCCTGTGATCGTCGATTTCTGGGCGCCATGGTGTGGACCCTGCAAAACTTTGGGACCTGCTCTCGAAGCAGCAGTCACCAAAGCGCGCGGCGCGGTCAAAATGGTCAAGATCGATGTCGACCAGAACCAGGTCTATGCAGGACAGCTTCAGGTTCAGTCCATCCCGACTGTCTATGCCTTTTACAAAGGGCAGCCTGTCGATGGTTTTCAGGGCGCTGTGCCTCCGAGTCAGATCGAAGCTTTTGTTGCCAAGCTTGCCAAAATGGCGGGCGGGAGCGTCGACGGCGGTCTGTCCGAGGCCGTAGAAGTGGCCGAGCAGATGATCGAAGACGGTCAAGCACAGGATGCGGCCGATACCTTTGTTGCGATCCTTCAGGAAGATGGCGCGAATGTCGCCGCCTATGCAGGTCTGATCCGTGCACATTTGGCATTGGGTGATATCGACCGAGCCGAAGCCATCTTGAATGCTGCCCCCAAAGAGTTCGACAGTGCTGCCGAGCTTGACGCGGCCCGTGCCCAAGTGACCTTGGCGCGACAGTCGCAAAACGCAGGTCCGATTGCTGAGTTGAAGGCGGCGGTCGATGCCGACCCGTCGAACCTTCAGGCGCGTTTCGATTATGCTGTCGCGCTTCATGCAGCGGGCCAAACCGAAGATGCGGTGAACGAATTGTTGGAGATTTTCCGCAAAGATAAGGAATGGAATGACGGCGCGGCCAAAACGCAGCTTTTCCAGATTTTCGACGCGCTCAAACCGAATGATCCGATTGTTCTGAACGGTCGTCGCAAATTGTCCTCGATGATATTTGCCTAAAGTCGGAGCGAGGCTAGATCAATGCGCATGTTCAACGCATCTGATTTACCACAAACCATTCCCGTTTTTCCTTTGCCCGGAGCGCTTTTGCTGCCTCGGGCAAGGATGCCTCTGCACATCTTCGAACCTCGGTATCTTGCGATGATCGAGGACGCGATGAAAACGCCCGAGAGACTGATCGGTATGATCCAGCCGAATGGTTCGAGGGGTCTTCATCTCATCGGTTGCGCTGGGCGGCTGACGGGTTTTTCCGAGACCGAGGACGGTCGTTACATGATCACTTTGACGGGCGTTTCGAGGTTTCGCACGCTCTCCGAGGTCGATGGATTTGCGCCGTATCGCCGGTTCAACGTGAATTGGAGCGGCTTCGAGCGGGACTTGGGCAAAACCGAGAGCGACTTTGACCTTGATCGCGCTGCGCTGCTCGATCTTCTCTCGCGCTATTTCATTGATCAGGGGCTTTCCACGGATTGGGATGCCATGAAGGACGCAGAAGACGAGCTTTTGATCAACTCGCTTTCCATGCTGTGTCCTTTCCCGCCCGAGGACAAACAGGCATTGCTTGAAGCGCCGACTTTGGCCTATCGACGTGAAACACTTGTGACTTTGATCGAATTTGCCCTTCGGGGCGGCAATGACGAGATGCTTCAATGACCGAAACACCGTTTGATCCTAAAATGCTTGAAGCTTTGGTCTGTCCGCATAGCCACACGCGGCTCCGCTATGATGCGGAAAAGCAGGAGTTGGTGTCGGAAGCGGCGAAGCTTGCTTATCCGATCCGCAACGGCATTCCGATCATGCTCGTTGATGAGGCACGGGCGATTTAACCGCGCATCAACTTGGGAAGATCACCCGTAAGGCCCGCTGCCTCGCGGATGAAGTTGCGACGAAGCGCAGGGGCCGCATTGATAAGCCCCATGCCGATGCCGCGGACTGCGCGCAAGAGCGGATTGTCGTTCGAAAACAGCTTGTTGAAGGTATCCGTCGCAACAGCCAGCGAAGCAGTGTCGAAGCGGCGCCACTGTTGATATCGGCCTAGAACGATGGCGTTGCCATAGTCTTCGCCGTGCTGTTTGGCTTCGCCCAGAACCTCTGCAAGAGCGGCGATATCGCGCAGGCCCGCATTCAAGCCTTGGCCTGCAATGGGGTGCATCCCATGTGCTGCGTCCCCGACAAGTGCAATTCGCTGGCCGATGAAGCTGTTGGCGAGGGTCAGGTTCAGCGGATAGGCGAACCGCGCCCCGGCAAGTTTGATTTCGCCAAGGAACGACCCGAACGCGGGTTTGAGCACGTTCAGGAATTCGTCGTCGGTCATCTTCATACAGGCGGCCGCACGGGCATCGGTTTCGCTCCACACAATGGAGCAACGGTTGCCTTTGAGTGGAAGGATGGCAAGAGGGCCGTTCGGCATGAAGAATTGATGCGCGATCCCGTTGTGGGGTTTCTCATGCTCGACGGCGCAGACAATCCCCGTTTGCCCATAGCCCCAACCCGTGCGCCGAATGCCTGCGCGCTCGGCTGTGCCCGATGCGCGTCCGTCACAGCCGACGAGGAGTTTGGCGGTAAGTGTTTTGCCCGAGGCGAGCGTGACGCGAACACCATGTGCGTCGGTGTGTTGAGCGACGACCGTTTCCTGCGGGTATTGGGTGATATGCGCATCGGTTTCGAGGGCGTCGAGAAAGGCGCGGCGCAAGTGGCGATCTTCGAGCATATAGCCCATCGGACCTTCTTCGATTTCGGCATGATCGAAGTGCAGCATCCAAGGAGAGGCCCCTTCGCCTGCGCGGCCATCGGTGACTTTGATCTCGAGCATAGGTTGGGCGAGCTCTGCAACACTTTGCCAAATGCCGATAGCCTTGAGCAGACGCTGCGAGGCAAGGGCGAGCGCATAGGCCCGTCCGTCAAAGTCGGGGTCCTTGCGGGTGTCGATCGGCAGGGCGTCGATCACGCCGACGCGGAACCCCGATTTCGCGAGAGCCAGAGCCAGAGCCGGGCCGTTCAGGCCGCCGCCAACGATGAGAATGTCCTGATCATGGGTCATGATGTGAACTATGGTATGATCGGCGGGATTGTCCATGCGATCCTTGGCCGCTACCTTGAACTTCGGCACATATTTTTGGAGACGGTCATGCAAGAATGGCTTTGGGCATCGGCGGCGGAACTGGGGCGCGGAATCGAACGCGGTGAAATTGATCCGGTCGAACTTACCGAAGCCTATCTTGGCGCCATCGATGCGCATCCGTTCCGCGACCGCATCTACGCGCGGGTGACAGCCGATCGCGCCCGAGCGGAGGCCAAGGCTGCCTCGCATCGGGCCAAAATCGGGCAACGGCGTTCGATGCTCGATGGGGTGCCGATTTCCTGGAAGGACCTGTTTGATACCAATGGAATAGCAACCGAGGCGGGCACACGTTTGCTGGAAGGGCGGGTTCCGTCGCAAGATGCACTCGTGCTCCAACGCGCGACCGAAGGGGGGCTCGTCTGCCTTGGCAAGACGCATATGACCGAGATCGCTTTTTCGGGGCTTGGTTTGAACCCGATGACCGCGACGCCGCCTTGCAAGAACTATCCCGAATGTGTTCCCGGCGGATCGTCTTCGGGGGCTGCGGCATCCGTGGCCTTCGGGCTGGCGGCGGCGGCAATCGGGTCCGACACGGGTGGTTCTGTTAGGGTGCCCTCGGCCTGGAACGACCTTGTGGGGCTCAAGACCACGCACGGGCGGCTCAGCCTTGAAGGCGTGGTGCCGCTCTGCAAAACCTTTGATACCGTTGGGCCGCTGTGTCGAACGGTCGAAGACTCGGCGCTTTTGCTGGCGGTGCTCGAGGGGCGCAAGCCCGCCGACCTTGCTGGAGGGTCCCTACGGGGCACCCGTTTGCTGATCCTTGATACGATCGCGATGGAGGATCTGCGCGAAGCCCCCAAGGCGGCCTTTTACAGCGCGCGGGACCGCTTGAACGCTGCTGGGGCCGAGATCGTCCACGGTCACTTCGAGCCGCTTCGACGCGCCTTTGAATTGGCTGGGATGCTGTTCACCGCTGATGCCTATGCCTATTGGCGGAATACGATCGAGGCCGACCCTTCGAAAATGTATCACCAGATCCTGACGCGCATCCGTCCGGGGGGGTCGTTTACGGCGGTGGATTACATCGCGGGTTGGGCCGAGTTGAGCGACATCCGTGCAGCCTATGCTGAATTTGCATCGGGATATGATGCAGTGATCGTTCCGACCGTTCCTTCGCTTCCTCCGATTATTGCGCGTCTTGAAAACGAGCCTGACTATTTTGTGCAGGAAAACCTGTTGGCTCTTCGCAATACACGGATCGGCAATCTGATGGGGCTTTGTGGTCTGACGATCCCGACGGGGGTTCCTTCGACGGGTCTCTTGCTCAATGCAGCGCCGAATTCCGAGGAGAAATTGCTCCGACTCGGAGGAGCGGTCGAGGCGGCTCTGGCCTAGCGGCTGGGCCAAAATGCCACAATAAGGTTCGCGTAGCTCCCTGAAAGGGTTCCTTTTTCTGGACAGAAGAAGGGAGCTGTTGCTATCCTGCTCGAAAGCGAGGCGCAAATGATCTCGCAACCTTGAGGCAGTTATGAATTTTCCCGAGCGGTTCTCGAACCTTCCGGCTTATGCGTTTCCGCGCCTGCGGGAGCTTTTGGATTCCCACAAACCAGGTGGGGAACCTGTCGCCATGACCATTGGCGAGCCGCAACATGCCTATCCCGAATGGGTGGCCGAGACGCTTGCTGCGCATGTTCATGAATTCGCGAAATATCCTCCGAATGATGGATCGCCCGAGCTTCTCGCTGCGATTTCTGACTGGATCAAAGGGCGCTATGGGGTTGCAGTCAGCCAAGATCAGATCATGGCGTTGAATGGCACACGTGAGGGTCTCTATAACGCCGCGATGGCGCTTTGCCCCGAGGTGAAAAACGGGCAAAAGCCTGTGATCCTGACGCCGAACCCGTTCTATCAAGTCTATGCAATTGCTGCGATTTCCGTCAACGCCGAGCCTGTGTTCGTGCCCGCGACCTCGCAGACGGGGCATCTTCCCGATTATGCTTCGCTTCCCGAAGACATCCTCAACCGCACGGCGATCGCCTATATTTGCTCGCCCGCTAATCCTCAGGGTGCGGTGGCGAGCGAAGCCTATTGGGAGGACCTTATCGGGCTTGCGGAAAAGTATGATTTCCGCATTTTTGCCGACGAGTGCTATTCCGAGATTTATCGCGACGATGCCCCTGTGGGCGCTTTGCAGGTCGCTGCGCGGATGGGAGCCGATCCCGAGCGCGTGACGATTTTCCATTCGCTGTCCAAGCGCTCCAACCTTCCGGGGTTGCGCTCGGGTTTCATTGCAGGCGGGCCGAAATCGATCCATCGTGTGCGTCAGCTTCGCGCTTATTCGGGTGCGCCGCTTCCTCTCCCGATCCAGCGCGTGTCTGCGCGTGTCTGGGCGGATGAAGCTCATGTGATCGAGAGCCGCGCTCTTTATCAGCAGAAATTCAAAGCCGCCGATCAGATTTTCGAGCACGTCAAAGGCTATGAGCCGCCGCAAGCAGGCTTTTTCCTCTGGCTTCCCGTCAAGGACGGCGAAGAGGCAGCTCTCAAGCTGTGGACCGAGACTGGCATTCGTGTGCTTCCCGGTTCCTATCTGAGCCGCGATGTGAACGGGGAAAACCCCGGCAAAGGATTTATCAGGGTCGCCATGGTGGCCCCAACACAAGAAATGCAGCACGGGCTGATCAAGCTGCGTGACTGTTTGTACGATTGAGGTGAGACATGGCATCCTATTCGACCCGACAGCGTGATCCGCTACTCGACAGCACGATGCAGGCGGCGATTGAGAAACGAGGCAAAGAGCTTCTCGGAATAGGGCTTGTCGTCCTTGGCGTCATGGCTGCGATGATGCTCATGTCCTATTCGCCCGAAGATCCTAACTGGATGCTTTCGACGGATGCGCCGGTGCAGAACTGGCTGGGTCGTTTCGGAGCGTCGATCGCAGCACCTTTGATCATGATTGTCGGGCATGCTGCTTGGGGTTTGCCGATTGTTCTTGCGACGTGGGGCATCCGACTGGCGCTTCACCGCGGTGAGGAACGCGCTTTTGGTCGGGCGATCTTTTCGCCGATCTTTATTGCTTTGGCTTCTGTCTATTGTGCCACCCTCGCGGCAGGGTCGGCTTGGGCGCACAGTTTTGGTCTCGGCGGTCTTTTCGGTGATACGGTCCTCAGCATCATTCTGACGGCTGTTCCGCTTCCTGCCGCTTTCGGCGTCAAGCTTATGTCGCTTGTCATGGGGATCGTCACGCTTGTTGCGGGGGCGTTTGTTCTCGGCTTCACGCGGCCCGAGCTGCGTATCGGTTGGCGCTTCCTCCTCGTCGGCGTGATCATGCTTTATGCCACTCTTCTCAAACTTTTGGGCCGAAGCGCCGAGGCTTCGCTGCGCGCCGCGCAGGGCGTCCACGCCAAGGTTCAGGACCGTCGCGAAGAGGCCCGCGCAGAGCGGTTTGCCGCACGCGATCCCTATGCGGTTGTGGATGAAGACGAACGGTTACGCGTGGCGAATGTCGTTCGGGCAAACCCCGCGATGCCGACACATCATGAACCCCGTTTGACTCGGGCCGCGCAGGCCCCAAAGTTGATGGGGGCATCACCGCTCGCCGCTCCACCACGCGAGCCCGAAATGCAGCAAAGCACGGGTGGTATCCGAGGTTTGTTCCCGAATGTGCTGCGCCGTGGCACCGAGCCGATGCCCGCGCCAGAGCTTGTTGAAAATGCACCCGTCGACTACGGCGATATTCCCGTCCAGAGCGGTGACCGCATCAAGAGCAAGATTTCCGACGCCATTCGCGCGCGCATGGTGCAGCCGCAGCCCGAGCCCGAGCAGGTTGCGCCGACGGGTTTCCGTATCGAGCCGACCCTGACCAAAGGACGTGGACCCCGTCCGCTTGTGCTTGATCGCGGACCCGAGGCCGAACAGTTTGCGCCCGCGCCAATGGCCGAATGGCACGAGGAAGAAGCCAACATTCTTGAAGACCGCTATGAGGAATATCCTTCCTACGACGACGAGCCGATGGCCTACGCGCCCGAAGAGTTTGTCGAGGAAGAGCCCGAAGTCCACATGGAACCCGTGATGGCGCCGCGTGTCTCTGTCCCGACGCCCGAGCCGCGCCGCGTTGTTCAACACGCGCTCAAGCGATCGGTCGTTCCCTCAAAACAGGCCAAGGCCGAAGCCCAGCCCAAGCTTGCCTTTGATGAAACCTTTGCCGACTACGAGCATCCGCCGCTGAACCTTTTGATGAACCCCGCCGAGATCGAGCGTCATCATCTCTCGGACGAAGCGCTCGAAGAAAACGCGCGTATGCTTGAAAGCGTGCTCGATGATTACGGCGTCAAAGGCGAGATCGTTTCGGTGCGTCCGGGACCCGTTGTCACGATGTATGAACTCGAGCCCGCGCCGGGTCTCAAGGCCAGCCGTGTGATCGGTCTTGCCGATGATATTGCGCGTTCGATGTCTGCGCTCTCAGCCCGTGTGTCCACTGTGCCCGGTCGTTCGGTCATCGGTATCGAACTTCCGAACGAGAACCGTGAAAAAGTGGTCCTTCGCGAGATCCTTGCCGCGCGCGATTTCGGCGACAGCAACATGCGTCTTCCTCTTGCTTTGGGCAAAGACATCGGCGGCGATCCGATTGTGGCAAACCTTGCCAAGATGCCTCACCTGCTCATTGCAGGGACCACAGGCTCGGGTAAATCGGTGGCGATCAACACGATGATCCTGTCGCTTCTTTACAAGCTGACCCCTGCGGAATGCCGCTTGATCATGATCGACCCCAAGATGCTTGAACTCTCCGTCTATGACGGGATTCCGCACCTTCTCAGCCCTGTTGTGACCGACCCGAAAAAGGCTGTGGTCGCTCTGAAGTGGGTCGTGGGCGAAATGGAAGAACGCTATCGCCGTATGTCCAAGATGGGCGTACGCAACATCGAAGGCTTTAACGGCCGTGTTCGCGACGCCTTGTCCCGCAACGAAATGTTCGAGCGTACGGTCCAGACCGGCTTTGACGAAGAGACGGGCGATCCGATTTTCGAGACCGAAGAATTCGCGCCCGAAGCGATGCCCTATATCGTCGTCATCGTCGACGAAATGGCCGACCTCATGATGGTTGCGGGCAAAGAGATTGAGGCTTGCATCCAGCGTCTTGCCCAGATGGCACGTGCGTCTGGCATCCATCTTATCATGGCGACGCAGCGCCCTTCGGTGGATGTCATCACCGGCACCATCAAGGCGAACTTCCCGACGCGTATCTCGTTCCAAGTGACGTCCAAGATCGACAGCCGAACAATTCTCGGTGAGCAGGGTGCCGAACAGCTCCTTGGGATGGGCGACATGCTTTACATGGCGGGCGGTGCCAAGATCACCCGCGTCCACGGACCCTTTGTTTCCGACGAAGAGGTTGAAGAGATTGTGCAATTCCTCAAATCGTTTGGCCCGCCCGAGTATATGTCGGGTGTCGTCGATGGTCCCGACGAGGACAAGGAAGCGAACATCGATCTTGTTCTCGGGCTTGGCGGAAATACGGATGGCGAGGATGCCTTGTACGATCAGGCAGTTGCAATCGTGATCAAAGACCGTAAATGCTCGACGTCGTACATTCAGAGAAAACTTGCGATCGGCTATAACAAAGCGGCTCGTTTGGTCGAACAAATGGAAGATGAGGGCGTGGTCAGCGCGGCAAACCACGTCGGCAAGCGGGAAATCCTTGTGCCTGAACAGCACTAAAGGACTGGGCGCCCGCTTTATAAGGCGGGCGTTTTGCCCAGATAGGTAAGGCGAATTGGCGACGACGGTCTATGACTACACAGGCATTCTCTACTATTCCGAACGCCTGAGTTATTCGGATTATCAATATTGGCGTTGGAACGGGCAGCAAGCGCTCCAAACGCCTGTGGTCGTTTCTTATGCCTTTCTCGAGGGTGCCGACCTGCCGTCTCTGGGTGATGTGTATTATCCGTCGAGTAGCGTTCGTAGTTTCAACGCTATTCAGCGCGAACAATTCCGCAAAGCGGCGCAAGTCTTTGAGAAAAACGCCGGTGTGGTTTTTGCCGAAGTAGCAAGCTCCACCGTGGCGATGGTCAATATCTATGGGGTCTCTGGCTCGGGACTTGGCGGATGGGCCAACGTTGCGCGTTCTTTTTCGACGTCGACCTCTTCGGGTGAATATGTGATCGACACGGGGGCAGGTGGCAATCTTACCTCGAACGATTGGTTCGAGATCTTGCTTCATGAACTTGGCCATTCGCTGGGACTCCAGCACCCGTTCGAAGGCGATCTTGTGCTTGATTCGACACTCGATTGGACCGCCCTTACTTTGATGTCCTATAACAATTCGCCGGGTGCGAACACGACGCTAGGGTATCTGGACAAAGAGGCGATCCAGTTCCTTTATGGCGCTTCGATCGATACCACAGGGTGGGAATTCGAGGACACCTCTCAAGGGGTGCGCATCAAAGGCGGTCCGAATGCGGATATCATCTATGGTCCTATCGGAAACAGCGTGATCCTCGGCCGTGGTGGGGACGATACGATCTATGGCCGCGAGCAAAAGGACTACCTCCACGGCAAAAGCGGCAATGATGATATTTACGGCGCGCTTGGAAACGACCAGCTTCGTGGTGGGGTCGGTGCGGATACGCTCACGGGCGGGGCGGGTGATGACCTCATTTTGGGCGGCAACGGCAATGATCTTTTGATCGGTGAAGAGGGTAACGACCGTCTTATCGGCAAGAAGGGTAACGACACCCTGCGCGGAGGCGCGGGAAATGATGCGCTCTTCGGTAGTATGGGGAACGACACCCTGAGTGGTGGATCGGGCAATGACACGCTCTACGGCGGTGAGGGCAGTGATATCCTGAACGGTGATGCAGGCAGCGACACCTTTGTGTTCCGGAGCTTTGACGCGGGCGGCTCGGACAAAATCCGTGATTTCGAACTTGGGCTCGACATCCTGACCATCGACCATCCGACATGGAGCCTTGCCGGCGCAACCCTGACCGATACGGGCAGCTCGGTGGTCTTCACATTCGATGGTGGCGGGGCCAATGGGTTTGTGCTTGAGCTTCTCAACATCACCGAGGCCCAAGCCCGTGCCGAATGGTCCCTTTGACCGGCGGCTATTTGCTAGCCACGTTGTTGTTATTGTCTAGCACTTGGCATTCCGCGCAATTTTCCCCATGTGGATACCAAGTCACTCGAGGCGAAAACATATGAACACCCTTCGACGCATTCTTGTCCTTGCCCCTTTTGCTCTCGCATTTTTGGGCGGTTATACGGCACAGGCTCAGCAACTTTCGCTCGAAGAGATATCTTCGTATCTCAATGGCCTGCAAACGGCACAGGCCGAGTTCACGCAAGTGAATGCAGACGGCACGATTTCCACGGGGTCCATCACGATCAAGCGTCCGGGGCGTATCCGCTTCGATTATAACGCTCCGGATAATTCACTGGTTCTTGCCGGCGGCGGCCAGCTCTCCATCTTTGATCCGCGATCGAACAGCAATCCCGAGCAATATCCGCTCAACCGCACGCCGCTGTCGATCATTCTGGATCGGAATGTGAACCTCTCGCGCGAGCAGATGGTCGTCGGGCATCGCTCTGATGGCGCGACCACAACGATCACCGCACAGGACCCAGAGCATCCCGAATATGGCAACATCCAGCTCGTGTTCACGGCAAACCCCGTCGAGCTTCGCCAGTGGATCATTACTGACAACACGGGCTCTCAGACCACGATGATCCTCGGGGACTTGACCAAAGGGGGGGCCTATTCCGAGAACCTCTTTAGTGCGGTCGTTGCCGCCGAAAAATGGCCTTTGAAATAAACAAAGCCCCGCAGTCGCGGGGCTTTTTTCTAGAACCGTGCAGCTCGACAGTTCGCGAGCTGGCTTGCGTAGAGATAGGATCTCCCCTCCACCTCGTTCGCGATACGCACAAGCCATGATTTGGATTTATAGGTTCCACGCAGGTAGCCCGTTCTGCCTTCGTGATAGGCAAGATACTGGTTGCGGGTGTCGTTGATCGGAATACCGGTTTCTTCAACGGTTTGGCTCATATACCAGCCCATAAAGTCGGTCGCATCGTTGATGTCGTCACGGCGCGCACCAAATCCGCCGCCACCGCGCTGATATTCTTCCCATGTGCCGTCAAGCGCTTGGGCATAGCCGAAGGCCGAGGATTGCCGCCCCAAGGGAATGATCCCCATCGCATATTGGTGCGGTGTGCGGTTGTTCGAAATGAATTTACTTTCTTGGTAAATCATCGCCATCAACACGGCAGGTTCGACGCCATACTTGCGCTTGGCGTTCTTGAAAGCCCGCACATATTGGGGACGCTCGGTGATGATCGAACACGCGTTATCAAGGTCGCGTGGAGCAGAGCCTTTGCGCTCGCCGCAGCTACCCAAAACAACAAGTACCATCACGAGCGCGAGGAATTTTCTGCTCATCTGCCTCTCGCTTTTCATTTATATTTTTTCCGATTTTAGCCGATTTTTGCTGTCATGCAAACGGCGGTCTTCGGTCCTTGCAATCACATTTGTATTGAAACTCATAAAGGACAGGCAGGTTTCGGCTCAGGTGGACTGTCAAAGTCGAGTCCACAGACTGTTTCCAATAGAATCGGCTCCCGACGTGGACAGTGAACTGGCCAAGAGTTACTAAGGCTTCGGGGGTTTTCTCTTATGCTCAAGACGCGCGCAAAATACCATCTGGGCCAGATCGTCCGCCACCGCAAACATCCGTTTCGCGGGGTTGTCTTTGACGTGGACGCCATTTTTGCCAATACCGACGAATGGTACGAGGCCATCCCGGAAGAGAGCCGCCCCGCAAAGGACCAGCCGTTCTATCATCTTTTGGCGGAGAACGGTCAAAGCTATTACGTTGCCTATGTGTCCGAGCAAAACCTTGTTGCCGACTATTCGGGCGAACCTGTAACCCACCCCGATCTCCCTGATTTGTTCGGACCATTCGAGGACGGGCTTTATCCGCTGCATTTCCAACTCAACTGAGTGGCTTGCTCCCTTTGGCTTGGCGACTTAGGAAGTCTCTGAGTTTTGCGGAGACTTGAATGCGCGTTGATTACCACGACCTGAGCAAAAGAATTGCGGCTTTGACCGAAAGCGAGACGGATGTCGTCGCTCTTATGGCGACGGTCGCTTGCGAGGTGCACCATTCCGATGACCGCTTTGATTGGACAGGTTTCTATCGGGTGACGGAGCCCGAGCTTCTCAAGATCGGGCCTTACCAAGGGGGGCATGGGTGTCTTGTCATTCCCTTTGCGCGTGGCGTTTGCGGCGCGGCGGCGCGCACTGGCCAGACCCAACTTGTCGATGATGTCGACGCGTTTCCAGGACATATCGCCTGTTCATCCAGCACGCGCTCCGAGCTTGTCCTTCCTGTGTTTGACGCCTCTGGTGCCGTGATCGGTGTTTTCGATCTTGATAGTGATCTGCCCGCAGCGTTTACCGTTGAGGATCAAGCGGCGCTCGAGACCATCCTCGCTTCGGTTTTTGCACGATGAGTGAGGATTACAATCCGCCGAATGATCCGCTTGTAGTTCTCCACGAGGACCACGAGGTTCTTTTGGTGGATAAACCGAGCGGGCTTCTGTCTGTTCCGGGCAAAGGGGATCATCTTGCGGATTGTCTGATTGCGCGTGTGCAGGCCGCGTTTCCCACTGCCTTGTTGGTGCATCGGTTGGACCGTGACACGTCGGGCGTGATGATTTTCGCTTTGACCCCCCACGCCCAAAGGCATCTCGGACTTCAGTTCGAGAAACGTTTTACCAAGAAAACCTATGTGGCGCGGGTCTGGGGTAAGGTAGAGCAAAAGACAGGAACGATTGATCTTCCGATCATAGTCGACTGGCCGAACAGACCGCTGCAGAAGATTGATTTTGAAAACGGCCGTCCCGCCGTGACGGATTATCGCGTTGTGCGAACGACAGAGACAGAAAGCAGAGTGCGGCTCTATCCCCAAACGGGACGGTCCCACCAGCTTCGGCTCCACATGCGGGAAATCGGCCATCCGATCCTTGGGGACCCGTTTTACGCAACGGGGCCTGCACGCGATTTTCCGCGCTTGATGCTGCATTCCGAAACGCTTCAGTTCCGTCATCCCGATGGCGGAAAAGGGATGCGGATTACCGCCAAAGCGCCCTTCTGATCAGGGGGTCCAGCCCGAAATCAGCTTGGTGTCGAGAAACTCTTTGATCCCCCAGATCCCACCTTCTCGCGCTCGGCCTGAATCCCGTATTCCGCCAAAAAAGGCGCTGGCGTCGCGACGGATTCCATTCACTTCGATCATCCCTGCACGGAGTTTCAAGGCCAGCCGATTGCACCTTTCAGGGTCTGCGCTCTGGACAAAGTTCGTGAGGCCATAGCGCGTGTTGTTGGCAATCGCGACGGCCTCTTCTTCGGTGTCGAACGGGATGATGGAGAGCACGGGGCCAAAGATTTCTTCGCGTTCGATCGTCATGCCCGGCACGACGTCGGCAAAAACGGTTGGCCGCACGAAGTATCCCGAATTGAGACCATGAGGACGCCCAGTGCCGCCCGCGACGAGGCGCGCGCCTTGGTCGATGCCCGACTGGATTAGGCTTTGGATGCGCTCCCATTGGCGTTTGTTCACGACAGGGCCAAGATGCTTCCCTTCGTCATGCGCGCTTGCGACGATGGTATTTAGTGCAAAGCTTCTCGCAATTTCAATGGCTTGCTCATAGTAGGGGCGCTCGACCAACATCCGCGAGGGCGCATTACAGGCTTGGCCCGAATTGAAGAAGCAATGACGGATACCGCGCATGACGGCATCGGGATCGGCGTCTGCAAACACGAGGTTTGCCCCTTTGCCCCCAAGTTCGAGCGCGACGTGTTTGAGCGTCGATGCGGCGGCAGCAGAAATGGCGCGGCCAGCACGTGTAGAGCCCGTAAAGGAAATCATATCCACGTCTGGATGCGAAGAAAGCTGGCTCCCGACCCCTTGGCCATCGCCATTCACCAAATTGAACACGCCCTTGGGTAGGCCTGTCGCGTGGATCATTTCGGCAAGGATATAGGCGCAGAGCGGCGCTTCTTCCGAGGGTTTGAGAACGACCGTGCAACCTGCAAGCAGCGCTGGAACCACCTTGAGCGTGATCTGGTTGATCGGGCGGTTCCATGGCGTAATCAGCCCGACCACACCGACCGCGCTTTGGGCGACGATATTGTTCGCCAGATCGGGTGCGATGGGGGACTGCCATTCGATCTTGTCAAAGGCGTCGATAAAGCTGCTCAGATGCCTTGGAAGGCATTCGACCTGATCAACCAAGCAAGAGCTTTTCGGCGCTCCCATTTCCGCAGTGATCGCCTCTGCGAGGTCGAATTTCCGCAGTTCGTATTGTTCGAGGAGTTTGAGAACGAACTCCCGCCGCACAGCAGGTTCGGTGCAGCTCCAGACTTCGAAAGCGCGTTTCGCGGCGCCAACAGCAGCGTCGGTGTCTTCTTGATCACCGAGCGAGATGATCGCAATCGGCTGTTCGGTCGAAGGATCTATAACGTGGTGATCGCGCGGTCTTGTCGGGGAAACCCATTGACCGTCGATATAGAATTCACGCCGTGCCAGCATCTTGGAGACCTGATATTTGATCATATTGCGGCGGACAGTCGCATTTCTTATCCGCGGCGACAAGCGGCGGTGGTAGATTATTCACAGCGTGCCTATATTGCGGTCAGAACCAAATACATAACGAGGAACCTCATGGGTCTGCGCATTAACGATACGATTCCGAACCTGACTGTCGAGACCGATCAGGGGAGCTTTGCTCTTCATGACTGGATCGGGGATAGCTGGGCAATCCTTTTCTCCCACCCCAAGGATTTCACGCCCGTTTGCACGACCGAATTCGGCGCAGTTGCCCAGCTTGCCGAAGAATGGGCCAAGCGCGGCACCAAGGTTATCGGCATTTCGGTCGATGGCGTTGAAGAGCACACCAAATGGAAAGCCGACATCGAGAGCTTTGCCGGTGCCAAAGCCGGTTTCCCGATCATTGCGGATACCGATCTCGCTGTCGCCAAGGCGTTTGATATGCTTCCCGCCGAAGCCTATCTCCCTGATGGTCGCACGCCTGCCGATACCGCGACCGTTCGCTCGGTGTTCATTGTTGCCCCGAACAAGAAGCTCCAGCTGACCATGACCTATCCGATGTCGGTCGGACGTAACTTTGCCGAGGTGCTCCGCGCGTTGGACGGGCTTCAGGCGACCTATGGTGTGCCGATCGCAACGCCCGCGAACTGGCAGGTGGGTCAAGATGTTATTGTTGCGCTTTCGCTCAATGATGATCAGGCGCGCGAAAAGTTTGGTGAGATCGATATCAAGCTGCCCTACCTCCGCACCGCAAAACACAAGGCCTAGGGCCGAAAGCAAAGGGCCCCGAAGGGGCCCTTTCGATTAGTAGGCGTGTGCAACCGTTCCAAGCGGGACGCGCTTATAAAGGTCGATTACGTGACTGTTATACATGCGGAAGCAGCCGTTCGACGATGCGCTTCCGATGCTTGCGGGTGAAACCGTGCCGTGGATACGGATCGCGGTGTCACGACCGTTTTCATAAAAATAGAGAGCGCGCGCGCCAAGCGGATTGGTCGGCCCCCCCGGCATACCATCCGCGTATTTCTCATAGGCAGCAGGGTTGCGCTTGATCATCTCGGGTGTGGGGGTCCAGCTTGGCCATTCGACTTTGCGGCCGATGACGGCTGTGCCGAAATAAGCGAGCCCCTCTTGGCCGATGGCGCAGCCATAGCGGATCGCCTCTCCGTTGCCCAAGGTGAGATAGAGATGCTTGTTTTGCGGAAGAATGTGGATTTCGCCGGCGGGCAGCGCGGCACGGACCTTCACGACGCGCGCCCAATATTCCTCGGGGATCTCGAAGTTCCCCTCCATCCGTCCGGGCAAAGGGATGCCGTTCACAATGGCTGTTTGTTCAGTCGGGGAAATGGTTAGAGAGAGCGGTGCGTTTTGCGCAAGAGCAGGTGCGCAGAGCATGGAAGCCCCTGCAGCGGTCATAAAGTCGCGTCTTTTCATTTCGCTAACATCTCCTCATCGTACTCGGGGCCAGTATACAGCCTTTCGCCATTAAAAAACCCCGACAGTGTCGTCGGGGTTCAATAACTTTGTTGTGAGTCGATCAGAAGCGCAAGCCGACCGAAAGGCCAAGGTAGGGGAATACCTTGAGCTTGGCAGCGTCATTCTTGTAGCCGGTGATGGTCGCATCTGCATCAAGCTGTGCTTGAATGGCGGCATCGTTGCTGGTGACCGAGAGCGCTGCGCCGTTGATGAACATCGCGCCGACTTCGCCGCTCAGCTGCCATTTGTCGCCGAATTGCCAGTCATAGCCCGTGGTGACGGTCGGGATATAGCTGCGGTTGAACTTCAGGCTGGCGTCGATCGAGCCGTTGGTGAAGGCTTTATAAGGGTTTGTTGCAGAGAGCGTCCCTGTCGCTTTGATGCTGCTGGTCGAGTGAATGATACCACCCGAAACGCGCCAGTTGCCTTCGGTCGGATAGAAGTCAGCGAGAAGGCCAGTTGCACCCAATTTGCCGTCGAGAGAATAGTCGACGCCATCGCGCGTGAGATTGGTCTTGTATCCCAGACCACCCATGACAAGCCCGCGTGCACCGAATTTGGAGTTGATGCGATAGCTGCCGCTCAGCGTCCCGCCGAAGATCGAAAGACCGAGATTGATCGACTTGTCACCGGCCTCTTGAGCGGTTGCAATGCCAGCCGCAGGGAGAAGTGCGACAGAGAGAGCGGCGAGTGTGGCTTTGAAATTCATGGGTCAAGGTCCTCTTTAAAAACTGGGTCCATCGTAGCACACTCCAATTCCGAGATATGCCAACAATTTCACCCGCCTCAAAGTTGTTGCCAAAATGCAAAAGGCCCCGATTCTCATCGGGGCCTCTGCGTGGACTTTGACGTGAAGATTACTCTTCTGCGGTTGCTTCTTCTTTCGGAGCGTCTTCACCGGTTTCCTGGTTGACCACTTTCATCGAAAGGCGAACTTTGCCGCGATCGTCGAAACCGAGCAGCTTGACCCAAACTTCCTGACCTTCTTTGAGAACGTCGGAGGGATGGTTCAGGCGACGGTTTTCGATCTGGGACACGTGGACGAGACCGTCACGCTTGCCAAAGAAGTTCACGAAAGCACCGAAGTCGACGAGTTTGACGACTTTGCCTTTGTAGATTTTGCCCTCTTCCGGCTCTGCGACGATCGAATAGATCATGTCATAGGCCTTCTTGATGGCATCGCCGTTCGAGGACGCGATCTTGATGATACCGTCGTCGTTGATGTCGACTTTGGCGCCCGAGGTCTCAACGATCTCGCGGATAACCTTACCGCCCGAACCGATCACCTCACGGATCTTGTCGGTCGGGATCTGCATGGTTTCGATGCGCGGAGCGTGAACCGAGAACTCGTTTGCCGAAGTGAGCGATTTGCTCATTTCGCCGAGGATGTGCAGACGGCCAGCGCGAGCCTGCTCTAGAGCTTTTTCCATGATTGCAGGGGTGATGCCCTGAACCTTGATGTCCATCTGGAGCGAGGTGATACCGGCTTCTGTGCCCGCAACCTTGAAGTCCATATCGCCGAGGTGATCTTCGTCGCCGAGGATATCGGTCAGAACTGCAAAGTCACCGTCATCTTCAAGAACGAGGCCCATGGCAACGCCGGCAACAGGTGCCTTGAGAGGAACGCCTGCATCCATCATCGAGAGCGAGCCGCCGCAGACCGAAGCCATCGAGGAGGAACCGTTCGATTCGGTGATCTCGGAGACCACGCGGATGGTGTAGGGGAAGTCGGTTGCAGCAGGCAGAACAGCCTGAAGCGCACGCCAAGCAAGCTTGCCGTGACCGATTTCACGACGACCCGGCGAACCGACGCGGCCCACTTCACCAACCGAATACGGAGGGAAGTTATAGTGCAGCAGGAAGTTCGAGCGGAAGTTGCCGTGCAGCGCGTCGATGATCTGTTCGTCGTCGCCCGTACCGAGCGTGGTGATGACCAGACCCTGGGTTTCGCCGCGGGTGAACAGGGCCGAACCGTGGGTGCGCGGCAGAATGCCGGTTTCGCAGACGATCGGGCGAACCTGATCAAGGGCGCGGCCATCGATACGCTTGCCTTCTTTTACAACGGTGCCGCGAAGCACGCTCGACTCGAGCTTTTTGAGGGCCGAACCGAGGTTTGCATCTTCGAGCTGTTCTTCGGTCAGAGAAGCTTTGATCGCTTCTTTGGCAGCCGAAACAGCGGCGACGCGCTCTTGCTTGTTGGTGATCGCATAGGCGGCGCGCATTTGCTCTTCGCCAGCAGCCTTAACAGCTTCGTAGAGGTCCGAATAATCGGGAGCGACGAAGTTGAAGGGCTCTTTCGCGGCATCTTCGGCCAGATCGATGATCAGGTCGATAACAGGCTGGATTTGCTCGTGAGCAAAGGTAACAGCGCCGAGCATTTCGGCTTCGGAAAGCTCGTAGGCTTCCGATTCAACCATCATCACAGCGTTCTTGGTCCCAGCAACAACGAGGTCGAGACGCTGCTCGGGGTTGTTGCGAAGGTTGTCCATATCGTCAACCGAGGGGTTGAGAACGTAGTCGCCGTTCACGAAGCCGACGCGGCATCCGGCAACGGGGCCCATGAAGGGAACGCCCGAAATGGTGAGCGCAGCCGAAGCCGCAATCATTGCAACAACGTCGGGGTCGTTGACGAGGTCGTGCGACAGAACGGTGCACATGACCAGAACTTCGTTCTTGAAGCCGGGTGCAAAGAGCGGGCGCATCGGACGGTCGATAAGGCGCGCAGTCAGCGTCTCTTTCTCGGTCGGACGTGCTTCACGCTTGAAGAAGCCGCCCGGAATCTTACCGGCGGCGTAGTATTTCTCTTGGTAGTGAACAGTCAGCGGGAAGAAGTCCTGACCCGGCTTTTGTTCTTTGGCGAAAGTCACGTTAGCCATGACCGAGGTTTCGCCGAGGGTGGCAATTACGGTGCCGTCAGCCTGACGGGCAACCTTGCCGGTTTCCAGAGTAAGGGTTTCATCGCCCCACTGGATCGATTTTTTAACTTCGTTGAACATCTAGCGTATCCTGGTTGGGAGCACTCCCGCCCCTGCGGGTCTCCCGTTTGCATGGTGGCCCCATTGCCACCGACCTTTTCATCCTAATTCGAGCGCCAAGGTCAAAACGCAACGTCTCAGATGTGGGGCGCATACATGAAAACAAGGCATTTGGAAAGCATTGGTTTCGATCGCCATTTTTGTCGCGCTTCCTGTCGGGAGGCGAAAATGAAAACGCCCGCTCTTGCGAACGGGCGTTTGTAATCCGAACCTTGCGGTTAGATTAGCGGCGCAGGCCAAGACGCTCGATGAGCGACTGGTAACGTGCTTCGTCCTTGCCTTTGACATAGTCCAGAAGCTTGCGGCGCTGAGCAACCATCATAAGAAGACCACGGCGGCCGTGGTTGTCTTTCTTGTGGGTTTTGAAGTGCTCGGTCAGTGTCGCGATGCGCGACGAAAGAATTGCAACCTGAACCTCGGGGGAACCGGTGTCACCTTCTTTGGTGCCGAATTCTTTGATGAGGCGAGTCTTTTCTTCTGCAGTAATCGACATCGGGGTCTCCTTTTAAATCAAGGGGTTATGGCGCAGGCCGGGATGTCGTCCAGCAAGGCCCTTGGAGGATCGAATGGTGAGTCTCACCAACCGATGCGCGCTCTTAGTCGAAAAGACCCATAAAGAAAAGAAATTTCCTTTCTTTTATAGAGCTTCAAAGCGAATGGCGCCGAGATCGAAGTTCGTCGCGCCTTGCAGATAGACCAAGGGTTTCCCGTCGCCGAAAATCATGATGCCGCCGCTATCCGCCTCGGCCGAGAGGGCGGGCTGGGCGCTTTGTGCGGGATATCCGATGATGATCGTGTCCTCGTCCGTCATATCGTCGACCACTACAGGCGCGTCATATTCGGACAGAAGAGCGATAGTGTCGCTTCCGCTTCCGCTGTTCACATGATCGCCCGCGCCTGCAACGATCCAGTCGTCTCCTGCACCGCCGTTTAGGAAATCCTTTTGCGGGTCGGGCTCTCTGCCGTCGAGAATGTCGTTCCCGTTTCCGCCGAAGATCAGGTCGGACCCTTGCCCGCCGATCAGCAGGTCGTTGTCGTAGTAACCGTGAAGCGTATCATCTCCATCGCCTCCGACGAGGGTATCATCCCCCATGCCGCCAATCAGGGTATCCGCGCCGTCGCCCCCCTTTAGGATGTCATCGCCAAGATGCCCTGCAAGGTAGTCATCGCCAGCAAGTGTCGAGAGAAGATCGTTCAAAGGACCACCGTTTACGACCATGTCGGTTTGATCGGGCGGGGTCTCTGTTTCGGTCTCTTCAGGCGCAGTGGGCATTGCGATGCCGGCAAGGGCAAAACCGATCAGGCTCAGGAGCAAAAGCATTTCGACCTCGAACAACATTGGAATGTGTTTGAGGTTTAACCGCGCAACGGCTCGTTAACCGACGATTAACTTACCGAATAGTTAACGGGGGTGCCAGATTTCGGGCTGGACGGAATAGCCGATATAAAGCGGATGCTTGGGATGTCCCTGTTTGGTCAGACCGAGGGAATAGAGATCCTTGCCCGTGTCTCGGAGGATTTTTTCGACGGCTGCACCTCTTGAGAGATGATCACCATGTGCCCCCCACGCGCAGACGATTTGGTCCTTACTGTCGCGGATCCATTCCAGTGCGCTTTGGCGAATGGTATCGTCGTTCGTTGGTCCGATGGGATCGGCTGCGGCCCGCATTTTCTGGGGATCGGTGTCGCGCCATGCAAAAATATTCGTAACGCGAAATCCGCCGAACCCGAGCGCCCGTGCGCGGCGCTCGCAACGCTCGACCGTCGGGTCGTTCTGGACTTCTGTTGCGGTCGAGGGGTTCAACATCACAAAGAGAGCCCGCGCGCCGCGCTCTTCCCAAATACGGGTCAGGCTGTAGCGATAGTTCTCGCAGTCCGAATAAACGGCTTCGGAGACAGCATCCTCTTTGGTGAAAAACCGCGTGATCATGCCGACGGCCTAGGCGTCATGGACAAAAACGCGGCTTGGATGAAGTTCGCCGGACTTGAAAATACCGACCGCGATTGCCTGGCCTTCGTAGCTTGCCCAACATTCTTCGCCATATTCGACGTCATGAGCGAGAACCATCGCGGCATTGCCGTTGCGCAGTTTGTTTACACTTTCGGGCGGCACGCGCACTTCGGTCAGATCTGCGAGACCCACCTCGAGCGGTTTCAAATGGGCATCGAGTTCAGGAGTTTTGGCAAGTGCGTCGATGGTTTCGAGGCTAAGACCCTCTGCTGCGTCGAAGGGACCCGACCAAATGCGGCGAAGCCAGTCCACATGGCCAAAGCAGCCAAGTGTTTCGCCCAGATCGCGTGCGATCGAACGGACATACCCGCCTTTGCCGCAGGTCATCTCCAAAAGCACATGTTCGGGATCGGGCCGGTCAACCATTACCAGTTCTTCAACCCAAAGTGGGCGAGGCGCGATTTCAAAATCTTCATCGTCACGCGCCAGCTTATAGGCGCGCTGGCCATCGATCTTAACGGCCGAAAACTTGGGTGGAACCTGCATGATGTCACCGAGGAAATTGCCCAAGGCCGCTTTGATTTCGTCGTCAGTCGGGCGTTTGTCCGAACGCGCGATGATTTCCCCTTCGGCGTCATCGGTGTTCGTTGCCGCGCCCAGAGTGACCGAAAACTCATAAGCCTTGAGGGCATCGGTGATGTAGGGGATGGTTTTGGTGGCTTCGCCAAGTGCTACGGCGAGAACTCCCGTCGCTTCGGGGTCGAGCGTGCCTGCATGGCCCGCCTTTTTCGCGCCGAAAGCCCAGCGGACTTTGTTGACGACCGCCGTCGAGGTGATCCCCGCCGGTTTGTCGATCACCAGCCAACCCGAAATATCGCGGCCTTTGCGCTTGCCCATGTTTGCCTCCGCCTTTGTGCAGGGGCGCCTGCTAGTCGAGACAGGCGCTTGGGTCAATCAAGAGAACTCAGTCCTCGTCGTCCCCGATGTCGTCGTCGAGGTCTTGACGCACGTGCTCGTCCGCGAACATGCGGCGCGTGTCGTCCATACGGTCAAAAGTCTCGTCGATCTCGAAACGGAAATCAGGCGCGTATTTGAGTGTGATGTTCCGCACGATCTGATGGCGGATCTCGGCCTTGTTGCGGCGAAGCGCTGCGAGCGCTTCATCCTTGCCCTGCCCGCCGAGCGGAAGGACATATGCCGTCGCGTGTTTGAGATCGGGCGAGCACCGCACTTCCCCAACGGTTATGGACATGCGCCCGAGATCGGGATCATGCACGTCGCCTCGTGCGAGCACATCAGAAAGTGCACGACGCAGCATTTCGCCAACGCGAAGTTGACGCTGAGAGGGGCCGGAGCCTTCGGAGAAACGGTTCTTTGCCATAACGCCCATGTAAGCGGATGCTGCGCTCTTGCCAAGCGAGGCTTTGACGTGCAGTCAGTGGATTAGCAGATTTTACCGCTACGGAAGGTTGGAACATGTCGAATTCGCCGCTCATTGTGGTTACGGGTGCATCGGGTCGTATGGGGCGGATGCTCATCAAACTCATTAATGAGTCGGGAACGGCGAAGCTCAAATCCGTGGTCGAGCGGAGCGGGCATGACTGGATAGGCCGTGATCTTGGCGAAATGATGGGTGGAGCCGCCAGCGGTGTGACCGTGACCGACAAAGCCGCCGAGGCTTTTGCAGGGGCGGATGCGGTGATCGATTTTACGTCGCCTGACGCAACCGTCGCCTTTGCCGAGCTGGCCGCCGAGGCGGGCTGCGTCCATGTCATCGGGACCACAGGCTTTGACGACAGCCATCTTGCCGCAATTGCGCGGATTGCGGAGCGCGGGACAATCGTGCGCGCAGGCAACATGTCGCTTGGTGTCAACCTGTTGGTTCAGTTGACCAAAAAAGTCGCCGCTGCACTTGACGAGGATTTCGACATCGAAGTGATCGAAGCCCACCACAATCGCAAAGTCGACGCCCCTTCGGGAACCGCACTGATGTTGGGTGAAGCTGCCGCGGAAGGGCGCGGCGTAAACCTCAAGGACGTGCGCGATTCAGGCCGCGACGGCATTACGGGAGCCAGAAAGCGCGGCGACATCGGGTTTACGGCCATTCGTGGCGGCGACATTGTGGGGGAACACGATGTTCTCTTTGCGGCTGATGGCGAGCGGATTGTGCTGCGCCACATTGCGACCGACCGCGCGGTCTTCGCGCGTGGTGCCCTCAAGGCCGCGCTTTGGGCCCAAGGTAAACCCGCAGGCGAGTATTCCATGCTCGATGTGCTGGGGCTTTGACTTAAAACTGAACCGAATCGGGTTATCGAGCGTATTTATGGAGCGTCGTCAAAAAACGGGGGCTCTTCATGAAAGCTATTCTATTTGCACTTTTATTGCCGACAGCGGCTGCAGCCGAATTTAACGTGGTTTCCGATCGCTCGACTTTCGTTGGTCTGATGCAGGAAGGTCAGCTCAAACACAGCCTTTTCCCAATCCGACTTCGGGTGACGCCTGACGGGCTTATCGATGGCGAGGCGGTCGGGTCGACCGTCACAGGGAGCTGGCAATGGGACAACGGATATTTCTGCCGCACCATGGCATGGGGCGACCGCGAAATTCCGTTTAATTGTCAGTTGGTTGAAGTTGACGGGCGCAAGGTTCGTTTTACCGAAAACCAAGGTCAGGGGCGCGCTGCAACCTTTCGCATCGACTGATCAGAAGTCGATCGCAATCCCTTTTTTTTCCCAGTCCCCAAAGCGCACAGGCTCGGGTCCGTCTCTTCCCCCAAGCTCGGGTGGAAGCTCAATAGATTGAGCGGCCTTACGACGTTCTTCGGCTTCTTGAAGCGCGCGTAGGGCGGCGGGCGGGAGGTCTTTCTTTTCGGTATCGGCCATCGGTGTGTTCCTTGTCCGGTTACTGCACTTGATATACGCGGGGAAACAGACTTCTCAAGGGGAACACATGACTCAGATCGGCCTTGCTCCGCGTTCGGCAGCACATTTCTTGCTCGATGAAGTGACCGGAGAAGGCAGGCTCCTGTCCGAATTGATCGGCGGTGGGGCACTTTCGCATCTCGCACCCGAAGATCGTGCACGCGCACAACGCCTGGCGCTTCTGACATTGCGCGGCATGGATCGCGCGGATCGGATGCTCAAGCCGTTTCTCCAGAAGCGCCCGCCATTGACTGTGCGCAATGCTCTGCGGCTTGGAACGGTCGAGATATGGAACGGCGAGGCTGCGCATGGTGTCGTCAATGCTTGCGTTGAAATCGTGGGTCGTAACAAACGAACTCAGGCCATGAAGGGTCTTGTCAACGCCGTGCTGCGCAAAGTCGCCGCCGAGCGTCCCGGGGCCTGGGATCGTCTGCCCGAACCGCGGCTGCCCGATTGGCTTCGTGGTCCTATGATCGAGGCTTGGGGAAAGGCAGAAGTGGCAGGCATGGAACATGCCCATTTCCTTGGTGCTTCGCTTGATCTGACTGTGAAATCCGATCCCGAAAGCTGGGCGCAAAAACTTGGTGGAACAGTTCTCCCCTCGGGATCAGTGCGTTTGGCTGATGCCGGACAGGTGTCCGAACTTGAAGGATACGCAGATGGTGCTTGGTGGGTTCAGGATGCAGCCGCTGCAATTCCCGTTCGAATTCTTGCACCCAAGACCGGCGAAAAAGTGCTCGACCTTTGTTCGGCTCCGGGGGGCAAGACCATGCAGCTTGCCAGTGCGGGAGCGGATGTGACCGCAGTCGACGTTTCCGAATCGCGTATGCGCCGCGTCGAAGAGAACCTCGCGCGCACGGGGTTGAAGGCGCGGACCGTCGTGTCCGATGCTTTCGAGTTCGACGAGGATGGTTATGACGCCATTCTACTCGATGCGCCTTGTTCCGCGACGGGGACCATTCGGCGTCACCCTGATCTTCCCTATGCCAAAGATGGTAGCGAATTCGGCGAGTTGATCGGGCAACAAGAGGCCATGATTGATCATGCCCTGACCCTTCTGAAACCTGACGGAAGGTTGGTTTTCTGCACCTGTTCATTGCTGCCTGACGAAGGTGAGGTTCAGGTCGAGGAGGCCTTGGAGCGCCATGATGGGCTTTGGGTCGATCGTTCTGCTTTCGATCAGTCATGGATAGAAGAAAGCTGGAAAACCGAAGAAGGCGGGCTTCGTTTGCGCCCCGACTATTGGCCAGAGTTCGGCGGTATGGACGGGTTCTATGTCGCTGTTCTTCGAAAGGCTGCGTGACTCGGCGCTTAGGTCTGGCTAACATCTTCTGTAATAAACAGCGGAACACGCAAACCGAGGCAGTCGCGCTTGTCAAAGTCGCAAACATGGAGTGCCAAAGGCACGGAATTCATGCACCGCGTTCATGCGCGAATCGCTGCGCGTGCAAAAGTTCCAACAGGTTTTTCGTCACAGCCCGAGCCTCGGTCGATCGGTATCTATGCGCGTGGTCGGCAATTGATTGCCGGGAATTTTCTCTTCGCAGGCGAGTTGACCGAAGCGCCTTCGGGCTCGATCTGGTCGATCAACGCAACGTCTGCCATGGCTATTGACGAGCTTCACGGGTTTGCTTGGCTTGATGATCTGGCGGCTGTCGGTGACTTCAAGGCTCGCGAACGAGCACAGGCTTGGGTGAGCGAGTGGATTCATCGCTATGGAAACGGCACAGGTCCGGGCTGGGTCCCCGATCTGACGGGGCGTCGTCTTATTCGCTGGATCAATCACGCCTTCTTTTTGATGCGTGGTCAGGATCAGGTTTGGACGGATCGTTTCTATCGATCACTCGCCCACCAGACACTATTCCTCTCGCGGCGAGGCAAGACCGTGAAACCCGGTTTGGCGCGCTTCGAAGCGATGACGGGAATGATTTACGCGGGGTTGTCGCTTCAGGGGATGTCCCAATACGTCGAGCCGGCGGTGTCGATCCTTGCAAAAGACTGTGTCCATCAGGTGGATGGGCAAGGCGGGCTCCCCACACGCAATCCGCAAGAGCTGCTCGAGGTTCTGACCCTGTTGCATTGGTCGGTGCAAGCGCTGGGCGAAGCGGACCGTCCTATTCCGCATAGCGTCCATGCTGCGATCGACCGGATTGTCCCGACGCTTCGGGCGCTACGCCATTCCGATGGCGGGCTTGCCCGATTTCATGGGGGTGGACGCGGGATCGAAGGGCGCTTGGAACAAGCCTTGGCCGCTTCGGGTAACAAGCAAATGCCGACCGAAAGCCTCTATATGGGCTACGTGCGTTTGAGTGCAGGTCGCACCAGTGTTGTCGTCGACGCCGCGGCCCCTCCGACCGGAGCAGCAAGCTTCGAAGGGCACGCTTCGACTTGTGCTTTCGAACTGACGTCCGGTCGTCGGCCCGTCATCGTGAACTGCGGCAACGGTCGTAGCTTCGGCGAAGAGTGGCGCCGAGCGGGGCGCGCAACAGCCAGCCACTCGACACTTGCGATTGACGGGTATTCCTCGTCCAGGCTTGGGTCTGGAACCCGTCTTGGGGGATTGGACCGCGAGTGGTTGACCGATGTGCCCGATCAGGTGCCCGTGGAATGGGAAACCCTTGCCGACGGTCACAGACTTCAGGTCGCACATAATGGCTATCAACGTACACATGGTCTCACCCATGCTCGAACCCTTGATCTGAGCCTTGATGGGCGGGGATTGGTCGGAGAGGATTTCATCGGTTCGATCAGTGATGGGGACAAGAAACGGTTCGACCGTGCGCTCGACGCGGAAAAGCTCCAAGGTGTTCCGTTTTCGATCCGTTTTCACCTCCACCCCGAAGTGGATGCCGAGATTGATCTTGGTGGCGCTGCCATCTCCATGGCGCTCAAAAGTGGTGAAATTTGGGTTTTTCGGCATGACGGGACTGCCGAAATGCGGCTCGAGCCTTCGGTTTATCTCGAAAATGGTCGATTAAAGCCCCGTGCGGCATCACAGGTGGTTTTATCTGGACGCGCAATGTCATATGCGACGCGCGTTCGCTGGTCTTTGGCCAAAGCGCAGGAGACACCTGATGCCCTGCGTGATCTGGTCGGAGATACCATAGCGGGCAGCGACAGCTTTTGAGCCCAGAGGACCACATGACTGACCTGCATCCCATTCGCCGCGCCCTTCTCTCTGTTTCAGATAAGACTGGCCTTATTGATCTCGGCAAAGCGCTGGCCGCGCATGGTGTCGAGCTGCTTTCGACGGGCGGTTCTGCCAAAGCGCTCCGCGACGCAGGTTTGGACGTCAAGGATGTCTCCGAAGTCACCGGATTTCCCGAGATGATGGATGGCCGCGTCAAGACATTGCATCCCAAGGTGCATGGCGGTCTTCTTGCGCTTCGTGACAATGATGAACATGTCGCCGCGATGACCGAGCATGGCATCGGCGCGATCGACCTTCTGGTTGTGAACCTTTATCCGTTCGAAGCCGCTCTTGCCCGTGGCGCAGACTATGAAGAGATGATCGAGAATATCGACATCGGTGGTCCCGCCATGATCCGCGCATCTGCCAAGAACCACGGCTTTGTCGCCACCGTTGTCGACGTCGAGGATTATGCGGCGCTTTTGGCCGAACTCGAGGCAAACGACGGTCAGACGAGCTATGCCTTCCGCCAGCGTCTCGCCCAGATCGCTTATGCGCGGACCGGTGCTTATGACGCGGCTGTATCCAACTGGATGGCAAAAGCGATTGGTGAAGAAGCTCCGCGTCGCCGCGTTGTCGCGGGCGAAATCAAGCAGACCCTGCGCTACGGCGAAAATCCGCACCAACAGGCCGCCTTCTATGTTGATGGCTCCGCACGTCAGGGTGTCGCGACCGCTGTCCAGCATCAGGGCAAAGAACTGTCTTACAACAATATCAACGATACCGATGCCGCCTATGAGCTGGTTGCCGAATTCGATCCGGCTGAAACCGCAGCTGTTGCGATCATCAAGCACGCAAACCCTTGCGGCGTTGCCAAAGGTGCGACCCTGATCGAGGCCTACCAGAAAGCATTCGATTGCGACCGCACCTCTGCGTTTGGCGGGATTGTGGCGCTCAACCGTCCGCTTGACGCCGAAACGGCTCAGGCGATCACCGAGATTTTCACGGAAGTGGTCATCGCGCCCGGTGCTTCGGACGAGGCCAAAGCGATTTTCGCCGCCAAAAAGAACCTTCGCCTTCTCACCACAGATGGTTTGCCGAATGTGATGGACCGCTCGTTCACCGTTCGTCAGGTCGCGGGTGGAATGCTTGTCCAAGACAAGGACGCCGGTTTTATCGGCCTCGATGATCTCAAAGTGGTCACCAAGAAAGCTCCGACCGATGCGCAGCTCTCCGATTTGCTCTTTGCTTGGAAAGTCGGAAAGCACGTCAAGTCCAATGCCATCGTTTACGTCAAAGACGGCGCGACCGTTGGTGTCGGCGCGGGGCAAATGAGCCGTGTGGACTCGGCTTTGATTGCAGCGAAAAAGGCAGAACGGATGGCCGAGGCTCTTGGTTTGCCTAAGCCGCTTACGATCGGTTCTGCTGTTGCATCGGATGCATTCTTCCCCTTCCCCGATGGTCTGATGGAGGCTGCGGCGGCTGGTGCGACCTGTGTAATCCAGCCGGGTGGGTCGATGCGCGATGACGAAGTTATCGCCGCTGCCGATGAAGCGGGTCTGGCGATGGTCTTTACCGGCATGCGTCACTTCCGTCACTAATGCTAAAAGGAGCGCCCATGCGCCTGACATATTGGACTGGCTTTTGGGTGTTCCTTTTGGACCAACTGTCCAAATACGCCATCGTGCATGGAATGAATTTGGTGGAGGTGGGGCGGATTCCGATCTGGTCGCCCTATCTTGAATTCCGCATGGCATGGAACCGTGGCGTCAATTTCGGCTTATTTTCCGATTTCGACATGCGCTGGGTGCTGATCGTTGTCGCGATCGCGATTTCGATCGGTGCTCTTTACTGGATCCGCAAAGAAGGCGGGAGCAAATGGACCTATCTGTCGGGGGGGCTATTAGTCGGCGGGGCTGTCGGGAATATCGTTGATCGCTTGCTTTATGGCGCTGTCGCCGATTTCATCAATATGTCCTGTTGCGGGATCGAGAATCCCTATGCCTTTAACGTGGCCGATATCGGTATCTTTGCAGGGGCCTTCGGCCTCATTGTCTTTACAAGCGACAAGGGCGATAAAGCGTCGCGCAAGACAGGCAACAAGAGCACGTGACGCGGGCTGTTTCTTTGGGTAAACAAAGTCCAAGGCAACTGGAGGGTTCTATGCGCAAGGCAGCGATAGCAGTGACCATGATGGCGCTTTTGGCGGCATGTTCCGGTGGCCGTGGCCTTCGTGATTTGGGCAATCCGCAAGGTGGACCCGATGAATTCAGTGTTCAGCCCAGCCGTCCGCTCGAGCTTCCGGCCGATATGAGCCTGTTGCCCGAACCCACGCCTGGCGGCACCAATCGCACCGATGTAGATCCCAAAGCCGATGCTATTTCGGCACTCGGTGGGCGAGTCTCTGACTCTTCGGGCGTACCGGCAAGTGATGCCGCTCTTGTCGGCACGGCAAGTCGTTATGGTGTGACCGCAGATATACGCGACGTGCTTGCTTCCGATGACGAACGGTTCCGCAATAGTGCCGGACGCTTCAGCTCGGGCGCAGACCGTTATTTCCGTGCCTATGCGTCGCAAGCTCTTGATGCCTATGCCGAGTTCGAGCGCCTGAGAGCACTTGGTGCGCGTGTGCCTTCTGCGCCGCCTTCCAACTGATTTCACATATCTGTTGAGCCACTTGATGTGGCGATGGTTTCGCTTAGGTTGAGGCAAAAGCCTAAGCGAGGAAAAGTCATGTTCAAGCCATTCGCAGTCCTGACAACACTCTGGGCGATCAGCTCTACAGCGTCCTTTGCGCAAGATGTGACAAGTTTCAGCTTGGACAACGGTATGGATGTCGTGGTGATCGAGGATCACCGAGCGCCCGTCGTCGTTCATATGGTGTGGTATCGTAGCGGGTCGGCAGACGAGCCTGTCGGCGCCTCGGGGGTTGCTCATTTTCTCGAGCATTTGCTTTTCAAGGCAACCGATACGCTTGAGTCCGGTGAATTTTCCGAAACGGTTGCCGCCAATGGTGGGTCCGACAATGCATTTACCAATTATGATTATACCGCCTATTTCCAACGGGTTGCTGCTGATCGTCTGCCCTTGATGATGCAGATGGAAGCAGATCGGATGAACAACCTGCGTATCACTCAGGAAGATATCGAGACGGAGCGACAAGTCATTCTCGAAGAGCGGAACCAAAGAACCGAAAACAATCCAGGCGCACTTGCACGCGAACAGTTCAGCGCCGCCCAATTCATGAACCATCGATACGGCGTGCCTGTCATTGGATGGAAACACGAGATGGAAGAGCTGAGCCTTGAAGACGCGCTTGGGTTCTATGACCTCTATTACTCGCCCAACAATGCCATCCTCGTGGTTGCCGGCGATGTCGAACCCGACGAAGTTCGCGCGCTTGCTGAAACTTATTATGGCCCCATTCCTGCCGAGGAACACTTGCCCGAAAGGATCAGGCCTGCGGAGCCGCCCCAAAAGGCTGAAAGGCGCATGATCTATGTCGATCCACGGGTTTCGCAGCCTTATGTCACGCGCAGTTACCTTGCTCCTGAACGTGATAGCGGCGCGCAGAAAGATGCGGCGGCATTGGTTTATCTTGCCGAATTGCTGGGGGGCTCTCCATTTACGTCGGTGTTCGGCACAAAGCTCCAGTTCGAAACCAACACGGCTTTGTTTTCGGGCGCGGGTTATAGCGGGCTAAGCCTCGATGACACTACCTTTTCGGTATATGTCGCCCCTGCCCAAGGTGTTTCGCTGAGCGAGGCCGAAGCTGCCATGGATAAGGCAATCGCAGAATTTCTCGAGTCCGAAATTCCCGATGACCGCATGGAAGCCATTCGAACCCAGCTTCGGGCCTCCGAAGTCTATGCGCTGGATAATGTTCAGGGGCTGGCAAACCTCTATGGTCAGGCTTTGACCCAAGGTCTCACTGTTGAAGACGTCAAAGCATGGCCCGAGATTCTCCAAGAGGTCACAAAGGACGACATCAAACGGGTTGCGCGTGAGGTGCTTGATAGAAAACAGGCCGTGACCGGCTGGGTCGTTGCCACTGAGGAGGACGCAAAATGAAGTTGGTGCGTTTCATCTGGGCTATGGTCCTATCCGTGACGGGAACGGCCGCTTTGGCCGCCATCGAAATTCAGGAAATCACGACACCGAGCGGTATCGATCTTTGGCTGGTTGAAGAACATTCCATCCCCTTTGTTGCGCTTGATATCCATTTCGATGGCGGGTCGAGCCTTGATCTCGAAGGAAAACGAGGCGCGACAAATCTTATGATGGGTCTGATCGAAGAGGGGGCAGGCGAGCTTGATGCGCAGGCGTTCCAAGCTGCACGAGAGTCGTTGGCCGCGAGTTTTTCGTTCAGTGCCTATGATGACGGAGCGTCTGTTTCGGCAAAATTCCTTACCGAAAACCAAGATGACGCCGTTGCCCTTCTTACGCTTGCGCTGACCAAGCCGCGCTTTGATCAGGAGGCAATCGACAGGGTAAAAGGTCAGGTCATCGCAGGGATCGCGAGCGACGCAAAGAACCCCAATCGTATCGCAGGCGATTGGTTCTATAGCGCTGCATTCGGTGACCATCCCTATGGCTCCGACCAAAGTGGGACCGTAGAGAGCGTCACAGCTTTGAGCCGCGACGATATTCTGGAGGCGCATCGGAATGCGCTTGTCAAAACCCGTGCCAAAGTGAGCGTGGTCGGAGATATCACGCCTGACGCCGCAGCCGAGCTGGTTGACCGGATTTTGGCTGATCTCCCCGAGAGTGGTCCCGAGCTGATCGGTGACGTGGGCTTCGGGTTGGAGGGCGGTATTACCGTTATCGATTATGATACGCCGCAAGCCGTCGCTCTTTTCGGTCATAAGGGGATCAAACGCGAGGACGAGGATTTTTTTGCGGCTTTCATCCTCAACAGCATCTTGGGGGGAAGCGGTCGGCAAAGTGTGTTGATGGACGAAGTGCGTGAAAAGCGGGGTTTGACCTATGGCGTCTATACCTACCTCGTCGCCAAGGACCACGCCGAGATGATCCTTGGGTCCGTCGCCTCTGCGAACGAGCGTATTGCCGAAGCGATCGATGTGATCAAAGCAGAGTGGGCGCGTATAGCCGCGGACGGTATCACCCAAGAACAGCTGGATGAGGCCAAGACGTATTTGACGGGCGAATACCCGCTGCGATTTGACGGGAACGCGGAAATATCCAGCATCATGATCGGCCTTCAGGTGCAGGGTCTCGAGCCGAGTTATGTGGTCAATCGCAACGACTATATCAATGCGGTCACGCTCGAAGACATCAATCGGGTTGCGGCAGAATTGCTCGATCCCGATGCGCTCCATTTTACGGTCGTAGGCAAGCCTGTCGGACTTGAAACCGCGCAATAAGACCCTCGTGAATCGGCGTTGGCTATGCTACTTGTTGTGGCATGGCCAATGCGAACCCCAACATACAAGCAGCGCGACCGATTATCCGTCAGCTCGATGATGCTGCAATCAACCGTATTGCAGCGGGCGAAGTCGTCGAGCGGCCTGCTTCTGCGGTCAAGGAACTGATCGAGAATTCGATCGATGCGGGCGCACGAAGGATCGAAGTCGTTATCGCGGAAGGTGGAAAATCTCTTATCCGCGTCACTGACGATGGCTGCGGAATCACTGCGGATCAACTGCCTCTTGCCATGTCCCGTCACGCGACGTCCAAGATTGATGGCTCTGATCTACTGAATATCAACTCCTTCGGATTTCGGGGTGAAGCTCTCCCCTCGCTTGGGGCCGTGGGCCGCCTGACGATCACCAGCCGTGTTCAGGGCGAGGACGCAGCAATGATCTCGGTTTCGGGCGGTCGAATGGAGCCTGTAAAGCCCGCCGCTCTGAACTCCGGAACGGTCGTCGAGCTTCGTGATCTGTTTTATGCGACGCCTGCGCGGCTCAAGTTTCTTCGGACCGATAGAGCCGAGGCTCAGGCCGTCTCGGAGGTCGTCAAGCGGCTTGCGATGGCAGAACCGTTTGTGACCTTTATCCTGCGCGATGTCAGTAACGGTGCGGAGCGCGAGGTCTTTCGGGCCGACGCCCAATCAGGCGATCTCTTTGACGCGTTGCATGGCCGACTTTCGACGGTTCTTGGTCGCGAGTTTGCGGATAACGCGCTCCTGATCGATGCTGAACGCGAAGGGTTCCACCTTACGGGATATGCGGCTTTGCCGACCTATTCGCGGGGCACTGCCGTGGCGCAGTTCCTTTTCGTCAACGGTCGGCCCGTGCGGGACAAACTCCTGCTTGGTGCTTTGCGCGGTGCATATATGGATTTCCTGAGCAGGGATCGTCATCCAGCGGTTGCTCTTTTTGTCGAGTGTGATCCCACATTGGTCGACGTCAACGTGCACCCCGCAAAATCCGAAGTGCGCTTTCGCGAACCCTCGATCGTGCGGGGGCTGATCGTGAGTGGTTTGCGCCACGCCTTGGCGGGGGCAGGGCATCGGGCCTCGACAACCGTTTCAGATGCCACACTCGGCGCAATGCGGCCCGAAACGGTTCCTGCAAGAGAAGAGGGCCGCATCTATCAGATGGAGCGCCCCAGCTTTGGTGCCCGCTCGATGAGCTATCAGGTTCAAGCGCCGTCGATGCCGCAAACGGGCTTTGCAGAGATGGCACAGCCCTCGGCGCGTTTCGAACCCACACTCGAAGCCAAGCCCGAGAGCGAGGCGCTGCCGCTCGGGGCGGCCCGTGCGCAGGTGCACGAGAATTACATAATCGCGCAGACCGAGAACGGCATTGTGATCGTAGACCAGCACGCTGCTCATGAACGGCTGGTCTACGAAAAGCTCAAGAAGCAGATGGCCGATAACGGTGTAGCCTCTCAGGCGCTGCTTATCCCCGATATCATCGAACTCGCCGACGACGAGGCACGCACAATCGTCGAAATTGCTGATGATCTTGCGCGTTTCGGACTCGTCGTCGAGGCATTTGGCGGTGGAGCGATTGCAGTGCGTGAAACGCCTGCCTTGTTGGGCGAGGTGAATTCCAAAGCGCTGATCCGCGACATCCTTGATGAACTCGAGGACCTTGGCGATACAACAAGCCTCCAATCGCGGGTCGAGGCGATCTTGTCGCGTGTCGCTTGTCATGGGTCCATCCGGTCGGGCCGAGTGATGCGCGCAGAGGAAATGAACGCTCTCCTTCGCGAAATGGAGGCCACACCGCATTCTGGACAATGCAACCATGGCCGCCCGACCTATGTCGAACTTCGCCTCACCGATATCGAAAGATTGTTTGGACGCACATGATCAGCCTTGGCGACGTGACGTATTCCTTTTCTGATCCGCTTGTTCTGATCGTGCTTGCTGCGATCATTTTTGGATTTTTGGTTGTGGCTCTGCTTTTTGTCGCCGTGCGGCGTGTGGGCCATGCCTCTGTGGTAAATGAAATTCTGGCAAGCCAGATGGGCGCGATGAGCCAACGTGTCCAGATGCTTTCCGATGGCCAGCAGCAGCTGTTCGGTGGGCTGAATTCAGTCTCGGAAGCGCAAGCACAACAACAGGCCAAGACGCTACAACTCATGGAGCAACGGCTCCAGACCGTCAGCGAGATGATGAACACAAACCTGAACAAGTCGGCACATGCGACTGCGCAGAGCTTGGGCGAACTTCAACTCAGGCTCAAGACGATCGATAAGGCTCAGGAAAACATCACCAAGCTTTCGGGTGATGTGCTTTCGTTACAGGACATCCTTGCCAATAAGCAGACGCGCGGCGCCTTTGGTGAAATCCAGTTGACGGATATCGTCTCGAAAGCTTTGCCGAGTGATAGCTATGCGCTGCAACATACGCTTTCGAACGGAAAGCGGGCTGACTGTCTTGTTCGGCTTCCTAATCCGCCCGGTCCGATCGTGATCGATTCCAAATTCCCGCTCGAGGCCTATGAAAAGCTCCGTAGTGCGAAATCCGATTACGAGCTGAACGAGGCCGCGCGCTTTATGCGCATAGCCGTCAGAGCCCATATTCGCGCCATTTCCGAGAAATATATCATCGAAGGCGAGACGGCGGATGGAGCGATTATGTTCCTTCCTTCAGAGGCTGTTTATGCAGAGCTGCATGCGAACTTTCCCGAAGTTGTTCGCGAAGGCTTTGCTGCGCGGGTCTGGATCGTCTCGCCGACCACTTGCATGGCGACGCTTAACACCATGCGCGCCATTCTGAAAGACGCCAGAATGCGCGAGCAGGCGGGGGCGATCCGTAAGGAACTTGCACTGCTCTATTCGGACGTTGATCGTTTGGGGACACGTGTCGAAAATCTTGATCGACACTTCGGCCAAGCGGCAAAAGATCTTGCCGATATCAAAATCAGCGCAGACAAAGCAGGACGTCGGGCGAAGCGTCTTGATAACTTCGACTTTGAAGAGCTTGCCCCTGATGCTGAGCCGCAGGTCGTGCCGTTGAACAGCCCCGATTAAATCCGAAGAAAGGGTTGCGCCAAACGCGGGATAAGCCCAGCAAAGCGCAGCGGTGCATCCGTTACTGCAAGACAAATGCAATCCATATCGCCCATAGCGATCGGGGTATGCTCGATGTCTTCGTTGGTGACTTCGATATCACCCACACCGAAGCTGTCCAATTCGTCGCTGAATGCGCCTTGGAGGACAAGGGTAAGCTCGATGCCGTTGTGTCCGTGGTCGGGCACGGCAACGCCGGATGGGATATAGAGCAAACGTGCCGTTGCCTCTCCATCCGTTTTGAGGATCATTTGGCGCACGCCGCCACCCACTTTGCGCCAGCGCACAGCGTCCAGATCGCCACCTACATAGTCACGAAGCGGAGCAGGAAACACACCGACAGAGCGCTTGGTCGGAGCCGGAGCAACGTCTTCACTCTCGTTCATCAGTGAGCGCAGTGTTTTTTCGAACGCGCGATCATCCATGTCGACCGTTTCGGCACACATCATCACTTCGCCGCCCAGAGCGTCGAATTCCGCCATGCGTGCACGACATTCGTCGCAGACCGAAATATGGGTCGCGACAATAAGATTGAACGCCTCAGGGAGAGAGCCTGCGCTGTATCCCATCAAAAGGGCGTCGGTAAGATGATGTTTGATCGTGCTCATAGGGTCGTCACTTTACTTCATACTGTGGCGGAGGCGGTCCAGCGCCAATCGGATTCTAGATTTAATTGTGCCCAAGGGAAGGCCTGTCTCCTCAGCAATTTCATTGTGGGACAGGTCACCGAAGTAAGCACGTTGGATTAGGTCGCGTTGTTTCTCGGGAAGTTCCGCGAGAGCTTTACCAAGGCGGTCGGTTTCTTCTTGGAGAGCGAGCGCCTCGCTCGGGTCCCTTTCTTCCTCTGGACCCCAAGCAAGTTCCTCTGGTTCAGGACGACGGGCTTTACGGATCAGATCGATTTGTCGGTTTCTCGCAATCGTAAAAATCCAGGTCGAGGGACTGGCTTTGGTCGGGTCGAAAAGATGCGACTTGCGCCAGAGGGTCGCCATGACCTCCTGTGCACATTCTTCGGCCAATTCGGCGTTTGCGCCCGATCGGATCAAAAAGCCTTTTACCCGTGGGGCAAAATGCGAGAACACCCTAGCGAAAGCCGCCTGATCCTTGTGATCCCGGATTGCGATCAAGTCTTTTGTCCAGTCTGTCGAGACTGCGGCGGTTTTTGTCACTGACGTCTTCTTTGCAATGGGTGCACGAGGCTTTTCCCTCCCAACATAGGGAGGAATCGACTGCGTTGCATCCGTTTTTGTTGCAAGTGCGGCATCGGTTAACATGAGAACTTTACGCGCGGGTTTTGGCATTGGATCAAAAAAACCGTCAAAACTAATCCAAAAATCAATTTGGCGCGTAGACCTTCCAAACATTTGAAGAGAAAGACCATCAATGCCCCTAGAACTGAACTTTACCGGTCCAAAGTCAATTGCAGTGATTGGAGCCGGTATTTCCGGTATGGGGGCCGCCCATATGCTTGCAAACGAGCATCGCGTTGTTCTCTTTGAATCCGAGAAAAGATTGGGCGGGCACGCACGTACCAAAATGGCAGGTCCGAATGGTGAAGATCCCGTCGATACGGGGTTCATCGTTTTCAATTATGCGAACTATCCGCATTTGACGGCTTTGTTCGACGAGCTGGACGTTCCTGTCCGTCCGTCCAACATGAGCTTCGGTGTTTCGATCGATGGTGGTCGCGTGGAATATGCACTCGCGTCGCTTGATGCGCTTTTCGCGCAGCGTAAGCATCTGGTCTCTCCAAGCTATCTTCGGATGGTGCGCGATATCCTGCACTTCAATAAAAACGCTCTCGAAGCCTCAAAAGAGCCGGGTCTTACCGTCGGAGGTTTGTTGGACAAACTCGGGACAGGCCGTTATTTCCGCGACTATTACCTTCTCCCGTTTTCAGGCGCGATCTGGTCGACACCCGTCGAGAAAATTCTCGAATTTCCTGCTTATTCCATGATGCAGTTCTTCGACAACCATGCACTTCTGCAGGCCTCGGGACAGCATCAATGGTTCACGGTCGATGGCGGGTCGCAGAACTATGTTCAACGCCTTGGCTCTTCGATGGAACGCAAAGGTGTCGAGCTGCGTCTCGGCGCAGGCGTTCAGGGCGTGCGGCGCACGCTCGGCGGTGTCGAAGTCAAAACCTCGGGTGGCGACTGGGAGGCCTTTGACGAGGTAATCTTTGCAACTCATACTGATGTGACGCTTGGGCTTCTCACCGACGCAAACGAGGATGAACGCGGTGCGCTCGGATCGTTCAAATACCAACCCAATCGTGTCGTGCTTCACTCTGACGAAAACCTTATGCCCAAGCGACGCAAAGTTTGGTCGAGCTGGGTCTACACCGAAGACCGTTCCAAGGGAGAGGGCCCGATTGACCTAAGCTATTGGATGAACTCGCTTCAAACTTGGCTCAAGGGTCGCGATTATTTTGTAACACTCAATACGACCCGCACCATCCGCGAAGAATTGATCTGGGACGAAGTCGTTTTTGATCACCCCCTCTATGACGCTGCCGCGATGCAGGCACAGGATGCGGTCAAGCGATTTAACGGTAAGAACAACACATGGTTTTGCGGCGCATGGATGCGCAACGGCTTCCATGAGGACGGTCTTGCAAGCGCGGTGGATGTGGTGAACGGGCTTCGTAGCGCGGTCGCCGCTCGTGTGGCCGCAGAATGAACAAGGTCGACCATATCCAAGGCGAAACCTTTCATGGCCGTCGCGGCACTATACGGAATGCGTTTCGTTATGGGGTCGATTACGTCCTTCTGGATGCGGAACAGCCTGTGCAAGCGCCGCTTCTCTTTTCGCGCAATCGCCGCAATCTGATGTCCGTGAGCGACAGAGACCACGGCGGTGAAATCGGTAAAGGCACCGGTGCGAAATGGGTGCGAGAGGTTCTCGCGAGCAACGGTGTCATCGCCTCTGGACCGGTTCTTCTTTTGACGCAGCCACGGACGCTTGGGTATCTTTTCAATCCGGTAAGTTTCTGGCTCTGCCACGATGAGCAGAACCAACTTCGGGCGGTTATTGCAGAGGTCAACAATACCTTTGGAGATCGGCATTCTTATCTCTGCGTCAAATCGGATGGATCAGTCATCGAGCGACGCGATCGCGTGAGCGCCGAAAAGATCTTTCACGTATCGCCCTTTCAGCCGGTCGAGGGGACTTATACGTTCAACTTCGATATCGGCGCCGATCATATCAATATCCTGATCCAATACGAGCGCGAGTCTGGTGGATTGATCGCAACACTGTCGGGCAAGCGGCAATCTTTGACGACTGGCGGCGCATTGCTTGCTCTCTTGCGTCGGCCTTTGGGCTCGATGCGGGTTACGGCCTTGATCTATTGGCAAGCGCTCAAGCTCAAGATCAAGGGCGCGGACTATCTGCAACGACCGACGCCCCCCGCTCAAGATGTGAGCCGATGACCGCGCCAAAAGAACGTCTTTGGGCATATGGGCTTTTCGGCGGCTTGTTGTCCGCTGCCGGGCTTCCAATTTATATTTTTGCGCCAAAGTACTATGCCGACACATACGGCGTAAGCCTCGCCACACTTGGGCTGGTTCTCTTCGGGATGCGGTTGTTGGACGTAGTTCAGGATCCGCTCTTGGGGTGGCTGACCGAACGACTTCGAGCCGGATATCGCCTCGCGATCGGTTTTGCGATGACCGCGCTGGCTTTGGGGATGCTGCTTCTCTTTGCGATAGAGCCGCAGTTTTCAGTCGTGGTTTGGTTTGTGTTGTCGGCCTCGCTTTTGTTCACGGCCTTCAGTTTTCTAACCATCGCTTTCTATGCGCGCGGTGTCGGCAAGGCGTCCGAGCTGCGAGGTGGGCACTTGAGGCTCGCAGCATGGCGCGAGGGAGGCGCTTTGATCGGGGTGTGTATCGCCGCGATCCTTCCCACCTTGCTCGGGGCTTTTCTCGGGGCGCCCTACGCCGCGTTTGCACTGGTGTTTGCTTTCGTTGCGGTCATCGCTGCGATTGCGATGCATCCGGAATGGAGAAGCGTCGAAAACCAAGCACCGATGCCTTGGGGACAGATCCTTGCGGACCCGGTTTCACGCCACTTGTTGCTCGTCGCATTGGTCAATGGAGCGCCGCTTGCGATCACCTCGACCCTGTTTCTCTTTTTTGTCGAGTCGCGCCTTGCCGCACCGGGATGGGAGGGACCGCTTTTGGTGCTCTTTTTCCTATCCGCGGCAGTCTCGTCATCATTCTGGAGCGCTTTTGCCAGACGCGTCAAAGAAAAGACCGCACTGGCCATCGCAATGTGCGCGGCGATTGTGTCCTTTAGCTTTGCGCTCACGCTGGGAGCAGGTGATCTCGCTCTTTTTGTTGGCATTTGTATTGTCTCGGGAGCTGCGACCGGTGCCGATCTGACCTTGATGCCGGCCATGTTCGCCAAACGGCTTGAAGTGATTTCCCCGAAGGGCGGGCAGGGGTTCGGACTTTGGTCCTTTGTAAATAAATTCGCCCTGGCTTTTGCCGCTGTGACGCTTCTTCCCCTACTTGAATTGAATGGGTTTCAAGCGGGCCAAGTGGAACAAAGCGAAACGAGCCTTGTTCTTCTTGGCGTGCTCTACGCAGGCGTGCCGTCACTTTTAAAATTCATGTCGCTGTTCCTTTTGTGGCGGCTTCCGCAGCAGATCGAATGAGGTTTCAAAATGGGTTCTTTAAAAGGCAAACGATATTGGCTTGTCGGAGCAAGTGAGGGCCTTGGGCGTGCGCTCGCGCATGAAATGAGTGCAGCAGGTGTCGAGGTTGTGGTGTCCGCACGCAATCAGGAGAGGCTCGACGAGTTGGTTCGCGAGCTCCCGAATCCTGCACAAGCCGTTACAGTGGATGTTTCCGATAGAGAGGCCGTCGAAGCAGCTGCCGATGCGATTGGTCCTGTCGACGGCGTGGTTTATCTCGCAGGTGTTTATTGGCCAATGAAGGCGCAGGAGTGGGACAACGCGCAGGCCGAGCAGATGGGCGAAATCAATTATCTTGGAGCAAGTCGGGTCGTCGGGGCCGTGCTTCCCAAGATGATCGAACGAGGCGCGGGCCATGTGGTGCTTACAGGATCACTCTCGGGATTCAGAGGGCTTCCGGGGGCAATCGGGTATGGTGCCTCAAAAGCGGCAGTCATGTATCTGGCCGAGTCGATGCGCGCAGATTTGGGCCGCGGACCGATCAAGGTTCAAGTCGTGAACCCCGGTTTTATCAAGACGCGTCTTACGGATAAGAACGATTTCAAGATGCCATTCATCATGGAACCCGAAGAGGCTGCTCGTTTGATGTTCGAACATATGCAGTCGAACCGCTTTAAGACGAGTTTTCCAAGGGTGTTCAGCTGGTTCTTTCGCGGGTCCCAGTTTCTCCCTGATTGGCTTTATTACCGACTGTTCTGATCCTGCTTTGCTTTGGATCAAGGCAGACGTCTTGAAACCGCCCAAGACTGTTTCCCGAAAAGATATGGGGGAACGATCATGCAGATTGCACCGAACAAAGTCGCCGAAATCATTATCCTTGCGCGCGAGGGAGATCGGGGCGAGGCCGAGCTTGATGCCTTTGTCCAAAGGCTGAGCGAGGAAGAACAAGCCGAGCTTGTCGCGCTTTTCTGGATTGGACGCGGCAGCTTCGAGGCCGAGGAATGGGACGATGCGGTGCAAACCGCGATCGAGAGTGCGAGTGCACCGACCGAAGATTATCTCAAAGGTTCACCGCATCTTGCCGATCACCTTGAAGCTGGACTTGAGGCGCTTGGCATCGACAGCTCTGTAGTCGAGGATGACCTTTACCGTGCGGGCTAGAAATGCGTTAGAGCAAAGGCTCTGTCAGCTGCTTCCAGATGCGGAACAGCGTTATAGCCCGCCAAAAGCGGGCCGACGGGCGACACATGCACCCGGTGGATCGATGTATTGAAAATCGGAAGAGCGATATGCGCCATTTTGCGCGGATCAAGCTCTAGAAGGTGCCTCAAAATCATCGAGATAACACCGCCTGATGTGATGCAAAGCACATGACGTCCTGGCTGGATGGCTTCTTGAAGCACGTTCACCACGCGGTTTTCAAAGGTGGCAAAGGTTTCATTGCCTTGAATTTCCGCACGATGCCACGCTTCCATCACCTTGGGCAAATGTTCGGCGAAGCCATCGGATTTGGGCATGGGAACCCCAAGGTTGATCTCCATCGCGCGACCCAGATTGAAGTAGTCCATCTCGTTCAGGCGCGGGTCGATGACGGGGGTGTCAAATCCAAGTCCCATCGCCGTTTCCTTATGGCGACGTAGACTGCCCGAGAGCACGAGGTCGAACCTCTCGGATTGGGTCTCGAACCACTCTCCTAACCACCGCGATTGTCTGTGGCCGAGATCGGAGAGACGATCATACTCCTCTTCATTGTCGGCGCTGGAGTTCGCTTGGCCGTGGCGAATGAGTGTGATCGTGCCCATCGTTTACCTCTTTGTATCCGCGAATTCCTAGGCCCGCCCGACGATAAACGCAATGCGAGGACGAGTTGTTATTGGATAGCTTTCGCCAAACCCGTAGGCTGGAAGCAACCAAACCCCGCGCCGTGCGTTAATCTGTGGCGTCGGTTGAGGTTATTATTGACGCCGAAGGAGATTTGAATGCGCCGTTTTTTGATTGGTTCTGCTCTTGCGACTGTTCTGGCAGGCTCTGCCTTTGCCGAGGACGCGGCGCTCTTGTTCGGGAATGACAGCTATGACCGGCTTGGGCGCGTGTCTCGGGGAGCCGAGATCCTTGGCTCTGCTACACTGCTTGAAGATCTTGGCTTTGATGTGGTGTCGATCCGCAATGGTGATGCGCAAGAGGCCATCGACAAGCTGGATGACTTCGTCGCCCTGGTCCCTGACTCGGATCGTTTGGTTGTTGCGCTCACGGGGCGCTTTGCGACCGACGGAGAACGCACTTGGATGCTTTCCTCTGACGCCGAGAACGTCGGGATACTGACTGTCGGTTTCAAAGGGCTTTCGATCGAAAGTCTGTTGGCTGTTCTGGCCGAAAAGCCCGGTTCGGCCTTTTTGCTGCTCGGCGCCGATCAACTCGATGGAGCAGAATTTGACGAATGGGTGCGAAATGGTGTCGGCGCGTTCGCCGTCCCCCAAGGGGTGACCGTCGCCATCGGCTCCGTCAGGGACATTTCGGCATTTATGCGGACCGAGGTTGCGAAACCGGCACGTGATCTATCCGCAGCGCTCGCGGCGACGTCTTCTATCAAGGTGCAAGGTTTTCTCCCCAAACCGTGGGTGCTCATGCCCACAATTTCGGAGCCATCCGATACCTATGACACTGCAGGAGAATCGGCGCTTTGGGACGGAGCCGTCGCGCTTGATACGGTGGATGCCTATCGCAATTACATCCGGCGCTATCCCCAAGGTGCACATCGCAAAGAGGCTGATGCCGCGATTCAGGCAATTCTGTCCGAACCCAACCGCGGCGCGCGACTGGCTGAAGAAGCGTTGTCTCTGACGCGCAATCAGCGCCGCGAGATCCAGCGGGATCTTACGATCCTTGATTATAACACACGCGGCATTGATGGTATTTTCGGCCCCGGGACACGCGGGGCAATCACCAATTGGCAACAGGTTAACGGTTACGCCCAGACATCCTATCTGACGACGGAACAGATCAATCGGCTGGATGCTCAAGCCTCGCGCCGTGCCGCAGAGCTTGAGGCGGAGGCAGAGCGCAAACGCCAAGAGCAAGCGCGTCTGGATCGGACCTATTGGGAGGAAACGGGCGCCAAGGCGGACGAGGCGGGATATCGCGCCTATCTGGAACGGTTCCCTGATGGCATTTTCTCCGAAGTTGCGCGTGATCGTCTTACCGAGATCGAGCAAAGCAAGCGTGCGCTTGCTGAAGTGGAGGATCGCGCGACTTGGGAGCGGGTTCGCGCCTCGGATACAGTCTCGGGATACCAAGATTACCTTAGCGCTTATCCCGAAGGTGTTTTCGTTGCAGAAGCGCAGGCGCGCATTGCCGAGCTGACGCGCTCGGATCAGGCACAGACCCAATACCTTGCGTCCGAGCAATCGCTGGGCCTCAACTTGATAACGCTGCAATTGATCGAGGCACGTTTGGAGCAGCTCGGGCTTGAACCCGGCCGCGTGGACGGCGCGTTGGACGAAGATTCGCGTCGTGCGATCCGACGCTATCAGCAAGCGCGCGGTTTGCCTGAATCGGGTTATGTCAATGACATGACCCTTGTGCGGCTCTTGGCCGACTTTACGGGGATCGGTGGGCGCTAACGCCCACCGTCTCGGTCATTTCGCCGGTAAATAGGTTTCGATGAGAACCCTGATGCGTGCGTCGGGCATGTCACCGACATTTCCGATCGCAGCAAGATAGCTTCCCGAGTTCACGCGGAACGCGACGAACGAGTCGAGCGCGTCGCCGTTGTCGTCATTGCGGGCAATTTCGCGTCCGAGATCATCAAAGAGAACGAGCTCGGGATCGCTTCCTGAATTCAGGCCGATGGCTTCAACGACGGCAAGTCCGGGCTGTGCGACGTCGAATTTGATCCAGCTGAAATCACGACCGAGTGTCACATCTGTGATCTGCCTGCTGCCGACAGCCCCGATGTCATTTACCGGATAGCTGCCGTCAAGGGGAGGCGCCATCTCCCCATTCTTGATTGCCAGAAGCGCAGCAGCTTGGGGATCATATTCGGTGACCAGAACATCGATCGGAAGGCTCGAGTCACTCAATGCGCGCACCGAAAGACAATAGTCCCCAGCGTCTAGCGGATCGACGAGCGAGAGCCGAGGATTGAGTCCGTCGAAATCATCGCTTTCTTCGATGTAAGTCCCGTCCTCCGCATAAAGCGTGATCAACGGATCGGCGTCTTCGTTCGTCGCAGTGATGGTGAGTGCAAGGGGCTCGGCAAGCGTGATGCGATAATTTGCTGCCTCCGCGACCGAGTTGGAGACCATATCCCCTAGAATGATCTGGGGCGTGTCCGGACTTAGGGTGCAAGAATCATCATTGCTATAGCCGTCGTGACTATCCAAATATCCTTCGGTCAGGGCTTCTTGATCGGCGCGGCTCGCACGCACGAAAGCCGTCATCGGCGAATCTTCAAAACTGCGAAGCGCGACACAATAGGTTCCCGCTTCGAGTTGGGTTTCGATGCGGGCGTCGGAATTCCCCCCCGAGTCGTCATCGGTCGCGATCAATGCGCCTGACGCATCAAAGAGATCAATAACCGGATCACCATTGCCACGGCCGGCGGCTTCTAATCGGATATCCGTTACCTCGCCCAGCGTGAAGGCACCGATATACTGGGTTGAACCAAGCACGAGGGCCATTTGCTCGAGATATGATGGAGCGGTGGTCAGGTCAGAGCTTTGCGCCCCGCCGCCAAGCCAGATCGCGCCTTCGCCAAGGCCTGCGCAGGCTTCTTCCGCCAAAAGAGGCTGTGCGCCGAGTAAAATTGCAGTGCTGAGCAAAAGCGCAGATTTATGCGGCATGAACATACGAACATCCTCGTGTTTGATGGTCGAATGCTACCGAGGGGGCACAGAAAAGACTACGCAAAAAAGAAAAAAGGCCGCATCTTTCGAGGCGACCTTTTTCAAACTGCCATATGGCGCGCTTATTAGCCCTGACGAGCTTTGAAGCGGCGCTGCGTCTTGTTGATAACATAGACGCGGCCCTTGCGGCGCACGATGCGGCAATCGCGGTGGCGCTGCTTGAGCGAGCGGAGCGAGTTACGAACCTTCATAGGCCTTCTCCTTTTCGCGGCGCGGCGATTGGCGCCTGAGTTACAGTTAAGGTCCGAAGACCCGTCGAATTCATGGTGGGCGGTACTGGGATCGAACCAGTGGCCACTACGATGTCAACGTAGTGCTCTACCGCTGAGCTAACCGCCCTAGCCTGTTTTACCTTGTTCCGAGGATCAAGGACGCAAACATTCGCGTCAGGTGTGGCGCTCTATAAAAGGACTCGCGGGGGGGATCAAGAGGGGTTTTGGTATTCTTTAATAATGGTCTATCTTTATTTCAGCAGGAGCAACGATGCATCATAAATCCTTTGAAATAAAACGTCCCAAGACACAGCTCGGAAGCGTGGTTTTCGCCTCGCCGCATAGCGGTCGAGAGATGCCCGAAGGCTTTGTCGAAGGGTCCATCCTCGACCTTCAACAGATTCGCTCGTCGGAGGATGCGTTCGTCGATGAGCTTTATGCGGCTGCCCCCGCGCTCGGAGCGCCGCTTTTCCTTGCCAAGGCCTCGCGGGCGTTCATTGATCTCAATCGTTCTGCCGACGAGCTTGATCCCTCATTGATCGAAGGGCTCGCGCGCAAGACGACGAACCCGCGGGTGTTAAGTGGACTTGGGGTGATCCCTCGGGTTGTCGCCAACGGTCGCCATATCTATCAAGGAAAGCTGACTCTAGCCGACGCACATGCGCGTATCTCGGGATATTGGCGACCTTATCATGATGGATTGCAGGCGATGATCGATGACACCGCCCGCGCGTTCGGCGAGGCGATTCTCGTGGATTGTCACTCGATGCCACATGAAGCATTGGACAACGTGAATACGGATGGCGGACGACCCGATATCGTGATCGGAGACCGTTTCGGGGCGTCTTGTCGCGAAGACATCAGCGAACGCATTGCAACTGCCTTTGCGGCCAGAGGGTTCAGGGTTGCCCGTAACGTGCCTTTTGCAGGTGCCTTCATCACCCAGCACTATGGGCGACCTTCGATCGGGCGGCATGCCATCCAGATCGAGATCAATCGTGCCCTTTACATGGATGAAAAAAGGATCGAACCCAACGCCCAGTTTGATCAGGTCCGTTCGTTGATTACCGATACGCTTCGGGATGTGATCGAAATCGGTCAGCGTGCCCAGCGGCTTGCTGCGGAATAATCACCGGAAAGCGCGGCCTTTCTTTATGGCATCCTTGCCGAATTTAGCGCGAATCTGGTCTGCTGCGCGCTCGGCCTTGGCCCGCTTGGCGGCATTAGGATCAAAGAGATCGCCTTCGAGATCGGCTTCTGTCTCTTCTACCAATTCACTGATTCCGACCCCGATCAGCCGAAACGGTCCCTTATCCGCGACATGATCGAAGAGATCGCGAGCAGTTCGATAGATGACATCTGCAAGTTGGGTCGGTTGATGCAGGCTCAGGCGTCGCGTAAGCGTCTTGTGATCCGACTGTTTTACCTTGAGCGTCACCACGCGACCCGCCTTGGCCTTTGCTTTCGCGCGATCACTGACTTGTTCGGCCAGTCGCCAGATGTGGCCGTCGAGAATATCCGCATTCGCGGTGTCCTCGAAAAAGGTCGTTTCTTTGGAAATACCTTTGACGGGCGTATTGGGTGAGACGCGGCGCTTGTCCTGGCCCCGCGCAAGATGCCACAGCCGTTCGCCCATGGCGCCAAAGCGTGCCGTGAGGCTGTCCGAATCCCAGCGCCTTAGGTCGTCGAAGGTTCTTATCCCGACTTTCTCGAGGTTTTCCTGAGCAGCGGGTCCGATGCCCCAGATCAATCGAACAGGTTTAGGGCCGAGAAAGTCCAATGTTTCTGCCGCGCCGATGACGGCAAAGCCCCGAGGTTTATCGAGTTCAGAGGCAAGCTTTGCCAGAAATTTATTGTGACTGAGGCCGATGGATCCCGTCACGCCGAGTTCGTCCTTCATCCGCTTGGTGAGGCGAGCAAGCATAACGGCAGGAGGCGCTCCGTGGAGCCTTTCGGTGCCCGTGAGGTCAATGAAGGCTTCGTCAAGTGAAAGCGGCTCGATGATCGGAGACAGCTCGTCCATAAGGGCGCGGACCTGTCTGGATGCTTCGACATAGGCGTCCATGCGAGGTTTGACGACCACAGCCTCGGGGCACAGTTTGAGTGCTTGGAACATCGGCATGGCGGATTTTACGCCCTTTATCCGCGCCAGATAGCAAGCAGTCGAGACAACGCCGCGCTTGCCGCCGCCGATGATGACCGGTTTGTCGCGAAGGTCGGGATTGTCACGCTTTTCCACGCTGGCGTAGAATGCGTCGCAATCCATGTGTGCAATGGATAGTGAGAAAAGCTCGGGATGCGTGACTTTGCGCGGGCTACGGCAGCTCGGGCACCGTGCCCCTTCGTCAAAAGTCCGGAAACATTCGCGACACATGGAAGGCATGGCATTTGTTTAGCCTGCGCCGTGATGTGCAACAATCACCATTCCGAGGCGGATCGGCGCCTTGTGGCGCAAAACTTGTAAGGGCCGCGTTTTTTCCCCATATAATTGCAAAGATACCGGAGGACCATGCATGTCACTTGACCAATTTATCGGCGGCAACCTTGTGCTTTTGCTGTTCGCGCTTTTTGTTGTCGTTTGTATTTTTCTCGGTGTTCGCATCGTGCCGCAGTCCGAGAAATTCGTGATCGAGCGATTTGGGCGTTTGCACGCGGTGCTCGGGCCGGGGATCAATCTTATCGTTCCGTTTCTTGATCGGGTGGCGCACCGGATTTCTGTCCTCGAGCGCCAGCTCCCGACGAATACCCAAGACGCGATCACCAGCGATAACGTTCTGGTGCAGGTCGATACGAGCGTTTTCTATCGCATCACCGAACCGGAAAAGACCGTCTATCGTATCCGCGATGTGGATGGGGCGATTATGACGACCGTCGCTGGTATCGTGCGATCCGAGATCGGTCAGATGGAGCTTGATCAGGTCCAGTCGAACCGCTCGAACCTGATTGCAGCGGTCAAGGCCCAGCTTGCCGATCAGGTCGATGATTGGGGGATCGAGGTCACGCGTGCAGAGATCCTTGATGTCAATCTCGACGCCGCCACCCGCGCCGCGATGCTTCAGCAGTTGAACGCCGAACGCGCCCGTCGCGCTCAGGTGACGGAAGCAGAGGGCCGAAAGCGTGCAGTGGAACTACAGGCGGAAGGCGAGCTTTACGCTGCCCAAAAACAAGCCGAGGCGCGTCGGGTCCAAGCAGATGCCGAAGCCTATGCGACGGGTGTCGTCGCGGCTGCTATCGCACAAAACGGGCTTGAAGCTGCTCAATATCAAGTTGCGCTCAAGCAGGTAGAGGCATTGTCCGCCTTGGGGCAGGGCGAGGGGAAGCAAACCATCGTGCTGCCTGCCGATGCGGTCGAGGCATTCGGAAATGCGTTCAAAATGTTGAAGGGCGGCAAATGATGGACAATGCGCTTTGGCATGAATGGTGGCCTTGGGTCGCCGCCGCGGTCGGGCTCGGCATTCTAGAGATGCTGGTGCCGGGGTATATTTTCCTCGGCTTTGCCGTCGGTGCCGCGATGATCGGTTTCGTTCTCGCTTTCGGTGGCACGGGTCTCTCGGTCCCTGTTCTTCTTGTGCTTTTTGCTCTGGCGTCGCTTGTCGCCTATTTGGTCATGCGCAAGGTTTTCGGACTTAGAACGGGTCAGGTCAAAATCTGGGACCGTGATATCAACGAATAAAAAAAGCCCGATGGGGTTGAGGCTCCATCGGGCAGTAAACGGTTACACCTTTGAGGGACTTCATCGGGACAGATGGAGGTGTAACCGCAGGGAAGTGAATTCAGATCAAGAACCGAGGCCGGTCCGACTTTGGCGCGGTGGTATCGGACATTCGAAGGGCCTGGCGCATCAAACCGAGTTTGACTACGTCGATTTCGGCATCCATCGGCAGAGCAAGTCGGCAGGGGTAGCGATAGGTCCGATCGCCGCGCTCTACATCGACACGCGCTTCGAATGCGCCGATTTGCGCATTATACCGTACGGATTTCAGTTTGATCGTTTGCATGACGTTCATCCTTTCGCAAGGTGGCGTTGGGGATAGAACGTTTCTGTGCAAGATTGGTTCCACGCTCGGGCGAGAGCGTGGAATTTTCTTGTAATCGCCTTTACGCGCTTTGGATTTCTTCGATGATTGCGCGCGCTGCCTGTGCGGGGTCGGCCGCTTTGTGGATCGGGCGGCCAACCACCATGTGGTCGACGCCGGCGCGAATGGCTTCCGCAGGGGTCATGACACGTTTCTGGTCGCCGAGATCCGCGCCGGCGGGACGCACACCGGGTGTCACGATTAGCTTGCCGTTCGCTTCGGGGAGAGCGCGGATATGAGCCGCCTCTTGCGGCGAGGCGATCACACCGTCCGCTCCTGCGAGCATGGCTTTACCGGCACGTTCCAGCACAAGATCGGCCACATCACCCGCTTTGTAGCAGGATGCATCGAGGTCGTTGCGATCGAGCGAGGTCAGAATAGTGACTGCAAGGATTTTCAGATTACTCCCCGCTGCGCCTTCTTTTGCGGCCCGCACCACATGGGGATCACCATGGACCGTCAAAAAGTCGAGATCATATTGGGCGATGCCGCGAACTGCGGCCTCGACGGTGGCACCGATGTCGAAGAACTTCATATCGAGAAAGATGCGCTTGCCGTGCTCTTGCTTGAGCTCGTTGGCCATCGCAAGCCCGCCGCCGGTCAACATGCCGAGGCCGATTTTATAAAAGCTTACGCTGTCGCCGAGTCGGCTTGCGAGTTCCATGCCCTGAACGATATTTGGAACGTCGAGGGCTACGATCAGGCGGTCATCAGACATGGCAATCCTTTCGGGTTTGGATGCGCTCCTCATGCGGCGCAAGCCATGTCATGTCAAGAAATTGGTCTGATCAGGCCTCTTGGGTCGAGGTCGACGCGCGGGGCAGAAAATAACCTGCTTCCGCAAGAGCACGATCACAAGCCGCGATGATCTTGCGGCCTTTGGCGCTGATTTTGGTGGACTGGTCCATGTCGCTTCTCCTGAATGGCGCCGCGTTTTGCGGGCGTTCAACAGGCAGAACGGTTTTTGTGTAGGATAGGTTTATGTAACCGAATGCATAGTAAGGGATGTCGTTTTTCAACGCTTCGACGCTTGCAAGACCAGGCTTTGATTACCATCTTTAGACCAAGGCCCGAAGGGACCGTGCTGCAAAGGTAGGCGGTTTCGAATGCGGGTGCTTGGAGAAGGAGAAATGCGATGAACTTAGAGAAGTTCACGGAGCGCTCGCGCGGGTTCATTCAAGCGGCCCAAACGATCGCTGTTCGAGAAAACCATCAACGACTTGCGCCGGAACACTTGCTCAAGGCTCTCTTGGATGACGAGCAGGGGCTTGCCGCCAACCTTATTAATAAATCGGGTGGTGATGCCAAACGTGTGGCTGATGCTGTGGCACTCGCTCTGGGCAAAATCCCCAAAGTGACGGGCGACGCAGGTCAGGTGTATCTTGATAATGCAACGAACAAAGTGTTGGCCGAAGCCGAAACACTTGCACAGAAAGCTGGTGATAGTTTTGTGCCAGTCGAAAGGATTTTGACCGCGCTCGCCATCACTAAATCCCCTGCGGCCGATGCGCTCAAGGCAGGAAATGTATCTGCCCAAGGTTTGAACGCTGCCATCAACGATGTCCGCAAGGGGCGCACCGCAGACAGCGCCTCTGCCGAAGAGGGGTATGATGCGCTCAAGAAGTATGCACGCGATCTGACCGAAGCCGCCGAGCAAGGCAAGATCGACCCGATCATCGGCCGCGACGAGGAAATCCGCCGCTCCATGCAGGTGCTGTCGCGCCGCACCAAGAACAATCCGGTTCTGATCGGTGAGCCAGGCGTCGGTAAAACCGCCATCGCAGAGGGTCTTGCCCTTCGGATCGTGAACGGCGACGTTCCCGAGAGCCTGCGGAACAAGAAACTGCTCGCTCTGGATATGGGTGCGCTGATCGCGGGTGCCAAATACCGTGGCGAGTTCGAAGAACGGCTCAAGGCGATCCTCAAAGAGATCGAAGCGGCAGCAGGCGAGATCATCCTGTTCATCGACGAAATGCATACACTAGTCGGTGCAGGTAAATCCGATGGGGCCATGGATGCCGCCAACCTGATCAAACCCGCGCTTGCCCGCGGCGAGCTTCATTGTGTCGGGGCGACGACCCTCGATGAGTATCGCAAGTATGTGGAAAAAGATGCAGCTCTTGCACGGCGGTTCCAGCCGATCGTCGTCGAAGAGCCGACCGTCGAGGACACGATTTCGATCCTGCGAGGGATCAAGGAAAAATACGAGCTGCATCACGGGGTCCGGATTTCCGACTCGGCTCTGGTTGCAGCCGCGACGCTGTCGCACCGCTATATCACCGACCGTTTCCTGCCTGACAAAGCGATCGACCTTGTGGACGAAGCCGCCAGCCGACTTCGGATGGAGGTCGACAGCAAGCCCGAAGAGCTTGATGCACTCGACCGTCAGATTTTGCAGATGCAGATCGAAGCGCTTGCTCTTGAAAAAGAGGATGATGCCGCGTCTGTCGATCGTTTGGCCAAGCTCAAGCTCGAGCTTTCGGATCTTCAGGAAAAAGCCGATGCAATGACTGCCAAATGGCAGGCCGAGCGCGCAAAACTCGAAGGTGCTCGGGAACTGAAGGAAAAGCTTGATCGCGCCCGTGCCGATCTTGAAATCGCCAAGCGGGAGGGCAACCTCGCCAAGGCGGGCGAGCTATCCTATGGTGTGATCCCACAGCTCGAACGTAGCTTGGCTGATGCGGAAGCGAACGAAGGCGAGCAGATGGTTGAAGAGGCCGTCCGTCCTGAACAGATCGCTGAAGTCGTAGAGCGCTGGACAGGGATTCCCACCAGCAGGATGCTTGAAGGCGAGCGCGAAAAACTGCTCCGTATGGAAGAGGGGCTTCATAAGCGTGTTATCGGTCAAAAAACCGCGGTGCGTGCGGTTGCCAATGCCGTGCGTCGCGCTCGCGCAGGTCTCAACGACGAAAACCGCCCACTCGGGTCGTTCCTGTTCTTGGGGCCGACGGGGGTCGGCAAGACCGAATTGACCAAAGCCGTAGCCGAGTTCCTCTTTGATGATGACAACGCCATGGTGCGGATCGATATGTCCGAATTCATGGAAAAGCACGCGGTCAGCCGTTTGATCGGAGCTCCTCCGGGGTATGTCGGGTATGACGAAGGTGGTGTCCTGACCGAGGCGGTGCGTCGCAGGCCCTATCAGGTTGTCCTCTTTGACGAGGTCGAAAAGGCCCACCCCGATGTGTTCAACGTGCTGTTGCAGGTTCTTGATGATGGTGTCCTGACCGATGGTCAGGGGCGCACCGTGGACTTCAAGCAAACGCTGATCATTCTGACGTCGAATCTAGGGGCGCAGGCGCTTTCGAATCTGCCGGATGGTGCAGATGCCAGCGATGCCAAGAGAGACGTGATGGACGCCGTTCGTGCACACTTCCGCCCGGAATTCCTGAACCGTCTGGACGAGACGATCATCTTTGATCGGCTTGGGCGTGAAGATATGGACGGCATTGTCGACATCCAGCTCAAGCGGCTCGAGAAGCGACTGGCCGGTCGCAAGATCACGCTCATGCTTGATGCAGGGGCACACAAGTGGCTTGCCGATGAAGGATATGATCCGGTCTTCGGGGCGCGTCCGCTGAAACGTGTGATCCAGCGCGCTCTTCAGGATCAGCTGGCCGAGATGATCCTCGCGGGGGATATCAAAGACGGGGACACGGTCAGCATCAGTGCAAGCGCGGATGGCTTGATCGTCGGAAACCGACTGGCGGGATCAAATCGACCGCATCCACAAGCTGCTGTGATACACTAAAGAAAAGACGCCCCCCGAGACTACTCGGGGGGCGTTTCGACTTACATCGAAGGCATAATGACCTTGTCGATCACATGGATCACGCCGTTCGAAGCTTCGATGTCGGCGGCGGTAACGGTTGCATCGTCAACCATCACGGCATCACCAAGCTTAATCGTGACTTCGGCGCCGTTTACGGTTGCAGCCATCATACCGTCGCTCAGATCGGTCGACATCACCTTACCTGCGATCACGTGATAGGTAAGGATTTTGGCAAGTGCTTCGGGGTCAGCCAACAGGCCCTCGACGGTGCCCTCGGGGAGCGCGGCAAAAGCTTCGTCGGTCGGTGCAAAGACAGTGAAGGGACCATCACCCTTGAGCGTGTCGGTCAGGCCTGCAGCTTCAACAGCGGCGAGAAGCGTCGTGAAGTTCCCTGCACCTTCTGCCGTTGCGATGATATCCATCGAGTGGCCGGCAGCAAAAGCGCCCGATCCGATCGTTGCGGTTGCGGCAAGTGCGATAA
>NZ_CP127165.1:2460000-2652500 GCF_030264275.1 Marivivens sp. LCG002 | reverse complement strand
CCTGACGGCGTACCTTTTGTATAATGGGTCATCGACTTGGTCTCACAAGCAAGCTTAAGCCGTTAGGTGTAGGCGTAGCGAAAGCGAGTCTTAATAGGGCGAATGAGTTTGTGGGATCAGACCCGAAACCGAGTGATCTAGCCATGGCCAGGATGAAGGTTGGGTAACACCAACTGGAGGTCCGAACCCACACCTGTTGAAAAAGGTCGGGATGAGCTGTGGCTAGGGGTGAAAGGCCAATCAAACTCGGAGATAGCTGGTTCTCTGCGAAATCTATTTAGGTAGAGCGTCGACCGAATACCCTCGGGGGTAGAGCACTGGATGGGTAATGGGGTCCCACAGACTTACTGATCCTAACCAAACTCCGAATACCGAGGAGTACTAGTCGGCAGACACACGGCGGGTGCTAACGTCCGTCGTGAAGAGGGAAACAACCCTGACCTACAGCTAAGGCCCCCAATTCATGGCTAAGTGGGAAAGCAGGTGGGACGACCAAAACAACCAGGAGGTTGGCTTAGAAGCAGCCATCCTTTAAAGATAGCGTAACAGCTCACTGGTCTAAATAAGTTGTCCTGCGGCGAAGATGTAACGGGGCTCAAGCCATGAGCCGAAGCTTAGGATGCACATATGTGCGTGGTAGCAGAGCGTGGTGTGATATAGTTCCACGCCTCCTTACTCACTTCGGTGGGATTGGAGGCAGGGAGCTTTCTGTGAAGCTGGCGCGTGAGCGATCCGGTGGAGAGATCACCAGTGAGAATGATGACATGAGTAGCGACAAAGAGGGTGAGAGACCCTCTCGCCGAAAGTCCAAGGGTTCCTGCTTAAAGCTAATCTGAGCAGGGTAAGCCGACCCCTAAGGCGAGGCCGAAAGGCGTAGTCGATGGGAATCAGGTTAATATTCCTGAGCCAGGAGGATGTGACGGATCTCGAAGATTGTTTGCCCTTATCGGATTGGGTGAGCCGTTTAGAGGTTCCTGGAAATAGCCCTCCATGAGATCGTACCCTAAACCGACACAGGTGGACTGGTAGAGAATACCAAGGCGCTTGAGAGAACGATGTTGAAGGAACTCGGCAAAATACCTCCGTAAGTTCGCGAGAAGGAGGCCCCGTTCGTAGGCAACTACGGGCGGGGGGCACAAACCAGGGGGTGGCGACTGTTTACTTAAAACACAGGGCTCTGCGAAGTCGTAAGACGACGTATAGGGTCTGACGCCTGCCCGGTGCCGGAAGGTTAAAAGGAGGAGTGCAAGCTCCGAATTGAAGCCCCGGTAAACGGCGGCCGTAACTATAACGGTCCTAAGGTAGCGAAATTCCTTGTCGGGTAAGTTCCGACCTGCACGAATGGCGTAACGACCTCCCCGCTGTCTCCAACATCGACTCAGCGAAATTGAATTGTGTGTCAAGATGCACACTTCCCGCGGTTAGACGGAAAGACCCCATGCACCTTTACTATAGCTTCGCACTGGCATCAGGTACAGCATGTGCAGGATAGGTGGTAGGCTTTGAAGCAGGGACGCCAGTCTCTGTGGAGCCTCCCTTGAGATACCACCCTTGCTCTGCTTGATGTCTAACCGCGGCCCGTTATCCGGGTCCGGGACCCTGCGTGGTGGGTAGTTTGACTGGGGCGGTCGCCTCCTAAACAGTAACGGAGGCGCGCGAAGGTTGGCTCAGAGCGGTCGGAAATCGCTCGTTGAGTGCAATGGCAGAAGCCAGCCTGACTGCAAGACTGACAAGTCGAGCAGAGACGAAAGTCGGCCATAGTGATCCGGTGGTCCCGAGTGGAAGGGCCATCGCTCAACGGATAAAAGGTACGCTGGGGATAACAGGCTGATGATGCCCAAGAGTCCATATCGACGGCATCGTTTGGCACCTCGATGTCGGCTCATCTCATCCTGGGGCTGGAGCAGGTCCCAAGGGTATGGCTGTTCGCCATTTAAAGAGGTACGTGAGCTGGGTTTAGAACGTCGTGAGACAGTTCGGTCCCTATCTTCCGTGGGTGTAGGATACTTGAGAGGAGTTGCCCCTAGTACGAGAGGACCGGGGTGAACGATCCACTGGTGGACCAGTTGTCGTGCCAACGGCAGTGCTGGGTAGCTATGATCGGACAGGATAACCGCTGAAGGCATCTAAGCGGGAAGCCCCCCTCAAAACAAGGTATCCCTGAGGACCGTGGTAGACCACCACGTCGATAGGCCGGAGATGTAAGCGCAGTAATGCGTTCAGTTGACCGGTACTAATGGTCCGATAGGCTTGATTTGATCCAGTAAAAGCAACGCTGCAAATCAAAAGCCATACACCAACAATGTGTACATGACTTGGAATTCTTGGTTCTTTCTCGGTCTGGTGGCTATAGCACGAGCAAAACACCCGATCCCTTTCCGAACTCGGCCGTTAAGTGCCGTCGCGCTGATGGTACTGCGTCTTAAGACGTGGGAGAGTAAGTCACCGCCAGACCTAGTAAGAACCAAAATTCTCTCTAAACGATAGCAAATCCCATCACATAACCCAGATGGGAAACAACTTAGCGCCAAGCTAAAAATGGCGCGGGATGGAGCAGCCCGGTAGCTCGTCAGGCTCATAACCTGAAGGTCGTAGGTTCAAATCCTACTCCCGCAACCAAGTCTTAAGGGATAAAAAATCCAAAGCTATAAGCTGCAAACGCACGTGGCATATAACGAAGCTCACGGCGGTTGAGCGGCAACATATTTGCATTAAATTTGAGCAAAACGCCCACAGATTGAGCTGAAGCAGACCAAAGCTTTTGTGGCTAATGGATGGTGTATCAGGCCGCCTTTACTTTGGTTTAGCCTGATCTGATTGATCTTCTTATGGCTAAGAAACTCTCGATTGTTGTCATCGAAAAAAACCAAGCACGCGCGACGCTTATTGCCGATAGCCTCAGCGATGCTGGCGATTTCGAGGTCTCTTTCATCACCGAAGAGGCGGGATTGGCACGGCGTATCTCGGAGAGAAATCCCGATGTGGTGCTGATCGATATGGAAAGCCCTTCTCGGGACATGCTCGAGGAAATGGCGCTGGCGACTGGACCTCTGGATCGCCCCGTCGCGATGTTCGTTGATCGAAGTGATGACGGCCTTACGAAATCCGCGATTGAAGCTGGGGTCTCTGCATATGTGGTCGACGGACTGAAACCGGAGCGGCTCAAGCCCATTCTGGACGCTGCCATTACCCGTTTCCACATGTTCCATCGGATGCGCAAAGAGCTTGAGGCGACAAAAAAAGCGCTCGAGGAGCGCAAAGTCATCGATAAAGCCAAGGGAATTTTGATGAAAGCGCGCGGTATCGAGGAAGAGGCCGCATATGCTTTGCTTCGCAAGACCGCGATGGATCAGGGCCGCAAAGTCGCTGAAGTCGCGAGCGCGCTTGTTACCGCTGCAGGGCTTTTGTCATGAAGGGCGCTAACGTCAGGGTCGGTATCATGCCCCTTGTGGATTCCGCGCCGATCATCGCCGCAAAGGAGTTGGGGTTTGCAACGCAAGAAGGTCTGACTATCGAATTGGTGAAAGCCCCTTCTTGGTCGACGCTGCGTGATATGTTGGTCCACGGCCGTGTGGAGGCTGCACATATGCTTGCGCCGGTTCCGATCGCGCTTGCCCTGGGACTCGGGGCTCATGCCGAGCTGGATGTGCTGAGTGTGCTCTCGGTGAATGGCACGGTGGTTGGCGTCTCTAACGCCCTTGCGGAGCGGCTGCGCAGTCAGCAATTCGCTTTCGATTTCCGCGATGCAATGGCTGCGGGGCATGCGCTCCTTGAATGTGCGGCTCACCCGTTGCGGATTGCCGTGCCTTTTCCATTCTCGATGCATGCCGAGCTTTTGCACTATTGGCTGGCGGGTCTTGGACTTTCGGACCTTCAGAGCGTCGAGATAAAGACCATTCCCCCATCGCTCATGGCCGAAGCTATGGCTGCGGGCGAGATTGACGCCTTTTGCGTTGGCGAGCCTTGGGGATCGATCGCAGTGGAGAACGGTGTCGGAACGCTGCTTTTGCCTCTTGCCGCAATCTGGGGGTTTGCGCCTGAAAAGGTATTGGCCGTTCGGAAAGAGTTTCGGGAAGCAGAACCCGACGTTGCCGAACGTTTGACCCGTGCGGTTTGGCGCGCTGGCAAATGGTTGGATCAGCGTGAAAACCACATGACCGCCTCCGAAATCCTTGCTCGTCCTGAATACGTGGATGTTGCGCCCGAAATTCTCGAGCGCGCATTCGAGGGCAGGCTCGTGATTTCCCAGAGAGGCGAAACGCGTCAGGTCCCCAACTTTCTGACCTTTACCGATGGATCCGCGAGTTTCCCCTGGCAATCCTGGGCTGCATGGATCGCCAGACAACTGGCCTTGCGTCACGGGTTGGATCTCGACACCGCGATTGAAGCCGCAAAGGGCGTGTTTCGCACGGATGTTTATCGCGCTGCGCTCGCGCCCGAGCTGGCGGGGCTCCCGCTCTCGGACTGGAAAATCGAAGGCGCAGCAATGGAGCGGATGAAGATAGATTCGGCCCATGGCACACTCCAATTGGAGCCTGATGTATTCTTCGATGGCAAAGTTTTTGATCCCAACCCGCGCAGCTGACCAAAATTTGAGCATTTTGCTGCGCGGCAGCAATTTCGATGCTGCAAATGCTCCAAGACCCGACCCTGCTGAGATACGAATAAATCAGGCCGCAACGACGCGACCACGACATTAGTCCTCGCCATCTGGGGACCAAAGAGCAAAGCCGCTCGACCTTCTGCAATCCTCCTGCAGATCAAGGTCGGCGGCTTTTTTGATTGGGACGGCCCATGTGCCAAAACAGGGAACGAACGAATGAAAAGGCTAACAGCCATTTTGACGGCAACCACACTCCTGACCTCGCCCGCATTCGCCGAAATGCTCGAACTGGAAAAGGACGAGCTGAAACTCGGCTTCATCAAACTGACCGATATGGCCCCTCTCGCTGTGGCCTATGAACAGGGGTATTTCCTTGATGAGGGTCTTTTCGTCACTCTGGAAGCACAAGCAAACTGGAAAGTTCTGCTCGATGGCGTCATCGACGGCACTTTGGATGGCGCGCATATGCTCGCAGGTCAACCGATTGCCGCAACCATCGGATACGGCACCGAAGCGCATATCGTGACCCCGTTCTCCATGGATCTTAACGGAAACGGCATCACGGTTTCGAACGAGGTTTGGGACATGATGCGTCCCCATATCTCGTCTATGGAAGACGGTCGTCCCCAGCATCCGATCAGCGCCGAGGCATTGGTTCCCGTCGTCGAAGAGTTCCGCAATCAGGGCAAGCCTTTCAATATGGGAATGGTTTTCCCCGTCTCGACCCACAATTACGAACTTCGCTACTGGCTGGCCTCGGGTGGTCTCAATCCGGGCTTCTATTCGCCCGAGGATGTCACGGGGCAAATCGCAGCCGATGTCTTTCTCTCTGTAACCCCGCCGCCGCAGATGCCTGCGACGCTCGAGGCCGGAACCATCAACGGCTATTGTGTGGGCGAGCCATGGAACCAGCAAGCCGTGATCAAGGGGATCGGTGTGCCGGTGATCACCGACTACGAGATCTGGAAAAACAATCCTGAAAAAGTCTTCGGTCTTAGCGCCGAGTTTGTCGAGCAAAACCCCAATACCACGCTTGCACTGACCAAGGCCCTCATTCGGGCTGCGATGTGGCTTGACGAGAATGACAACGCCAACCGTATTGAAGCGGTGAACATTCTGGCCAAGCCCGAGTATGTGGGGGCGGATGCGGACGTGATCGACAACTCCATGACAGGCACTTTCGAATATGAACCGGGCGATGTGCGTGACGTTCCTGATTTCAACGTATTCTTTCGCTATTATGCCAACTATCCGTTCTACTCGGACGCAGTCTGGTATCTGACACAAATGCGCCGTTGGGGGCAGATCGCCGAGACCAAGCCCGATGGCTGGTATGATGAAGTGGCCAAGTCGGTCTACAAGCCGGACATCTATCTGCAGGCGGCACGTATGCTTGTGGAGGAGGGGCTTGCGAATGAAGCCGACTTCCCCTGGGATAGCGATGGCTATCGCGCACCTACCCCCGCCGAGGACATCATTGATGGCGTACCCTTCGATGCACGCACGCCTAATGCCTACATCGACAGTCTGAGCATCGGCCTCAAGTCGGGTCAGACCGTCGTCGGTAACGAAATCCAAGGTTAACCCGGATTAAAACCGGAGGCTGCAAAGGTCTCCGGTCCCCTACTTGCGAGGACATTGCCATGACCACCGCCGATCCTGAATTTGCCAAGAGCGTTGATCGCGAGGCACGCAAAGCAAAGCTCTTTACCCGTATCAACAAGGCCGACGCATGGTTCAAGGTCGTTGGCCTGCCTTGGATCACGCCAATTCTCAAAGCGATTGCAGGAGATAATCCGCGCGCGCAGGGAAAAGAAATCTGGCGTCTTCTTGGCGTGCCCATGTTGGCAATTCTGGCGTTCTTGATGCTTTGGGGCACTTTGGCGCCCAAGGTTCAAACGTCGCTTGGTGCCATCCCCGGTCCTGTACAGGTCTGGAACGAGGCTGTTGCGCTTCACGCCGATGCCGGTGAAAAGGCTGAAAAAGAGGCTGTTTTTTACGACCGCCTCGAGGCGCGGAACCAAAAGCTGATCGAGGCAGGGCGCGCGGATGAGGTCAAGACCATGGCCTATACGGGTGCGCCCTCGTATTACGACCAGATCGGAACCTCGATCAAAACCGTGTTCTTCGGGTTCCTTATTGCCTCGGTTGTTGCGATCCCCGTCGGTATCCTCGCGGGTCTTTCGCCTACGGCGAACGCGGCAATCAATCCGATTGTGCAGATTTTCAAACCTGTTTCGCCGCTGGCTTGGCTCCCGATCGTAACGATGGTCATTTCGGCGCTGATCGAGTCGAACGACGGTCTTTTTGCCAAATCGTTTCTTGTTTCGGCGATTACAGTAACGCTTTGCTCGCTTTGGCCCACGTTGATCAACACCGCGCTCGGTGTGGCGTCGATCGACAAGGATCTGATTTCGGTTTCCAAGGTGCTCAAGATGAACACTTGGACCAAAATCACCAAGCTTGTTCTACCTTCTGCGCTTCCCCTTATCTTTACGGGTCTGCGCCTTTCGCTTGGCGTGGGTTGGATGGTTCTCATCGCCGCCGAGATGCTCGCCCAGAACCCTGGTCTTGGTAAATTTGTTTGGGATGAATTCCAGAACGGATCTTCATCATCTCTCGCCCGTATCATGGTTGCAGTGTTCACAATCGGGATCATCGGCTTCTTGCTCGACCGCGTGATGTTCGCGATCCAGTCCCTCTTCACCTTCTCTTCGACACGGTGATCGACATGGCCAGCATTCTCAGCTTCAAGAACGTCTTTAAAGGTTACGGGCAAGGCGCAAATCGCACCGAAGTTCTCAAGGACATCAATCTCGAGGTCGAAGACGGTGAGTTCATCGCGATCCTCGGATTTTCGGGAACGGGCAAGTCAACGCTCATGAACATGGTCGCGGGACTTGATAAACCCGATCAAGGCACCGTCACGTTTCGCGGCAAAGAGATCGAAGGTCCGGGACCAGAACGCGGCCTTGTCTTTCAGAGCTATAGTCTGATGCCTTGGTTGACGGTCAAAGGGAACATTCTTCTGGCTGTGGAATCCGTCTTCGGGAACCTCTCGGCACAGGAACGGAGCACAAAGGCCGACCACTATATCAAGATGGTTGGATTGAGCCATGCCGCGCAGCGCCGTCCCTCCGAGCTCTCGGGCGGGATGCGGCAGAGGGTTTCGGTCGCACGGGCACTTGCGATGAACCCCGATATGCTTCTTTTGGACGAGCCGCTTTCCGCGCTTGATGCTTTGACCCGCGCCAATCTTGCGGATGAAATACTCGAGATTTGGCAACAGGATCAGAAAACCTGCATCCTCATCACCAATGACGTGGACGAAGCGATCCTCTTGGCAGACCGCATCATTCCTCTCAATCCCGATGGAACTTTGGGCGCAGAGATCAAAGTGACCATACCGCGTCCGCGCGACCGGAGCGAAATGAACAATGACGAAGTGTTCAAAAAACTTCGGGCCAAGGTTACGAAATACCTGATGGATGTCGGTATCGAGGGCAAAGTCGAAGGGTCTCGTGTGCTCCCGAATGTAACGCCGATCCATGGCGTTCCTGCCGCCGTCGCGGCTGCAACAGAAGGGATGATAGATGACCGCTTTCTCGACTTCTCGCAGCTTCACAAAATTTATCCGACACCAAAGGGGCCTTTGACGGTGGTCGAAAACTTTGACCTCAAGGTCAATCGCGGCGAGTTCATTTCCCTGATCGGTCATTCCGGATGCGGCAAATCGACGGTTCTTACCATGGCCGCAGGCCTGAACGCGATTTCCAAGGGTGCAATCAAGCTTGATGGTCGCCACGTCGAAGGTGCTGACCCCGAGCGCGCCGTTGTCTTCCAATCCCCCAACCTTTTCCCGTGGCTCACGGCCAAGGAGAATGTCTCTATCGGTGTGGACAAGGTCTACCCCCGCGCCACGCGCGAAGAGCGTCAGGAAGTGGTTGAATACTATCTGGAGCGGGTTGGACTTGCCGACGCCATGGATCGCCCTGCACATTCGATGTCCAACGGGATGAAACAGCGCGTCGGCATTGCACGCGCCTTTGCACTCTCGCCCAAGCTCCTGCTTTTGGATGAACCCTTTGGGATGCTCGACTCTCTCACGCGTTGGGAGCTTCAAGAGGTTCTGATGGAAGTCTGGAGCCGCACCAAAGTTACGGCGATCTGCGTGACGCATGACGTGGACGAAGCCATCCTGCTCGCGGATCGGGTCGTCATGATGACCAATGGTCCTCAGGCGACCATCGGCAAGATCACGGATGTAAAATTACCACGTCCTCGCACCCGCAAGGCTTTGCTCGAACATCCCGATTACTATGCCTATCGCCAAGAGGTGCTCGATTTCCTTGAAGAATACGAGCACGGCGCCAAACCCGCAAAAAAGCCCGAACCCAAGGCGGTCGCAGCGGAGTAATCATATGAAAAAGCTGGTTGTAATCGGTGCGGGCATGGCATCGGGGCGGTTGCTGGATCACCTGACCCGAGAGCATGCGTCCTTTGAGGTCACGTTATTCAATGCCGAACCACGCGGCACCTACAACCGTATCATGCTGTCCTCCGTTCTCGCAGGAGAGAAGAACCTTGACGAAATCATAACCCATCCCGCCTCATGGTATGAGGCGCGCGGGATCACATGCCGTTTTGGAGAGAAGGTCATCGGTATTGATCCAAAAGGCAAAACCGTCTTCGGCGAAAAAGGCCCCGTGCGTTACGACAAACTTGTGATCGCAACGGGATCGTCGTCCTTCATCATCCCGATCGAAGGGTGCAGGCTTGATGGTGTGATCGGATACCGCGATGTCGAAGATACGCTATGCATGATCGAAAGCGCAGGTAAATCGGTCAGAGACGTTGTGGTTATCGGTGGTGGTGTCCTTGGTCTCGAAGCGGCGGCAGGTTTGCGCGCCCGAGGTGCCCATGTCACCGTGCTGCACAACACGTCCTATCTGATGAACCGCCAGCTTGACGAAGTGGCGGCAGGCTTCTTGCGGTCTGCAATCGAAGCGCGGGGTATCAGTGTAATTTGCGGTGCAAAAACGCAAGGGATCTTGGGGGATTACGGTAAAGTCACGGCCGTCGAGGTCGAGGGGATCTCCCCGATCAAAGCCGATCTGGTGGTCATGGCCGCAGGTATCAGACCGAATGTGGACCTTGCCAAAGCTGCGGGTCTCGACAAGGGCCGTGCAATCAAAGTTAGCGCCTCGCTACAGACAAGCGACCCCGATATATACGCGCTTGGCGAATGTATCGAGTTCCAAGATCAGACCTTTGGCCTTGTTGCTCCGATCTTCGAGCAAGCAAAGGTCCTGTCCGAAAGGCTCTTGGGCCGTAACGCCCGTTTTGAAATCAAGAAGGCGTCGACCAAGCTCAAGGTTACGGGATGCGATCTCTTTTCGGCGGGTGATTTCGATGAAGACGAGGGCACAGAGTCACTTGTCTATACCGATCCCCTGAACGCGCAGTATCGCAAGGTTGTCCTCAAAGAAAACCGTGTCCATGGTGTCGTTCTTTACGGCGATACACGTGACGGCAATTGGTTCTTTGACCTCGTCCAGTCAAAGACCGACATCTCCTCTATCCGAGATACGCTGCTCTTTGGCCCCGCCTATCAGGACCTCGATCTTGCTTCAGCCGATCCCCAACCTGCCGAACAGCTAAGAGCCATTGCATGAGCAATTTATCCCCTATTCGCTCCACTTGTGCCTATTGCGGCGTCGGCTGCGGGATCGTGGCGACACGGCAAGCCGATGGTTCCCTCGCCATCAGCGGAGACAAGACACATCCAGCGAATTTCGGCCGCCTCTGTTCCAAAGGTTCCGCACTTGGCGACACGGTCGGAAACGAGCGCCGTCTTTTGCATCCGATGATCAACGGTAAGAAAGCGGAATGGGACGATGCTCTTGCACTAGTCGCGGCAAAATTCAAAGCGACGATCAAAGAACATGGGGCGGATTCCGTAGCCTTTTATGTTTCGGGACAGCTTCTGACCGAGGATTACTATGTCGCCAACAAGCTGATGAAAGGCTTCATCGGCTCTGCGAATATCGACACCAACTCGCGGCTTTGCATGGCTTCGACCGTTGCGGGACACAAGCGTGCTTTCGGCACTGACACGGTTCCCGGGGTCTATGCCGACATCGAACACGCGGATCTTGTCGTTCTGGTCGGCTCCAATCTCGCTTGGTGCCATCCTGTTTTGTATCAGCGACTTGCAGCGGCCAAAGCCGGTCGGCCGAGCATGAAGGTCATCAATATCGATCCACGTCGCACGGCGACCAGTGATCTTGCCGATCTTCATCTGTCGCTTCGCATCGGCACGGATGTCGCTCTCTTCAATCACCTCTTGGCACAGATCGAGGCCAGAGGCGCGATTGATCCGCGCACCTTTGAGAAGGTGAACGGCCTTCGTGATGCGCTGGAAAGCGCCAGAGAAGATGATGTCGCGGTCTGTGGACTCGAACCGAGAGAGGTCGAAGCTTTCGTTCAGGCCTTTATCGGCACACAAAAGGTCGTCACCATTTTTTCCCAGGGAGTGAACCAGTCTTCGGCAGGCACAGACAAAGTCAATGCGATCATCAACTGTCATTTGGCGACAGGACGGATTGGCAAAGAAGGGATGGGACCATTTTCCGTGACTGGCCAACCCAATGCCATGGGCGGGCGAGAGGTCGGCGGCTTGGCTAATATGCTGGCCTGTCACCTCGATCTCGAAGTCGCCGAGCATCGGAAAACCGTCCAAGAATTCTGGAAGGTCGAAAAGGTTCCCGAGCGTCCCGGCCTCAAGGCTGTCGATATGTTCAAAGCGGTGGCCGATGGAAAAATCAAAGCCATCTGGATCATGTGCACGAACCCGATCGTCTCGCTCCCCGAGGCGGATGGGGTCAAAGCGGCGCTCGAGGCCTGCGATTTCGTGGTGGTGAGTGATCTCTCTGCCGAGGTCGAAACCGCAAAAGTCGCAGATGTTCTTTTGCCCGCGACGGGATGGGGCGAAAAAGATGGAACTGTCACGAATTCCGATCGTCTCATCAGTCGGCAACGGTCTCTCTTGCCGCCTGCAGGCGCGGCGCGTCACGACTGGGACATCATCAGCGAAGTCGGGCGACGCATGGGCTGGGCGCGCGCCTTTGCCTATTCTTCGCCTGCCCAGATTTTCAAAGAGTTTGCGGCGCTTTCGGCTGCCTGCGCCGTCCACGGACGGGATTTCGATATCTCGGGTTTGGTCGATGCGGAGTATGACAGAATGGAGCCGACCCGCTGGCCGGTGCGCGCGGACGGATCGCAAACCGAAAGGTTCTTTGCAGATGGCGGCTATTTCACGCCATCAGGCAAAGCCAATGCAATCCCAATACGCTTTCGCGAGCCTGTATCGAAGCGCGAGCCAAAGTATCCCTATCGGCTGAACACGGGCCGAATTCGTGATCAATGGCATACGATGACCCGAACCGGCCTATCGGCAAAACTGGGTCAGCATTTGCCCGAGCCGTTTGTCGAAATCCATCCCGAAGATGCAAAGCGGTTGGGGATAGAGCCGCAAAGTTTGGTCGAACTCACCTCGCCCAGCGGGACCGCGATCCTTCGGGCTCAGATTACCCATCGCGTCTCGGAGGGAGAGCTTTTCGTTCCGATCCATTGGACGGATGTTTTTGCATCGAACGGGCGTGTCGATGCCCTTGTCGCTGCGGTCGTCGATCCCGTTTCGGGCCAACCCGAGAGCAAAGCTTCGGTCGTAGCGGCAAAGCCTTATGCGCCCGCGTGGTACGGGTTTGCAGTGACCCAACGCAATGAGGTTCCTCTCACCGATTATTGGAGCCGTGCACGGATCCAAGGCGGCTGGCGTATCGAATTGGCTGGAAAAAGCCCCTACGATTTCGAGGGGCTTGCCCGCTCAATTCTGGGATATGAAGGCGAGCTGATCCGCTATTCCGATCAATCGAAGGGCACGGCGCGATTTGCCGCGCTCCACGATGGCAAAGTGGTCGGCGCACTCTTTATCGCACCCGATCCGCTAAAGGTTTCAAAGGAATTCATTGTCGCGTCTCTAGGCTCAGGCTCGCCGCTTGTCCTTGCCGGTCGACCGGCTGCCGATATGCCTGATCCCGGTCCGATTGTTTGCTCTTGCTTCTCGGTCGGGGTCAATACGATCCTGACTGCGATTCAGGAAGGTGGTCTCATGACAGTTGACGAAATCGGTGGCGCTCTTCGCGCGGGAACCAATTGTGGGTCGTGCAAACCCGAGCTGGCAGAATTGCTCGCACGGGGACAAAGCCGTCAGGCCGCGGAATGAGTGGCGCGCTTGCTCCTTATGTCGCGATCCTTGGGCGGGGTCCGGGACGTTCGCGGTCTTTGACCATGGACGAAGCACATGCCGCGCTTTCAATCGTTCTGTCGGGCGAGGCGGAACCCGAAGCGGTCGGCGCACTGTTGATGCTGATGCGTATGAAGGGCGAAACCGCCGAAGAAATCGCGGGCTTTGTTCGGGCGGCACGCTCTGTTATTCCTTTGATCGACGTGAAGCCCGATCTTGACTGGCCGAGCTATGCCGCTGGACGCACGCGCGGCCACCCTTGGTTCTTGCTATCGGCAAAGCTTGTTGCGCAGGCGGGATATTCGGTGCTCCTTCACGGGTGGAACAGTCACCAAAACCCGATCGCTTCGGTCCGTGCAGCTTTGCCCGATCTTGGGATCGCGAGTGCTGCCTCGCTTGACGAGGTCGCGCAGATCATGTCCCGAGATGACATCGCCTATCTTCCACTCGAAGTGGCCTCCTCGCCTCTGTTTCGTCTTTTGCGCCTTCGAGAGGTTCTCGGCTTGCGGTCGTGTATCAACACGGTCCTAAGAGTGCTGAACCCCGCAAAGGCTGCGGCTTCCGTTCAGGGCGTATTCCACCCTCCCTATCGTCTATTACAGGCCGATGCAGGCGCGATCCTGGGTCAACAAACCCTCACAGTGCTCAAAGGAGGCGGCGGCGAATTCGAACGGCATCCTGGAAAAGACGTCGCTCTTTTCGGCCTTCGACAGGGGACACCGTGGGAAGGAAGTGCCAAGGGCTTTTGGGACGAAACCCGACGTCTTGCCGAAGCGACAACAGCTGAAGGAGCGCCCATCGCTCTTTGGAACGGGGCACTTGAGGACCCCTTTGCCGAAGCCATCGTTCTGGCCACCGCAGCAACAGCGCTAGAGTCGCTCGGTGAGGCGGACGGTATGGCGCTGGCCACCACGCTTTGGCAGACCCGTTCTCCCATTGGAACATAGGATATCGAGATGAAGTCTTTCCCCATGTTCATCCGGATGGAGAACCGCCGCGTTGTAATCGTGGGGGGCGGGGAACAAGCCGCGCAAAAGTCACGTCTCGTGCTCAAGACGGAGGCCGCCCTCGATATCATTGCAGAAGAAATCGATGATGAGCTGGCGGCCATCGTCCAGAGCGGTCGGGCGCGCCATCTGCGGGGGCCCATTACCCGAGCGCAGTTCAGGGATACAGCGCTTGTCTTCATCGGCACGGGGTGCCCCGTGATCGATGCATCCATCCACGCAATCGCAAAGGACGCGGGCGCACTGGTCAATGTGGTCGATCAACCCGAGCTTTGTGATGCGACGACCCCCTCGATCGTCGACCGTGATCCGGTTGTTGTGGCGATCGGGACCGAAGGCACAGCCCCCGTCCTTGGTCGCTCGATCAAAACCGAAATCGAAAAAATGCTCGATCCGCGCTTGGGGAGTTTTGCTGCTTTGGCCGGCCGTCTGCGCACGGCTGTCGCGCATCGGATTCCCAAAGAGGAAAGACGCGATTTTTGGCGATGGGCCTTTAACGGGGCCCCTTGGGCGTCCTTTAAGAGGGGGGCGGAACGAGAGGCCATCGAGCTTCTTAAATCGGCGCTTGGGGGGAGCTATGACAAAGAAACAGGCGGCCAGATTGCTCTGGTCGGGGCGGGTCCGGGTGCACGGGACCTTCTGACGCTTCGGGCGGTCGAGCGGCTTCAGGAAGCGGATGTGATCTTTTATGATCGTCTTGTCGATCCGATGGTTCTTGAACTCGCCCGCCGTGATGCCGAGCGGGTCTATGTGGGCAAGACTGTCGGCGCCCATGCCTTTCCGCAAGAAACGATCTCCGCTTTGATCGTGGCCGAGGCAAGAAAAGGCCGCCGCGTCGTGCGGCTCAAATCGGGCGATCCTTCGATCTTCGGGCGCGCTGCCGAAGAACTCGAGGCGGCACGGCACTATGATATACCCGTCGAAATCGTGCCGGGTGTCACGGCGGCAAGCGCTGCTGCGGCGACGATGGGTGTTCCCCTGACCGAGCGCGGTGTCACGGATACATTGGTCATCACAACTGGAATGGCCCGAAGCGGTGACACTCTGCCCGACTGGCACAGGCATCTCGTCGCGGGCACACGGCTTGTTTTCTATATGGCGGTTGGGACGGCCGCCGAGCTCGCTGCAAATCTTATGACACAGGGGCTTGGTGCTGCGCAGCGCGTTCAAGTGGCCGCCGATGTCTCTACACCTCGACAAAAGATATTCGAGACAAGGCTCGATGCCTTGGCCGCTACGCTGGCAGCGGAACAGGTTTTTGGCTGCGCTTTGATCATGATCACCGTGCCTAAAGGTATCGGAATAGACGCGGATCTGGCCAAGGGGATTGTCTCGCATCGCGAACGCCGCTAACTCCTCTTCAAACAGGAGAGTTTCATGGACGGCACACTCGCCATCATCTTTTTGATCACCTCGCTGACCGATATGACGTTCGAGCATTGCCCCGAGGGCTGTTTGACGCGCGAAGATGCGCAATCCTATTTTGCGGTCGGTGCGCATGACGTCCGCTTTCAAGGCAATTCGATCTCGAAGGAAGTCCAGCTTACCTATCGGATGGACCGCAATTACGGACCGTTTCAACCCACCATCGCCGCCTCTGCCGCAGCGAACGGAGCGACATGGGTCGGTCTTGGCGCGACCTATGAAAAGATGTTCGGAAACGTTGTGTTCAACACGTCGTTGCTTCCGGGGTATTATGCCAACGGCAATGGTCCCGATCTCGGGTTTCCGATCGAATTTCGTTCGACGGTGGCGCTCGGATATAGCTTCGGCAACGGCATGCGTTTGAGTGTGAGTTATGATCACCGCTCGAACTCGGAATTGGGCAAGATCAATCCGGGGCTCGAGACTTACGGGCTCCAGATTTCGTTCCCTCTCAAATAAGCAGATATACTGTGCGCGGCTCGCCCCTTTGATCTTGGCGGAGTAGAGGTTAAGTATCTCCTCCAACAGGGGAGAATTGATATGTCAGCAATCGTTCAGGTTAAAAACCTGACCAAGACATATGCCAGCGGGTTCACCGCACTCGACGGCGTAAATCTGGACATCGAAGAAGGCGAGATCATCGCGCTTTTGGGGCCGAATGGCGCCGGAAAGACCACATTGATTTCCACCATCTGCGGGATCACGCAACCAAGTTCGGGGCAGGTGACCGTCGGTGGCTTCGATGTGGTCAAAAACTATCGCGATGCGCGTCGGTTGATCGGGCTCGTCCCGCAAGAGCTCAGCCTCGAAGCCTTCGAAACCGTCCGCAACTCGGTTCTTTTTTCGCGCGGTCTTTTCGGAAAATCCCGCAATGTGGAATTCGTTGAAGAAACGCTCCGCAAGCTCGGGCTTGGCGACAAGATGGATTCCCGTATCAATCAACTGTCGGGCGGCATGAAGCGCCGCGTGCTGATCGCCAAAGCCCTCGCGCATGAGCCGCGTGTTCTTTTCCTCGACGAGCCGACGGCGGGTGTGGATGTCGAGCTTCGCAAGGACATGTGGAGCGTCGTGGAAGATCTGCGCAAGGATGGAGTTACGATCATCCTGACCACCCACTACATCGAAGAGGCCGAAGCAATTGCCGACCGTATCGGCGTGATCAACAAAGGCCGAATTCTTCTGGTTCAGGACAAACACGAATTGATCGCTCAGATGGGGCGAAAAGAACTTCGGATCGATCTTGCCGACTCGATCGATGCGGTTCCCGATGCGCTTGCGGACTATGGTCTCAAGCTGGTCGAGGGTGGCCATTCGGTCGCCTATTCCTATGACACAAGGGCCGAACGAACAGGGATCACGGCACTTTTGCGCGACATGCAAAGTGCTGGTCTCCAGATGCGTGATCTTCAAACCCGTCAAAGCTCGCTCGAAGAAATCTTTGTCGATATCGTAAAGGAAACCACATGAACCTCGCGGCAATCAAAGCGATTTACCTGTTCGAGATGGCGCGTTTCTTTCGCACGTTCCGACAATCCATTATCGCGCCTGTAATTTCGACCTCACTCTACTTCGTGGTCTTCGGCGCAGCGATCGGAAGCCGTATCGATACGGTCGACGGCATCGGCTATGGGGCGTTCATCGTGCCGGGTTTGATCATGCTTTCGGTGATGACACAGTCCACCTCGAACGCGGCTTTCGGAATCTATTTCCCAAAATTCACAGGCTCGATCTATGAAATCCTGTCAGCGCCGGTGAACTTTTTCGAAGTTACCGTCGGTTATGTCGGTGCGGCGGCGACCAAGTCGCTTGTGATCGGGTTCATCATTCTGGCGACATCATTTTTCTTTGTAGACGTCACGATCCTACATCCTGTGTCGATGATTGCGTTCTTGTTGCTGACATGCCTGAGCTTTTCGCTTCTCGGATTTATTATCGGGATTTGGGCGGGGAATTTCGAACAGCTCAATCTGATCCCGATGCTGATCATCACGCCTCTCGTGTTCCTCGGCGGAAGTTTCTATTCAACCTCGATGCTCCCTCCGTTCTGGCAGGCGGTGACGATGTTCAATCCCGTGCACTATCTGATCTCGGGGTTCCGCTGGTCCTTTTTCGAGCAGGCGGACGTGCCCGTTGCGATCAGCCTTGGGGCGATCTCGGTCTTTACCCTGATTTGTCTCACGACGATTTGGTGGATCTTTCGGACAGGGTGGAGAATTCGCTCCTAAGTGGCTTGTCGGAAAACAACGCGCTGCTTAGATGAAGACAATGAAACGCTTCATCCCTTTTAAAAAGTATCTTCCCTTTGTGGAAAGTGACCCTGTCGTCGCCGTGTTGCGGCTTCAGGGCACCATTTCCAATTCGTCGCGCGGTTTGGATGATATCTCGCTCGCGCCGCTGATCGAAAAGGCCTTTCGTGGCAAGCCGGTGGCCGTTGCGCTCGAAATCAATTCCCCCGGAGGATCGCCTGTGCAGTCCTCGTTGATCGCTGCGCGGATCCGGCGGCTTGCCGAAGAAAAAGAGATCCCCGTCTTCGCCTTTGTCGAGGATGTGGCAGCTTCGGGCGGCTATTGGCTCGCAAGCGCCGCCGACGAAATTTATGCCGACCGCGGCTCGATGCTTGGTTCCATCGGGGTCATTTCTGCGGGCTTCGGACTTTCGGATCTGATCGGACGCTATGGGGTCGAGCGCCGTGTCCATACGGCAGGAAAATCCAAGTCGCTTCTTGATCCGTTCCAGCCACAAAAGCCGCAGGATGTCGAGCGGCTCAAGGTTTGGCTTGAACAGCTTCACACCTATTTCATCGATCACATCAAATCGCGTCGGGGCGACAAACTCGCACAGGACCAAGACCTCTTTACGGGCGACGTTTGGATCGGGGAAAAGGCCGTAGAAGTCGGCCTTGCCGACGGCATCGGCCATCTGGTTCCCGTGCTCAAGGACCGGTTCGGTGCAAAAGTCCGCTTCCGCCGCCTGAGCCAGAGGCGAAGCATTTTCCAGCGCTTCGGGGCACAAGCCGTCCACGATGCCATCGGCGGCATCGAAGAGCGCACCGCGTTCGGGCGCTTCGGTTTGTGAGATGCTGATCAAGGGCATCACACTTTTCTTGGTCTTCATGGCGGTGCTCGCCATGTTCGGTAAGCTTCGGTATCCGGGCAAAAAACTCATCGAAACAAAAAAGTGCGCGTCGTGCGGCCGCTTCAAAATAGGCAAAGGCCCCTGCGCGTGTTCGAAAGGATGATCCTGTAATGGATTGGATTTTGACTGTAATTGGTCTGGGCCTTTTGCTGCTTGCAGGCGATGCCTTGGTCAGAGGCGCAGTGAACCTTGCTCTGCGCGTCGGCATCCCCGCGTTGATCGTGTCGTTGACTATTGTGGCCTTTGGCACTTCGGCGCCGGAGCTTCTCATATCGGTGCAGGCCATTCTGGATGGTGTCCCCTCGATAGCCGTTGGCAACGTGGTCGGGTCGAACACCGCGAACATTCTGCTCGTTCTCGGCATTCCCGCGCTTCTTGCCGTGATGCACACAAGCGAGCATGATACCCGTTCGAACTATGTCCAGATGCTCGCGGCCTCTGTGCTGTTCATCGGGCTGTGTCTATTCGGAACGCTGAACTGGATTTCCGGTCTGATCTTGCTGGCGGGTCTGGCGGCAATGTTGTTGCACGCGATGAAAGCCATTCACTCGCACCGTAACTCCGATGAGGGCGAAGACACCGAAGTGGTCGAAGGCGCAGACCCGAATATGTCATGGATCAAAATCGCCTTCTTCCTTGTGGTTGGCTTGGTGGGCCTTCCGATCGGGGCAAATCTTTTGATCGATGGCGCGACAAGCATCGCCCGTTCCTTCCAGATTTCAGAGGCCGTCATCGGTCTGACCCTTGTTGCGGTCGGAACTTCGCTCCCCGAACTGGCGACAACGGTCATGGCGGCATTGCGGCGTCAATCGGACGTGGCCTTGGGCAACGTGATCGGCTCCAACCTCTTTAATCTCTTGGGGATCATGGGCGTGGCCAGTCTTATCGGCGATATTCCGATCGACCCCGAGTTCCTTCGGTTTGATCTTTGGGTCATGCTCGGCACCTCGCTTCTTCTCGTTCCTTTTGTGTTTTTCAAAAAGGATATCGGTCGCAAGACAGGTATCGGCTTGTCTTTCATCTATGCGGTCTATGTTGTGATGCTACTCAACTAAGGAGCATCACATGACCGAAAAGCGTGCACTAGTCACAGGAGCCGGTGGGCGGCTGGGACGCGCGATGGCTGTTTATCTGGCCGAGCGCGGTTTTGATGTGGTGGTCCATTACGCCAGTTCCGAAGAAGGCGCTCGGGAAACTCTGCGCTTGATCGAGGCGCATGGGCGAACAGGTGTCACGCTTCAGGCCGATCTGTTGAACGAAGACGAGACACAAGCATTGATCGACCGCGCGTCGGACGCGTTGGGTGGTCCTTTGACGGTTCTCGTCAACAACGCTTCCATTTTCGAAGAGGACGATCTTGAAAGCTCCACCCGTGAAAGCTGGGACAGGCATTTCGAGTCCAATCTGCGCGCGCCCTATGTTCTCACACAACATTTTGCCAAACAGGTTCCTGAAGCGGCGCTTGACGGGCGGGGCGAACCCGTCGCAAGGGGTCTTATCGTCAATATGATCGACCAGAGGGTCCGCAAACTCACACCCAAGTTTTCGACCTATACTTTGGCCAAGATGGGGCTCTGGGCCCTTACCAAGACGTCGGCCCAAGCGCTCGCGCCGAAAGTGCGCGTCAATGCCATCGGACCGGGGCCGACTTTGCAAGGCGAACGCCAAAGCGCCGAGGACTTTGCCGACCAGCGGTCGGTTACCGTCTTGAAGCGCGGTTCAAACCCCGAAGATATCGTTGCAGCGCTTGGATATTTCCTCGCAGCGCCCGCGATCACGGGGCAGTTGCTGTGTGTGGATGGGGGACAGCATCTGGGTTGGGAAACCCCTGACGTGCTCACGCGCGAGTAGGTCTGCGACAAGTTGTGCACCTCTGTGCCAACTTGTAACGCTTTCGTGACGAAATGCCTGAATTTCTTAACTTATTTCAGGACTGAAGATTTATTTTCAATGAATTCAATACGTTATTTGCGTGCCTAATTTTTGTGCAACTTAACGAAAGTCCAGAAAAATAACGGAAATTCGAGCTAACCCAAAAGCTTTCCACTGACTTATCCACAGAAAACGGGGATGCCTTTCTTCTTGTGTCTCCCTGAGTAACATTGCAGCCAACACCAAGAATCACGAGCGTGCCCGATGTCTGATGAAACCCCCGAAACGCTGACCGGATACGAGCGGATTGCGGACTACCTCAAGACGCTAGACGGCTCGCCCGGGGTCTATCGAATGCTCGATAGCGAAAGCCGTGTTCTCTATGTCGGCAAGGCACGGAATCTGCGCAATCGCGTTTCCAATTACGCCCGCCCTGGGAACCATTCGGGCCGCATCGCGCGGATGATTTCCGAGACAGCTTCGATGATGTTCCTTACGACGAGGACCGAAACCGAAGCCTTGCTCCTTGAGCAAAACCTGATCAAGCAACTCAAACCCCGCTACAACGTGCTTTTGCGCGATGATAAATCGTTTCCGAACATCATCGTGACGGGTCATGATTTCCCGATGATCAAAAAGCACCGCGGTGCCAAGAACGAAAAAGGCACTTACTTCGGTCCTTTTGCCAGCGCGGGCGCGGTCAATCACACCCTCAGCCAGCTGCAAAAGATTTTCCTTTTGCGCAATTGCGCCGACTCTATGTTCGAGAGCCGCACGCGGCCTTGTCTGCAATATCAGATCAAAAGATGCAGCGCGCCTTGTGTCGGGCACATCACCAAAGCGGAATACGCCGAGTCCGTTCGGGATGCCTCGGACTTCCTGTCTGGAAAAACGACCCGCATTCAGGAAGACCTTGCCGCAAAAATGGCAGAGGCTGCCGAGGCGATGGAGTTCGAACGTGCGGCTGCGTTACGGGATCGCATTCGCGCATTGACCCAAGTCCAGACCGCGCAGGGGATCAACCCCCGCACGGTCGCCGAGGGCGATGTCATCGCGCTTCATGTCGAAAACGGACAGGCCTGCGTTCAGGTGTTCTTTATCAGAGCCAACCAGAATTGGGGCAACCACGATTACTATCCCCGTATTTCGGGCGAGGAAGACGCCTCTGAAATCATGGAAGCCTTTGTTGGACAGTTCTATTCGGATCGCGAGCCGCCACGGCTGGTTCTCTTGTCGCATGGGCTCGACAACGAGGAATTGATGTGTGCCGCGTTGACCGAGAAAGCGGGCCGCAAGGTCGAGGTTCTTGTTCCGCAGAGAGGCGAACGGGCCGAGCTTGTCTCTGGCGCCGCTCGCAATGCCAAAGAAAGCCTCGCGCGGCGGATGTCCGAAACCGCGACCCAGAACAAGCTGTTGCGCGGCCTTGCCGAAGCCTTTGATCTCGATGCGCCACCCGCGCGGATCGAGGTCTATGACAACAGCCATATCCAAGGCACGAATGCTGTCGGTGCCATGATTGTCGCGGGGGCGGACGGCTTTCTCAAAAGCCAGTATCGCAAGTTCAATATCAAAGGCGACGAGCTTACGCCCGGCGATGACTTCGGCATGATGAAGGAGGTGCTGACGCGCCGCTTCCAACGCCTTCTCAAGGAAGATCCGGATCGAAAATCCGACAGCTGGCCCGATCTTCTTTTGATCGACGGCGGTGCAGGGCAGGTGAGCGCGGTTCAGGAAATTCTTCTGGAACTCGGGGTAGAGGACGTCCCGATGGTCGGGGTTGCCAAGGGGGTCGATCGTGACCACGGCAAAGAAGAATTCTATCGCATAGGCGAGCGACCTTTCGCGCTTCAAAGAAATGATCCGGTTTTGTATTTCATCCAGCGTCTGCGTGACGAGGCCCACCGTTTTGCCATCGGGACGCATCGTGCCAAGAGGGCAAAGTCCTTTACCGCCACGCCGCTCGATGATGTGCCGGGGGTAGGGGCCGCGCGCAAACGCGCACTTCTGGCCCATTTCGGAAGTGCCAAAGCCGTCAGCCGCGCGAACCTTGCCGACCTCAAAGCGGTAGAAGGCATATCGGGCGCAATGGCCGAGGCGATTTATGCCTATTTCCATGAAAAGGGCTGAGTGTTGCCGCGCCGCGCCGCTTGGCGCAAAGCGAAAACTGCTTCCAAATGCTCTATGGAGTCGCAAGCCCAGCCAATGTATTGATTGGGCATGAAATGGACTTTGCCAAATATCCTGACGGTCTTGCGTCTTCTTGCTGCTCCTGGCGTAGCGGTGATGTTTCTCTATTTTTCAAGACCTTGGGCGGACTGGTTTGCATTGGTCTTGTTTGTTGTGGCCGCAATCACTGACTTTTTCGACGGTTATCTTGCTCGGGCATGGCATCAGGAGTCCAAATTCGGAGCCATGCTCGATCCGATTGCCGATAAGGCGATGGTCACAATTGCGCTTTTGGTGATTACCGGCTTTTCGGGGATGAACCCTTGGATTCTCGTTCCTGCGACGATGATCCTCTTTCGCGAAGTTTTCGTCAGTGGTCTGCGGGAATATCTCGGAGCGACCGCCGGCCTTCTCAAGGTAACCAGACTGGCCAAATGGAAGACCTTTGCCCAGATGGTGGCCATCGCCGTTCTCTTTTCCACAGGGGCCTTCGAAACCTATCTCAGCATCGAGACCGAGGGTATGGACGAAGAACTCATCGAAGCGATCATTGAGGGCGAGGTCGCAGACGAGCTGGGCCTGATCTGGAAATACTACGGTATGATGATCAGCTCTGTTGCAGGCGGGATGTTGCTTTGGCTTGCTGCCGCACTGACGTTGATCACGGGCTTTGATTACTTCCGCAAAGCTTTGCCCTACCTTCGGGATGCGTAAGATGGATGTTCTTTATTTTGCTTGGGTTCGGGAACGGATCGGAGTGCCGCGCGACACCATCGAAACTGATGCCGCAACAGTGAACGACCTGATCGAGGAATTGCGCGCACGCGGCGAAGAATATCAATTTGCCTTCGAAGACATCCGTGCCCTTCGCGTGGCGCTTGATCAGGAACTGAGTGATTTCGACGCCCCATTGTCGGGCGTGAGAGAGGTCGCATTCTTCCCGCCGATGACAGGTGGCGAATGACGGTTCGGGTCCAAGAGGAAACTTTTGATCCGGGTCTCGAACTCAACAGCTTTACGCGGTCGGTTCAGGGTGCTGGCGCCGTCGTCTCGTTTACGGGCGTTGTGCGCGATGTCGAAGGCAAACTCGCCGAGATGTTGATCGAGCACTATCCCGGGATGACGGAAAAGGCGATTTCCAAGATCGTTGATGAAGCAACGACACGTTGGAGCCTTGCGGGTGCGCTTGTCATCCACCGTTACGGACAGCTCGGAGCGGGTGATCAGATCATGATGGTCGCGACTGCTTCACGTCACCGCGTCGATGCGTTCCAAGCCGCAGAATTCCTTATGGATTATCTCAAGTCGCGTGCGCCTTTTTGGAAAAAAGAACGCACGGCCTCTGGCGATTCATGGGTCGAGGCCCGTGACGAGGACGAGGATGCCCTTAGCCGCTGGTAAGCGGTGCATGGCGCGGACAGGTCACCACGTGGTCATTCACCATGCCGACCGCCTGCATAAAGGCATAGACGATCGTCGGACCACAGAACTTGAACCCTGCTTTCTTGAGATCTTTGGAGATGGTCACTGACAACTCTGTCTGGGCGGGAACATCGCGGAGCGTGGCTCGGTTGGGCTGAAGCGGTTTGTGGTCCACATAGGACCAAAGGAAATTCGAAAAGCCCTGCGTTTCTTCGATTTTGATCCATGCCTTTGCGTTGGAAATCGCGGCTTCGATTTTGCCGCGATGGCGTACGATTCCGCTGTCCGACAAAAGCCGCGTAACGTCGGCCTCAGTCCATGTCGCAATGACATAAGGGTCAAACCCCTGAAATGCCGCGCGAAAACCTTCGCGTTTCTTCAAAATGGTGATCCAGCTTAGCCCCGCCTGAAACCCGTCGAGGATCAGCTTTTCATAAAGCGCGCGGCTGTCGTATTCGGGCACGCCCCATTCGGTGTCGTGATACTCGAAATAGATTTGTTCAGGGCCGGCCCAGCCGCAGCGTTCGCACATAATGGTTTCAACTTTATTCAATTTCCATTTCTTTACTCTGCTTTAGCGAAGCACGCGCATCAATGCCCTTGAGACAAAAGAGGGGTTAGTCATGCAAGCGGTCGAGAAATTTGATCTCGGAACCAGTGATCCGCTTAAAGAAGCGATCGCTGCACGCGATCAGGATGTGCTTTCGATCGTCGGAAATGCGCTTGCCGCCCAGAATGCGCAACTTGCGTTCCAGCCGATCGTAACGGCCGAGGCCACCGATCGCATCGCGTTTTACGAGGGGTTGATACGGGTCCGCGACGATATGGGGCGCATTATTCCTGCGAAACAATTCATGCCCTATATCGAAGAACATGATTTGGGCCGCGAGATCGATTGCGCTTCGCTTCGCTTGGGAATCGCAACGCTCAGCCGGTATCCGAATTTGCGGCTCTCGATCAACATGTCCGCGCGCTCTATGGCGGACGGAAAATGGCGGCGCACACTGGACGACGGATTGGCGCGCGCGCCTCAGGTTGCGGATCGTCTCATTCTCGAGATCAGCGAATCTTCCGCCATGCTTCTGCACGAGGTTCTCATCCGTTTTATGGCCGAGATGCAGCCTTTGGGCGTCAGTTTCGCGCTCGATCACTTCGGTGGAGGGATGACGGCGTTCAAACATCTCAAGGATTTCTTCTTCGATCTGGTCAAGATTGATCGCTGTTTCATCCATAATATCGATCAAAATCCCGAAAATCAGGTCCTGACCGAGGCGCTGGTCGCCGTCGCCAAACAGTTTGAAATGTTCGCCGTTGCAGAAGGCGTTGAAAACGAGCGGGAAACCGCAATACTTCAGGAATTGGGGGTCCATTGTCTTCAAGGCTATCATTTCGGTGTTCCGCGACTTCAGCTCTGAAACTTGTGCTTTAGTTGTGTGAGCAAACGTCACAGCGAAATTTTATTGCTCAAATGCGAGGGAACCCCTAAACAATGTGCAGTCGCAGAAATGTTTTCGCATCTGCAAAATTCCAGAGGGAGGTTCTTAATGACCAACGTCGTAATCGCATCTGCTGCCCGCACTGCTGTCGGTAGCTTTCTTGGCTCTTTCGCAAATACGCCCGCCCACGAGCTTGGCGCGGCTGTGCTGAAAGAAGTCGTTGCACGCGCGGGTATCGATCCGGCCGAAGTCAGCGAAACCATTCTCGGTCAGGTTTTGACCGCAGGTCAGGGGCAGAACCCCGCACGTCAGGCGCATATCCACGCCGGTCTTCCGATCGAAGCTGCGGCTTGGGGTATCAATCAGGTTTGCGGTTCGGGTCTGCGTGCTGTTGCGCTGGGCGCCCAGCATATTCAACTCGGTGATGCGTCGATCGTTGCCGCCGGCGGGCAGGAAAACATGTCCCTCGCCATGCACGCCGCCTATCTGCGCGCAGGCCAGAAGATGGGCGACATGAAGATGGTCGATACCATGATCCGCGATGGCCTTTGGGATGCCTTCAACAACTATCACATGGGGCAGACCGCCGAAAACGTCGCCGAGCGTTGGGATATCACCCGCGATATGCAGGACGAATTCGCCGTGGCCTCCCAGAACAAAGCAGAAGCCGCACAAAAGGCGGGCAAGTTCGCCGATGAAATCGCTCCCTTTACCATTTCGACCCGCAAGGGCGACCTCATTGTAGATAGCGATGAATACATCCGCCACGGCGCTACGATCGACGCGATGCAAAAGCTGCGCCCTGCCTTCACCAAAGATGGGTCTGTGACTGCTGCTAACGCTTCGGGTCTGAATGACGGTGCTGCGGCCACGCTGCTGATGTCTGCTGATGAAGCCGAGCGCCGCGGGATTGAACCGCTCGCCCGCATTGCGTCTTATGCCACCGCTGGCCTCGATCCGTCGATCATGGGTGCAGGTCCGATCATGGCCTCGCGCAAGGCCCTCGAAAAAGCGGGCTGGTCCGTCAACGATCTTGATCTGGTCGAAGCGAACGAGGCATTCGCCGCTCAGGCCTGCGCGGTGAACAAAGAACTGGGTTGGGATCCGTCGATCGTGAACGTCAACGGTGGTGCGATCGCCATCGGTCACCCGATCGGCGCTTCGGGCTGCCGTATCCTCAACACTCTGCTTTTCGAAATGAAGCGTCGCAACGCCAAGCGCGGCCTTGCAACGCTGTGCATCGGTGGCGGCATGGGTGTAGCGCTTTGCGTTGAGCGCCCCTAAATCCTTTTGAAGTTTTCGGAGCGGGCGCGGCATTTGTCGCGCCCGTTTTCTTTGCGCGTGCAGAAAAACGGGTCCGTCTCCGACTGCTGCTGCAGCAATCAAAATAACATTAGATTTATCAGTTTGCTCCGCCATAATACGACCATTGTCGCGTGCCTGCATGCTGCAGTGCGACAAAACGACAGAGTAATAATATTGCGCAATAGAATTAATTTGGGTAATAGAGTTACAAGAACATTTCTGGTTGGAGGAACACATATGTCCAGAATCGCACTCGTCACCGGTGGTAGCCGCGGAATCGGCGCAGCAATTTCCAAAGCGCTGAAAGATGCGGGGTATACCGTTGCTGCGACATATGCCGGCAATGACGAAAAAGCTGCGGCGTTTACGGCCGAAACGGGCATCAAAACCTACAAGTGGAACGTTGCCGACTATGATGAATGCGCCGCAGGGATCGCAAAGGTCGAGGCTGATCTGGGTCCGATCGACGTTCTCGTCAACAACGCGGGTATCACGCGCGATGCTCCGTTCCACAAAATGACCCGCGAACAGTGGCAGGAGGTCATGGATACCAACCTTTCGGGTCTCTTCAACATGACCCACCCGATTTGGCCCGGAATGCGCGAACGTAAATTCGGCCGCATTATCTCGATCTCGTCGATCAATGGCCAAAAGGGTCAATTCGGCCAAGCCAACTATTCTGCGGCCAAAGCGGGCGATCTCGGCTTCACCAAAGCTCTTGCTCAGGAAGGCGCGCGCGCAGGTATCACCGTGAACGCGATTTGCCCCGGCTATATCGCCACCGAAATGGTGATGGCTGTTCCGGAAAAAGTGCGCGAGTCGATTATCGGCCAGATCCCTGTCGGACGTCTTGGCGAAGCCGAAGAAATTGCGCGCTGCGTGGTTTTCCTTGCCTCTGACGAAGCGGGTTTTATCACCGGCTCGACCATTACCGCGAACGGCGGCCAGTATTTCGTCTGATCAACGCTAACTTCAAAAGCAAAGGGCCGATCAATGCGATCGGCCCTTTTCTCGTTTAGGGAAGGGAGGCGCTCTCAGTGCGCCGTCAACCTTGTAATTTCTTGCTTGAGTTGGAGTTTCTGCTTCTTGAGACGTGCCACTTCCTGATCATCAAAGGCGGGATGTTTCATTGCATCTTCGACAGCATTCGAGAGACTTTGATGCTTTTTCCGAAGTTCCTCGATATGCGAACTTAGGCTCATAGTCGTACTCCTTTCGTTGTGGACAGTTTGAGTGGAGCACGCTTTCATATTTCTGTCACGTTGCGCTGCAGCAATTGGCTGCTTTCGGCTCATTTTCTCCAAATGAATCGAGTCGCCTCACGCTTCCAAGCTCAAATGTGCGCCATCGCGTAAAATGGCCGACACTTGCGCCGTATAGCTTTCCCCATCCTGTCCGTGGACATCCCCGCGGTGGAGAATCAGGGGAGCCAACATCCGAAAGGCAGCGCGTCCGTTTTTGCGGGCTTGCAGAATGAAAAGCCCCGAAGGTCGGCCGACACGGGCCTGTATCGGAAGAACCGTGATCGACCCGAGGACGCGATCTGCAGTGGCAAGCGTTTCGGGCAGCCTGTCCATCCTTTGAATAAGCGTGAAATACCCCTTGGGTCTAAGTCTCTTTGCGCCAACTTCGATCCAGTCCTGCAATGCCGTATCCCCGCCCAGTGCCATATCACGCCCTTGATCGTTTGCCCGCGTGCTCGCGCTCCTGTCGTAATAGGGCGGGTTCATGATGACATGGTCAAAACTCGTGTTGCGGATCTGAGCGGGAAGATGGGTCAGGTCCGCTTCGACGACATCCATTCTGGCGCGGTTATGAACGGCATTCTGTCTGCATAGCTCCGCGTAGAGCGGCTGGATTTCGACACCCGTCAGGGCAAGCCCTTCGACCCGCGCCGAGAGGCACAGGCTTGCCGCCCCCGCACCGCAGCCCAGCTCGAGAACCGTATCACCCTTTTCCGCAGGCACAGAGGCTGCAAGCAGTACAGGATCGACCCCAGCACGATACCCGGCCTTCGGTTGCAGAAGGCTCAATTTGCCACCTAGGAAGTCATCGCGGGTCGGCTCGGTCATTGGTCGTGCATCAACTCATTGTCGATGAGAATAACCCGCGCGTCGTCATAGTCGTCCTCGTGCACAACAAGACGGCGCGGCAATATGCCGATGCTTCCATCGAGGATGCTCATATTTACGTCAAACTCGAAGCAGTCTATACCCTCCCCGTCCAAGAGTAACTTGGCATAGGCGATGACAGTCGGATCGTTTGTGCGCAAAAGCTCTTTCATAGAATTAGACCTAAGGCCGTCTGTGGTCTTTGCCAATAACAAGCCGGAGCAAAACCGCATGAGTCTGGATGCCGCTGCAACCAAGCCCCATGAAAAGCTAGCGCGTGCGCTGGCTGACGAAATGGAAGCTGTGAACCAGATGATCCGCCTGCGGATGGCCTCCGAGCATGCCCCGCGCATCCCCGAGGTTACGGCGCATCTGGTCGAAGCGGGCGGCAAGCGCCTGCGCCCCATGCTCACCTTGGCGGCTGCGAAACTCTGCGGCTACGAAGGACCCTTTCACATCCATCTCGCTGCAACGGTCGAGCTGATCCACACGGCAACGCTTTTGCATGACGATGTCGTGGACGAGAGCGAACAACGTCGTGGCCGCCCCACTGCGAACCTGTTGTGGGACAACACCTCGTCGGTTCTTGTCGGCGACTATCTCTTTTCGCGGTCGTTCCAATTGATGGTGGAAACGGGCTCGCTTCGAGTGCTCAACATCCTCGCGAATGCGTCCGCCACCATTGCCGAAGGCGAAGTGCTTCAGCTGACCGCCGCGCGGAACCTTGCCACGACGGAAGAGACCTATCTCAAGGTCGTGCGCGGCAAGACAGCGGCCCTTTTCTCGGCCGCAACTCAGGTCGGGGGCGTTATTTCAGGCGCGGACGAAACACATAATAATGCGCTTTACCGCTTTGGCGATGCCCTCGGGATCGCATTCCAGACGGTGGATGATCTTCTCGATCTCGGCGGCACCGAAGCCACGGGCAAGAACATCGGTGACGACTTCCGCGAGCGCAAGCTCACGCTTCCATTTATCAAAGGCATCGCCAAGGCGGACGAGACCGAACGCGCGTTCTGGGTGCGGACCATCGAAAAAGGCAAGCAAGAGAACGGCGATCTCGAGCAGGCGCTTGAAATCCTCAAGCGTCACGGCGCTTTGGAAGAGACCCGTGTCGAGGCGTTGAAATGGGCAGATACCGCCAAGGCTCAGCTCGACATCCTCCCGCATCACGAGATCCGTGATATGCTGGCGGATATCACCGATTACGTTGTCGCGCGGATCAACTAACCGCCGATAGGCGTTACCAGCGTCCAGAATGTCCCATGAAACAGGGCCGCAGTCTCTTCTGCGGCCTTTTGCGTTTCAAAGAGCGCCCAACAGGTGCTCCCTGACCCCGACATATCACTATGGAGTGCCTTGGTCGCGCGCAGCGCGTCAAGGAGCGCTCCTACCGCAGGGACAAGTGCGCAGGTGCTCGGCCTTAGATCGTTGCGCTGTTCTTTCAGCCAAGCGATGAAATCAGAGCGCATCGGAGCGAGCGGCGCGTTGTCGGTGCTGTGGTGGTCCGAAAGATGCTTGAACACGTCTCGTGTCGGCACATGGGCCATCGGGTTGACCAAAAGACACCAGAGCCGAGGAAGTTCGGGCGCCGGCTCGAGAACTTCACCGATCCCGCGCATGAACATCGACTGGGGAGCATGTGCACAGACGGGAACGTCCGCACCGATGCGCAAAAGCGTTTCGCTCGTTGGCGGCTCTATACCCCAGAGATCGGCCAGACCTCGCGCCGTAGCCGCAGCATCGGACGACCCGCCGCCGATCCCTCCGCCGTGGGGCAGCATCTTGGTAAGATGGATACGCGCTCCTTTGCCCTCGGGCCGAAGCATCTTTGCCACTTTGAGGACGAGGTTGCGCTCGTCCGTCGGCACGCCCTCGCAAAAGGGACCGTCTACACTCAGGGACAGATCTTCGGCGTCTTCGAACGTCAATACATCGCCACGGTCGGCAAAGACGACAAGACTATCAAGAAGATGATACCCGTCCGATCGCTTGCCCGTGACATGCAGAGCGAGATTGATCTTGGCAGGGGCGAGACGCGTGATGCTAGTCAACGGAAGGATAGAGCGGTGCGGCTCCCTCTTCTTCACGCACCTTGTCGAGCCCGACTTCAAGCTTTCTTCTGATCCGCGCAGCGTCTTCTTCGGTCGGACCAAAGGAAAGTGCGCGTTTCCATTGGAAGCTCGCCTCGTTTTTGCGACCAACGGCCCAAAGAGCATCGCCTAGGTGATCATTTACGATCGGGTCGACAGGTTCAAGTTCGGCTGCGCGTTCCATCTGGACGATCGCATCCTCATATTTGCCAAGCTGGAACTGGACCCAACCCAGACTGTCGACGATGGCACCGTTTTCGGGTTCGATCTGCACTGCAGTGATGATCATCTCGAGCGCTTCATCAAGCTTTTCACCACGCTCGACCAGCGAATAGCCAAGGTAGTTGAGGATCGAGGGATGCGTTGGCACAATTTCGAGCGCGGCGCGGAAATGTGCTTCTGCCTCGGGCCATAGGTCCAGATCATGGTTCACAATCCCGAGCATATAGTGCGTGTACCAGCGGATGTTGTCTTGGACATAAAGCTCGAGCGCGCGTTCATAGGCGGGCTTGGCCTCGCGCATCAGCTCGCGGCGGCGGAGCACATCCCCCAATGAGGCGTGGGCGGCAGCAAGATCGGGATAATTGCGGGCCAAGGATTGGAGGACTTCGGTTGCCGCTTCCAGACGGTCCGCGCGTTGGAGCGCATCTGCGCGGGCCAACTCGGCGTCTACAAAAGCCGGATCATCCTGTGGGACAAGCGCGTATGTATCGTTCGCAAGATCATAAAGCCCCATCCCCTCGTAAAGGTTGCCCGTCAGCATAAGTGCTTCGATGTGGTTCGGATAAAGCGCAGTCGCCCCACGTGCAAAGAGAATGGTGTAGGTCGGATCGGCTTCGCCCGCCATCACGCTTGCGGCTGTGAAAAGAAGCTCCGCCAATCCCTCTTTTGGCCCAGAAGCAAGAGAGTAGGGAACCCGCTCACCGCTTGCCAATGCATCGACGAGGCTTTGGACCGACGCGTCGAATTCACCGCCGAAGGCTTGGTTCAAGAGGTCAAGCGCGTCTTGGTTACGCCCGAGCTGGCTCAAAATTTGCGAATGGGCAATCGTGCCACGACGGGTTTGCTGGATGCTCTTGTTGCTGTCGTCGGACAACAGCGCATCCGCGCCTTCGAAATCCCCCACCGAGGCCAATGCCAAGGCTTTGTTGTAAAGCGCGAAATGGGTCATTCCCGCGCTTTGCGCCGCCGCGTCAAAGGCAGCGAGTGCTTCGGTGACCTGTCCCTGACCGAAAATCGCCCAAGCCCTCGCGATTTCGTCGATCAGCGGGCTGATCTCTTGGCCATCAGACAAATCCGCCAAGACATCGTCCCACGCCTCATTCTTTGCGTCATTAACCAGAAAAGCTAGATTGCCCACCTGACTGTTGATCTCAAGATCGCGAAGCCGTTGGGCGTGCGGAATGGCGGCTTCGAACGCACCGAGCGAAACATAGGTATAGACCGTGCTGTCGAGCATCCCGAGATTGTCGGGTGCATTCTCCAAAGCCCGTTCGAAGTATTCGGCCGATGCAAGGAAGTCGCGGTCGAAATTCGCCTGACGCGCTGCGAGATAGGCACCAAGTCCACCTTCGGCATAGGCCACAGAACTCAGAAGCGGCAGGGTCGAAACACAAAGCGCAATTGCGCGGGTAAGTCTTTTGGGCACAGAGCTGTCCTTGGGGCAAGTGTTGCGCCTAACCTAGCGCCGCAGCGCAGGAGGGGCAATCTCTGCCGAGGGGGAACGGGCCGCTTCCCGCAAAAGTGAAGGGGCCCGAAGGCCCCTTTTGACTTACATATTCGGGTAGTTGGGTCCGTCGCCCCCCTGCGGGACCGTCCAGTTGATGTTCTGGCTCGGGTCTTTGATATCGCAGGTTTTGCAGTGGACACAGTTCTGGAAATTGATCTGGAACCGCGGACCGTTTTCGCCTTCGAGAACTTCATAGACCCCAGCGGGGCAATAGCGCTGGGCGGGTTCGTCATATTTGGGAAGGTTGACCGAAATCGGCACCGACTGATCTTTGAGACGAAGGTGGCAGGGCTGGCTTTCCTCGTGGTTCGTCATCGCGAACGAAACGTTGGTGAGACGATCGAAGGACAGAGTGCCGTCGGGCTTGGGATAGTCGATTTTCGGATGCTTCGACGCTTCCTCGGTGGCGGCGGCATCGGATTTGCCGTGGCGCAGCGTTCCAAGGAACGAGAAGCCCAGCGTGTTGGTCCACATATCCAGCCCACCGACCGCAAGGCCGCCCAAAAGACCGAGCTTTGACCAGAGCGGTTTGACGTTGCGCACCTTCTTGAGATCCTTGCCGACAACGCCTTCGCGCAGCGCGGTATCATATTCGGTCAGGGTGTCGCCCGAACGGCCTGCGCTGATCGCCTTGTAGGCCGCTTCTGCAGCTTCGATGCCCGAATGCATCGCGTTGTGGTTGCCCTTGATGCGGGGCACGTTCACGAGACCAGCGGAACAGCCGAGCAGCGCACCACCGGGGAAGGCGGTCTGCGGGATCGACTGCCAGCCGCCTTCGGATATCGCGCGGGCACCATAAGCCACGCGCTTGCCACCCTTGAGCAGCTCGGCGACCATCGGATGATGCTTGAACCGCTGGAATTCCATATAGGGATAGAGATGTGGGTTCTTGTAGTTGAGGTGAACGACGAAACCGACATAAACCTGATTGTTCTCGAGGTGATAGATGAACGATCCGCCGCCCGCGTTCGAACCGAGCGGCCAGCCCATCGTGTGGGTGACGGTGCCCTCTTTGTGCTTGGCGGGATCGATCTCCCAGATTTCCTTCATGCCGATGCCGAACTTCTGGCTGCAATGGCCTTTGACAAGGTCGTATTTCGCCAAGACTTCTTTGGAGAGCGAGCCGCGCACGCCTTCGGACAGGAACACGTATTTACCGTGAAGCTCCATGCCCGGTTCGTATCCGTCACCTGCGGTGCCGTCCGCGTTCTTGCCGAATTCACCGGCGACCACGCCTTTGACTTCGCCGTTTTCACCATAGACCAACTCGGAGCAGGACATGCCTGGGAAAATCTCGACTCCGAGAGCTTCGGCTTGTTCCGCCATCCAGCGACACACATTGCCCATCGAAACAATGTAATTGCCGTGGTTGTTCATTAGCGGTGGCATGGCGAAATTCGGAATGCGGATGCCGCCTGCTTCTCCGAGGAAGTAGAAGTTGTCTTCGTTGACTTCGGTTTTGATCGGGGCGCCTTTTGCTTTCCAATCGGGCATGAGGCGGGAGAGGCCCGATGTGTCCAGAACGGCACCCGAAAGGATGTGCGCCCCGACTTCCGAACCCTTTTCAAGAACAACGACATTGAGATCGGCATCAAGTTGCTTGAGGCGAATAGCGGCAGATAGCCCCGCAGGGCCCGCACCGACGATGACTACGTCATATTCCATTGCTTCGCGTTCGATAGCAGTCATGGCGTATTCCTTATGCTTCGCCTCGGGGGCGTCTTGAGTAACAATATTTCGTCATGGATTACCCCATGCAAAAGAGAGGGGCAATCAGGACACGACGTAAATTTAACATCTGGCGACGATAGGCAAAACTTTATAGCGGAATTTGCAGGTTTCTGGCTGCGGCATCGCGTCCACTGGGTTCAGAGACTTGACTTTCCTCCTCAGCGATACGTTATGGACTGACGATAACACGAAGAAGGTCCACGGAGCCGCACTATGGAAAAGATCCCGCTGACACGCGCCGGTTTTGAAAAGCTTGAAGCAGAACTCAAGCATCTCAAAACTGTTGAGCGCCCCGCAATCATCAGCGCGATTTCCGAAGCCCGCGAGCATGGCGATCTCTCCGAGAACGCCGAATACCATTCGGCCAAGGAAAAGCAGTCCTTTATCGAGGGCCGTATCAAGGAACTCGAAGGCGTCATTTCGCTGGCCGAGGTCATCGATCCGAGCAAGCTCGGCGGCACGATCAAATTCGGCGCGACTGTTGAACTTGTCGATGAAGACACCGACGAGGAAAAGACCTATCAGATCGTCGGCGAATACGAAGCCGACATCGAAAACGGCAAGCTGAACATCAAATCGCCCCTTGCCCGTGCCCTGATCGGCAAGGACGTCGGCGACAGCGTCGAAGTGCGCACTCCGGGTGGTGATCGCGCCTATGAGATCCTGAAAATTTCGTTCCTCTGAAACCGGCCTCGCGCCGCAGTCTAGCCAACGGGTTGTTCGTTGAACGCGTCCAAGAAATCCGGCCCCACGCCGCAAGAGCCCCAATCCATGTCCGCCGCCGAGATCGTCGCCGGGGGGCTTGGTGTGCTTTGGCTCTTGGGCTCTGCGGTTTATTTCCTCTTCGGGACGGACGAAAGCGCGGGCTTTGCCACGACGCTTTTCGTGATCTTCCTGCCCGTTGCTCTCTTTTGGGTCGCGGCCTTTGCCGCGCGGTCTTCCCGCATCATGCGAGAAGAGGCGCAGCGGCTTCACGTTGCAATCGATGCTTTGCGTCAAACCTATGTGAATGATCGTCAGTCGCGTCAGACCGAAAACCTCCAGCCCACCGTCGAGAAAAAACTCGACGAAATCGCGCGCGCAGCCCGCAAGACCGAGACCGCGCTTGCGACCTTTACGACATCGCGTAATACGCCTCGCGCACCGCTCGTTGCGCAACCTCCTGCCCAAAGTGATGATCAGCCCTCGCTCGCGCTGGGCACCAATGTCGAGGATACGCTCCCACCGCTCAGCCGTGCCGATCTGATCCGCGCGCTGAACTTCCCCGACACCGAACAGGACGAGGTGGGTTTTTCCGCATTGCGCAAGGCGCTTCGTGACCGCAATGCCCGACAGCTTGTTCAGGCAAGTCAGGACGTTCTGACGCTCCTGAGTCAGGATGGAATCTATATGGACGACATGCGTCCCGATCTCGCGCGTCCCGAGGTTTGGCGGCGGTTTGCCAATGGCGAACGCGGCCGTTCGGTTGCGGCGCTGGGCGGCATTCGGGATCGCTCTTCGCTTGCTTTGACAGCAGGCCGGATGCGCGAAGATACGATCTTTCGCGATGCCGCGCACCATTTCCTTCGCCGCTTCGACAAGACGCTCGTCGCGCTCGAAGCCGAAGCCACCGACGAAGACCTCATGGCTCTTGCCGAGACCCGCACAGCCCGCGCCTTTATGCTTCTGGGGCGCGTGACGGGCGCCTTCGACTAAGTCAGATATCGCACCATAAGCGTCGAGCGCTCGAGATCGGGAAAGAGCGACGATCTGTGCGGCGTCCAAGCAACGAACCCGCGGTTTTCATAGAGCCTGATCGCGGCTACATTCGTTTTCAGAACCTTGAGGCTCAATGCAGGGCAGCCCTGCGCCCTTGCTTCTTGGGCCAGTGCCTCGATGATCCACGAACCGATCCCGCGGTTGCGGAGGGCCTTGTCGACGCAAATGCCTTCGATCGCAAAATTGGTGGGATGGGCTTTGTGATCCATCCACGCCAGTCGGACCATGCGAAGCGCCCCGCCAAAGAGGCCGAACTCGGTCATCAAAGAACGATAGTCAAACGCCAAAAGGGCACCCGACGGGCTGTGATATCCTGCCACGCCGACGATGGTCCCGTTTTCGTCGCGGACACAAATCGCAAAATCGGTCCTCAGGGATCGGGCGATAAAGGCAAGGGCGCGCGGTCGAGGCCCGAATATCCCGCCAAGCTGTTGGTCGAAGCCATCGAGAAAAAGCTCGGCAACCCGTTCTCTTTCGTGCTCGTAGATGCCGCGCTTGATATTCATTCAGCCCCCGTTCGGGGTCATTGATGCGGCTTGCATGTGACGCGGTCCAGTGAAAAAAGCACAGACGAGCAAAACTTTGCCAGAGGCTCTATATGTCGGATATGACACCTAAATCTGCGGCCATTATGGGGGCCAAGAACGGGTCACCTTTCATTCTGGTGCTGCTGCCCTTTGCCGTTCTGTTCGGCGTGCTCGCCAATCAAGCTGGCCTTTCGATCGAAGCCGCTTTGGGCTTTTCTTTTCTTGTCATCGCTGGCTCGGCCCAGTTTGCAGCGCTCCAGCTTTTGACCGAAGACGCGGCGATCCCGTTGATCCTTTTGGCTTCGCTCTCGGTGAACCTGCGTATGGCGATGTATAGCGCTTCGCTTGTGCCGTATTTGGGCAAGGCCCCGATCTGGCAAAGGGCCTTGGTCGCCTATCTGAATTTCGATCAGGCCTTTGCCGTATCGAGTGCAAAGTACCAGGACGAGCCCGATTGGAGCATTTCCGCCAAAGTCGCCTATTTTCTGGGGGTCGCGGCGCCTCTGGCAACGGTCTGGTACATCATGACGCTTGTCGGCGTTCTTGTCGGGACCTCGATCCCGCAGGAATGGGGGCTCGATTTTATTCTTCCGATCACCTTTATCGGTCTCTTTGCCCCGATGCTCCGCACCTTGGCGCATCTCGCAGCCGCGGTGACATCGGTCGTGGTCGCGCTCTTTTTTGCCGATTTACCCTCGGGAATGGGCGTTCTGATCGGTGCGTTCTGCGCCATGATCGTCGGCGTTCTGGTTGAAACATGGATGGAAAAGCGAGAGGCGCGATGATCGCAGAAGAAAAGGTCTGGACGGTTATCGTCCTCTTGGCCATCGGCACGTTTTTGATCCGCTTTTCATTCCTCGGGCTTGTGGGCGACAAAGAACTCCCGCCGATCGTGCTCAAGGCGCTTCGCTATACGCCAGTCGCAGTTCTGCCGGGGATGGTTGCGCCTTTGGTGCTTTGGCCCGCCGCAACCCAAGGCATGATTGATCCGCTGAGGCTTTTTGCCGCCTGTGTGACGCTTGGCGTCGGGATGTGGCGCAAGTCATTCATGCCCGCCGCGATCAGCGGAGCAGTAGCGTTTTATGGCGGTCTATGGGTGCTTAGTTTGGCGTCGTAAGAGTTTTGGCGATTTCGATCATCGCTTTGCTCTTGTCGTCGCTATCCGTTTCATAGTGCGTGCGGCTTCTCACACCCGGAATTTGCCCGAACTGGTCGGAAAGCTTGTCTGGAAAGAACGACACCTTGATCTGTTCGAACCCAGGAAGCTCGCGAAGCACGGTCGACGTGGCACGTGTGCAATTCGCCTTGGGCACCGCACCGTAATTCAGGACGCGGACATAGGCTTGTTCCGCGACCTCTGCAGGCACGTCGATCTCTTGGATCAGCGTGTAATAGGTCTCGCGGGAGTGGTAGCTGATATAGGCATCGAGGATTTGCGGGCTCATGCCGAAGATCACGTCGTTGCGCTCGGGGATCGAAGGATGCTTGAACGATCCTGCAGGATCGAAAAGCACGCGTTCACGCGCATTGATCAAAAGACCGGTATGCGCCCCGTTCCGGCTCCCGACGTTCATCATCGTCAAAAGCATGAGTTGCGGCGGACCCGGGTGTCGATAGCGCATCTTTTCGACAAGCGCATCGGGTGCCCAGACGGGCTCTGCCCCGCCGCAACCGCTAAGAGATAGGGCCGCAATGCCCCCGGTGATCATAAAACGCCGGTTCATTATAGGCCCCGCAAAACGTCTGTTGGCTTATGCGCCGACCAGAGCAAGAAAGACGAGGAACACGAGGATCGCGATCACTGCGCGGGTCGTGAACGTGATGAAACCGTCATAGGTTTTCTGTTGTGCGGTGGTGTCCATTTCGCCGTGCTTGTGTTCAGCCATTTTTTGTCCCCTTAGGAAAATCGTTGTTGCGGGGTGAATAGATGATTCAGACCGCGCTGTCACGCCTTTGAAAGGCGGTCAGCTTGTCGCGGGTTCTTCGATGCCGATGTCGCGCGCGAGTTTGAAGCCGATCCTGTTCGGTTCGATCACTTCAGTCTGGGTCGGCATCGCACGCAGCATCACATTAAGCTGACTGACATGCTGGACCAGTTGGGTTTTTGCGCCATCTTCGGTCGATCCGTAGAAGGTGAGAATATCGGGGTCGAAATAGCCCAGCCCCTCGATGCGGATCACGCCTGCATTGCTTCCGGTAAAGCCCATCGCAACCTCTTGATCCGAATTGAGCTGTTTTTCAAAATTCTGGATATAGAGGATCATTCTCTCATAGGCCCATCGCGCAGGACTTTTGTGCGACGAGGGTTCCATAAGAGCAGGGGGAAGCTTTGCCTCGGACGCTGCAGCGGTCGAGGGGTCCGCGTGCACCTCGTGGATCATGGGGATCGCGGCGGCTTCCGCATATTCCGCCGATGTTTCGATCTGGTCGTGCTGGTCTCGAATGGTCATCATCTACCCCTTGGTTGCGCCAAAGCTTAGCTTTTTCATCAGGGGTGGCAACCTTAGTTTGTCTGCCAGCGATAGGACCCGTCATCCTCAAGCCAACGCCTCGCGCGGCCTGCTTGATGCAGATAGTTCAGGTGCGCGATGGTCTCGACAATGGCCAGCCCATAGATCCCCGAAGTGATCTCGCGTTTGAACAGCGGGGGAAAGCATTCCCCTCCTTTGCGCGGCGTTTCGAGAAAAGCCTCAAGTCGATCGAGAGCGCCGTGATGGTTCTCGATCATCTGTTTGAGACGCAGGGGCAGCCCGAAGAACGGCAATTTGTGTCCGCCCAATACGAAATGCCGATCCTCGGCGAGCGGCACGAATTTTTCGCAAGAGGCCAGCCACTCGGCCAGAGGGTTTGCCTCCGGCTCTGTCGGGTGCACTCCGATATTCGGGCTGATGCTCGGCAAAAGTTGGTCGCCCCCGATGACAAGATCATCGTCAAGGCTCCAGAAGGTGGCGTGTTCGGGCGCGTGACCGTCGCCTGTGCGGACCATCCAGCGGCGCCCCCCGAAGACAATCGTTTCCCCGTCCTGAATGCGCGTATAGCCAAGGTCCAATTGGCCGACGCAGTCGGCGAAATTGAACGGCCGCTCCGTTTCACGCGCCTTGAGTATATCCTCGGCCATACCCCAGCGTTTGTAGAGATCAAGCGATTTGCGGGGATAGTTCGGCTGTTCGTCGGCCGTTAGCATCCGCGTCAAAAGATAGGCCGTGCGGGTCGTGACAAGCTCTGCGCCCCGCTCGGTCAGAAAGCTCGCCATTCCCACATGATCGGGGTGGTGGTGGGTCAGGATGACTCGGCCAACGGGTTTACCTCCCAAAGGACCGGCAAGAACGTCTTGCCAGAGCCTGATAGAGGTTTTGGACCGAAACCCCGTATCGATCACGGTCCAGCTGTCTCCATCGTCAAGCGCATAGACATTCACATGATCGAGCGCCATCGGCAGCGGCAGACGCAGCCAAAGCACCCCTTCGGCGATTTCAATCGCATTTTCATGCGTTGGAGGCTCTTCAAAGGGGTATCTTATCTTGCTCACGCCACAAGGTCGTCCGGTGTTAGGTCTGCAAGATCGCCATTCCCGACCCGCACCTGCGCCAAGAGACTTTTGTGCTCGGGCAAAAGACGGTTGATATAGAACCTTGCGATTTTCTGGCGGCTTGTCCCACCTTTTTGGGCAGCCATCAAGTGATAGTAACCGCCGAGAACGCGGGCAAAGGCCTTGAGATAGGGCACCGCACCTGCGAAGCGATCGTTCATATCGTCTTGCGCGACAAGCCATTCTGTCGTTTCGCGCAGGTTTTCGGAGGCCTGCCAGACGGCTTCGGCCAAAGCGCCCTGCGTGCTGCGGGCCGACTCTGCAAAGGCTTCGATTTCATCGATCATGGCAAAGGCCGCATCGCCCCCGTCCATCATCTTGCGTGCAACAAGGTCCATGGCCTGAATGCCGTTTGTGCCCTCATAGATAGAGGTCACGCGCACATCGCGCGAGAACTGGGCCGCGCCTGTGTCCTCGATAAAGCCCATGCCGCCGTGGACCTGAACACCAAGCTCTGCAATGGCCAGACCTGCATCGGTGCCGAAAGCCTTGGCAATCGGGGTGAGAAGCGCGGCGCGCGCCTTGTGCGCGGCGTCACCCGTTGCATTCCCGAGGTCGATGGCAACCGCGCAGGCAAAAGCGATCGAACGCGCGACAAAGGTGTCGGCCTTCATTGTAGCGAGCATGCGCTTGACGTCGGCGTGCTCGACGATCGATCCGGTTCCGCCGACACGTCCCTGCTTGCGGTCCAAGGCATAGGCCAGAGCTTTTTGATAGGCGGCTTCGGCAATCCCGATCCCTTGGGTGCCGACCCCGAGACGTGCATTGTTCATCATGGTGAACATCGCAGCCATCCCGCCATGGGGTGCGCCGACGAGCCAGCCCTTGGCGCCCGCGTATTCCATCACAGCGGTGGGCGAGCCATGCAGACCGAGCTTGTGCTCGAGACTTACCACTTTGAGAGAATTGTGCTCCCCAAGGCTTCCGTCCGCATTGGGGATCAGTTTCGGCACGATAAAGAGCGAAATGCCCTTGGTGCCGGGAACCCCGTCAGGGAGCCGCGCAAGAACGAGGTGACAGACGTTTTCACTAAAGTCGTTGTCCGCCCAAGTGATATAGATCTTCTGGCCCGTGATCGCATAAGTGCCGTCGCCGTTCGGCTCGGCCTTGGTCCGAAGCGCCCCGACATCCGATCCCGCTTGCGGTTCGGTGAGGTTCATTGTTCCGCACCACTCGCCTGAAATCAGCTTGGGGAGATAGAGAGCTTTGAGTTCGTCGCTCGCATGGTGTTCAAAGGCTTCGATCTGGCCTTGGGTCATCAGCGGATTAAGCTGGAGCGAAAGGCATGCGCCCGCCATCATATCATTGACCGCAGTCGTTACCGAAAGAGGCAGACCCATCCCCCCGAATTCGGGATCCGCCGCCATACCGATCCAACCGCCCTCGGCGATTGCGGCATAGCCTTCGCCGAAACCTTTGGATGTGCGCACGACACCGTTTTCAAGTCGAGCGGGGTCAAGGTCGCCGTTGCGGTTGAGCGGAGCAAGAACGTCTGTGCAAAGTTTGCCCGCTTCGTTCAGGATCGCCTCGATCACATCGGGCGTGGCCTCTTCGAAGCGTTCGGTCTTTGTGACCTCTTCAATGCCGACGATGTTGTTGAGAATGAACTGGCATTCTTCGACAGGTGCTTGATACGACAACTTTACCCCTCCACTTTTCGCGGGTTGGAATCCTCCCCCGCCGCGCATATCTCTTGCTGATCACGAACACCGTAACCAAGCCCCTTTGTCCTTCAACCGGAACGCCACGTCATGAAAACGGGTCAAACAGTCACACTCAAACCTGACGCGGACGGTCTTCGTCTTGCAGCCAAAGTGCTGTCTGGCGGTGGACTTGTCGCCTTCCCCACGGAAACGGTCTACGGGCTTGGGGCAGATGCCCGCAACGATACCGCTGTCGCCGATATTTTCGACGCCAAGGGCAGGCCCTCGTTCAATCCGTTGATCGTGCATGTCAAAGATCTTGAAGCCGCCCAAAAATACTGTGTCTTCGATCAGGAAGCGCTCAAACTGGCCAAGGCGTTCTGGCCGGGTGCCTTGACCCTTGTTCTGCCTTTGCGAGCCGATTCAGGCATTTCCAAACTCGTAACAGCCGGTCTTGAAACCTTGGGCGTTCGGGTGCCCGCAGGTCAGGCGGTTCAGGGTCTTCTGGCCGAATTCGACGGGCCGCTGGCGGGGCCTTCGGCCAATCCTTCGGGCAAGATCAGCCCGACCACCGCAGAGCACGTTCTTGGCGGACTTTTCGGCAAGATCGATGCTGTGATCGACGCGGGTCATACGTCGGTGGGGGTCGAGTCGACGATCATCGGCTGTTTGGGGCGTGCAACAGCACTTCGTGCAGGCGGGGTCCCCTTCGAAGAGATCGAGCGCGTGCTCGGCTATCACCTTGGAGCAGAAGTCATCGGCAAGGCTCCGATCGCTCCCGGACAGCTTGAAAGCCATTATGCCCCCAAAGGCCATGTGCGGCTCAATGTGACCCAGCCATCCCCTGATGAGGAACTCTTAGGGTTCGGGGATGTCGAAGGCGCAGTCTTCAATCTCTCGCCCACGGGGGATTTGCGTGAAGCTGCGGCAAATCTCTTTGATTGCCTCCATCGCTTCGATGATCGCGGCACCCGCAAAATCGCCGTCTCCCCCATCCCGAACGAGGGGTTGGGCCGCGCCATCAACGACAGGCTTCGGCGTGCGGCTGCCCCTCGGGGGAATTAGAGGTTCTTGCGCTCGATATAGCTGCGCAGCTCTTCGGCTTCGTGGCGGGCGTCACGCAATCCATCCATCGCCGCCCGAAGCTCGGCCTCGGTCTGCGCAAGCTGGTTGGTGATCTCGGCTTCACGCTGCTGAAGATACGTAATAGCCTGATCGCGGGTTTCTTCCGCCTCGTGGAGCGCTTGGGCCATGCGGTCCAGCTCTCCGATCTCGGCTTTGGTGACGCGCGTAAAACGGTTGACCAGCCAACTTGCAAACCAGCCAAGCGAAAACGCCACAAAGAGGATGATCGCGGTTGCGATGATGAATTCGGTTCTGTTCACGTCAAATCCCTGCGTTATTCACTTTTTTCCGGGCGCGTTTTCGGCGCTTTGCCCGAGAGTGGGTGGTTTTCATCCCCGATCACAACGTCGGGGTTGGATGTGTCTTGGCCGGCTGTTTCCGTCGCCGCTTGCGTGTCTTCTTCAGTGGCTTCGACGGGCGCGGCGTCTTCTTGTGCGGTCTCGTCTTTGATCAGGCGGAACTCGATGCGGCGATTGGCTTCACGGCCTTCTTCGGTCTCGTTGCTCGCAATGGGGTCGGCCTCGCCATACCCGACGGCCGTGAAAGCACTGGTCGGAATGCGGCGCTGACGCAGGGCGCTCAGAACGGATTCTGCGCGCTGTTGACTGAGGTTGAGGTTCATTTCCTCGCGGCCTTGGCTATCGGTATAGCCCGCGATTTCAAGCTCGAGATCAAGACAAAGCCTGAGAATATCGGCAATGTCGTCAACAAGCTGGAGCGAGTCCGCGCTGATCGTCGCCTTGCCCGGATCAAAGGTGATCTTGCGACCGACGCTCAGAACCTTGATCTGTTCGACGCATTCTTCGGGGGTCGGAAGACCCGCGAGCGGATCGAGCTTTTCCACATAGGTCACGTCGATGTCGAAACGCTGTGCCTGACCGAGCTTGTCCACAAGAACACTCGCGATTTCGGAACTTGCGCTGCTGTTTCCCGTCTCGCCGCGCACGATGACCGTCTCGGGTTCGACGATGACAGTGCCGGAGGATAGGAAGGACAGAACTTCGATCCCCGTAAGAGCGCGCACGGACCACCCCGAAGGCAGCCCTTCGACGATCTGGGTCGTCAGCGTGACGTTATCGGCCCCGAAGCGGGCTTTGGCATAATTTTCCGCAGTGACCAATGACATGTCATCCGCGAGCGGGCCGCTCACGCTCACCATACCCTCTTCGCTCAGCGAGAGCGATATTTCGGGGGCGGCTTCGTCCGTGTCGGCCTTGGGTTTGGTCAATGTCGCCTCAAGCGCGAAGAGGTCGGGCAGCTTTCCGCGAAGCTCTGTGACCACGGCATCGAATTGTTCTTGCGACACAGTTTCATCGGCTGTCAGGGTCACGTCCGCATCCGAAAGCGTGACCGTAGCAGAGCCGAGCCCCTTGACCGCTTTGATCGACTCGACCACGGCGGTGCCCCAAGTTTTGGACGGAACACCAAGAGCGAGAACGCAATTGGGCGCAGTCGCAAGGCCCGCTTCCTTTGCGGCCTCGTTAATCCTGTTGACCGTTGCCTGGGTGTCCGCCGTGCAGACATCAAGATGCGCGCCTTTGGAGTCGATCGTAAAACGGGTGATATAGGGCGACACAACGGGGCGCGGCGCAGTGATGTTCAAAGCAACATCGATGAGATCGGGCACCTGCTGCGCAAGCAAGGTTTCAAGTCGCGCCTTTTGCTCGGGACTATCCGAACTTGCCGTGATCGCCACACGGCCGGGGGCAACCGAAATCTTGCTTCTGGGGAGCATTTCGAGCGCACGCAGGCCATAGTTCACCGCAGGACGCCAGTCATCGGGCGCCGTATAATCCGCCGTCTCCAAAAGGTCGGAGACCACACCATCGGCGGCCAGAGTCGCGATCCGCTTGCCCAAGGCTTCGCGGTCCATGCTTGCAGGAACAAGCCCGATAAGCGAAACCCCGCTGTCATTGCGCAAAATCTCGATGGCGAAATCGGGCGCGATCATACCTGCGGACGCGACCACGGACATATTGTCGATCACACGGCTCGCATCGACAACGCGGCCCGACAGTGAAATTGCGCGAAAACGTTCGGCTTCGCTCGGGGCCTGACCCTCGAGAATGACCTGAAGGCCGTCCCCGATCACCGTGACCCAATCATGCCCGTAATCCAATAGCTCTTCTTGCACACCGATCACCGAACGGGACTCGATCGTTGCGACCGCGACCCGCGCGGCAACACCTGAGAGCACGGCAGCGGCTGCGAATGCACTGACACGGGTAAAGACTGAAGAAAGGCGCATCGTCTTCCAGTTCTGTTTCTGGTTGTCCCCTTCTGTAAGGCGACAAGTCCAAGTTCGCAATCAAACCAAAATAGCACCGGCAAAAAACAGCACAGGGATCAAACCTGCGTCTCGGTTCGACCGAAACAGCATCAAAAGCGTTGTATTGTTGTCCGGATCGAACTTGACCAGCTGCCACATGAGATGCCAACCCATTGCCCAGACCCCGCAGAGCGCAATCACAAGCTCGAGAACGGAAAGCCCGATCGTCGCCAAAAGCGTCGCCGCCCCCAAAAAGAGAATCGTCAGAATCAGAAATCGGCGCAGCCACGCAGGGGTTTGCTCTCCGAACAGACGGGCGGTGGATTTGACGCCGATCAGCGCATCGTCCTCGCGGTCCTGATGGGCATAGATCGTGTCATAGAACAGGGTCCAGAAAATACCTGCGATATACATCAGGATCGCTTCGATCCCGATGCTCCCCTCGACTGCGGCCCAGGCAAGCAAGGCGCCCCAGTTGAATGCGATTCCCAAAAAGACCTGCGGCCACCACGTAAAGCGCTTGGCAAAGGGATAAATCGCAACGGGCAGGAGCGACAGAAAACCCAGCGCGATGGCTGAGCGATTGAACGTGAGCAGAATTCCCAGCGAAACAAGGCACTGCAGGATCATCCAGACAGCGGCTTGCTTCGTGCTGACCTGACCCGAGGGGATGGGGCGCGACCGCGTGCGCTCGACCTTGCCGTCGATATTGCGGTCGGTGATGTCGTTCCACGTGCAGCCCGCACCGCGCATCACTGTCGCGCCAATCGCGCAGCCGATCCCGATCCACAGCTCATAAAGTCCGAATTGTCCCGACTTGAGCGCGGCAAGCGCAATAGCCCACCAGCACGGCAGCAAAAGAAGCCAAGTCCCGATCGGGCGATCCAGTCGCGACAGGCGGAAATAGGGGCGCAGTCGCACCGGTGCCCAATGATCCACCCAGTTTCCTTTTACCGCGTCGGAAACTTGGCCTGTCGGCTCTGGCGCTTGGCCTTGCTCGGTCATATTGTTGTCTCATGGCATCCAAAGTTCGGCTCTATGTAAATCAACCCTTGGCCCAAGGGCAAACCGTCTCTCTCACCAAAGAGCAGGCGCATTATCTTTTTGGTGTGATGCGGCTGGAAATCGGCGGAGTTCTTTCGCTCTTCAACGGCCAAGACGGCGAATGGGACGCAACAATCGTTCAGGCCAGCAAGAAGAACGGCGTTCTGGAATGCACCGCCCTGACCCGTCCGCTTCAGCTTCCTCCCGATCTTTGGCTGGTCTTTGCTCCGATCAAGAAAGAGCGCACCGATTTTATCGTCGAAAAAGCCACCGAAATGGGGGCTGCGCGGATCATTCCCGTCCAGACCGAATTCACCAACTCGGGCCGTATCAATCAGGAACGGTTGCAGGCCCATGCCGTCGAGGCGGCCGAGCAATGCGGCGGCACCTTTGTTCCACAGGTGGACGACATCCAAAGGCTCGGCAAACTGCTCGATCACTGGCCCCAAGACCGCCAGCTGATGTTCTGCGACGAAGCCTTGGTCGGTGCTGCCCAAGCGCTGACCAAGCTCGACAAGGCGCCATGGGCGATTCTCATCGGTCCCGAGGGCGGCTTTTCCGAAACCGAGAGAACAAGGCTCCGCGCTCTCCCCTTTGCGCATCCCGTCAGTCTCGGCCCCCGAATCCTTCGGGCGGATACTGCTGCCGTTGCGGCGATGACCGTCTGGCAGCAGGTCCTGGGGGATTGGTCCTGATGATCCGTCCCGAAGCCAAAGCATTCTTGGCGCGCTATGCCCAAGCGATCATCGGCGGCTGTCTGGCGGTCCTGATGCTCTATTGGACGCTCTCGATTCCCGGTGTTTTGCGCTATCTCACGGGGGTGCTTGCCCTCTTTGGTGCCGCTCTCGCCATCGACGGTTTTCGACGTGGCAGGCTCCGGCGCGGCAGCGCCGAGGCCGAAGGCGTGGTCGAGATCGACGAAAGACGGATCACCTTTCTCACCGCGAACTGGGGTGGCTCCCTCTCGATCAATGATCTTTCGAAAATCGAGGTGGGCCAGCGGTCAGAAGCGCTTTTCTGGCGTATCCGCGATATTTTCGGAAGCGTGCTTCTTATCCCCTATACCGCGCGTGGGGCAGAGGGGCTTGTCGATGCCTTCGGGGCGCTGGATGGTTTCGATCTTGGAAATGTCGGGGGCGCGATCGAGAAGAGCGGGGATCATATGACAACCGTTTGGACAAGATCGAATTCTGTTCCCGTCGATCCCTTGACTTGACCCTCAGAACGCTCCACCTCTAACCAACCAAATACAACGGCACTTCAGTATCGAGGCCCCAATGTCCATTCCACAGTCAGGCGGCGGCCCGATCGAGCGTCACGAACAACTCGCCGAATACCTCGCCAATGGGTGCAAGCCCAAAGAAGATTGGCGTATCGGCACCGAGCATGAAAAGTTCGGCTACTGCAAAGACACCCTCAGACCGCTTCCCTATGACGGCCCCCGCTCGATCAAAGCGATGCTCGAAGGGTTGCAGCACCGCTTCGGTTGGGCGCCCGTTCTCGAAGGCGACAACATCATCGGCCTCAAAAAGGACGGTGCCAACGTCAGCCTCGAACCCGGTGGTCAGCTCGAGCTGTCCGGTGCGCCTCTCGAAACGATCCACCAGACATGCGACGAGGTGAACTCTCACCTGCGCGAGGTCAAAGAGATCGCCGATGAAATCGGTGTCGGCTTTATCGGTCTCGGCGCGGCTCCGATCTGGTCGCACGAAGAAATGCCCGTGATGCCCAAGGGCCGCTATGCCCTCATGACCGATTACATGGATCGTGTCGGCACCCACGGCAAACAGATGATGTATCGCACCTGCACGGTTCAGGTGAACCTCGACTTCTCGTCCGAAGCGGACATGGTCCAGAAACTGCGTGTCGCTCTGGCGCTTCAGCCTGTTGCGACCGCGCTCTTTGCCAATTCGCCCTTCTTCGACGGCAAGCCGAACGGCCACAAGTCGTGGCGTTCGCGCATCTGGCGCGACCTTGATGCCTCGCGCACGGGGATGCTGCCTTGGGTGTTTGAAGACGGCATGGGCTTCGAGCGCTGGGTCGAATGGGTGCTCGATGTGCCGATGTATTTCGTCTATCGCGACGGCAAATACATCAATGCTCTGGGCCAGTCGTTCCGCGATTTCCTCAAGGGCCAGCTTCCCGCGCTCCCCGGTGAAACGCCGACGCTCTCGGATTGGGCCGACCATCTCACGACCGTATTCCCCGAAGCCCGCATCAAGCAGTTCATCGAAATGCGCGGTGCAGACGGTGGCCCGTGGCGACGTCTTTGTGCGCTGCCCGCGTTCTGGGTCGGCCTGACCTATGACCAGTCAGCACTCGATGCGGCCTGGGATCTCGTCAAAGGCTGGGATGCGGAAACCCGCGAAGCGCTGCGCGTTGCCGCCTCCGAACAAGGTCTCCATGCCAACGTCAACGGCATCAAGATGCTTGATCTCGCTCGCGAGGTTGTCGCGATTTCCGAAAGCGGTCTCAAGGCGCGCGCCAAACCCGGTGCCGGTGGTCTTGTTCCCGACGAAACGCATTTCCTCTCTGCGCTCAAGGATAGCCTCGACAGTGGCAAGACGCCTGCGGACGAGCTGTTGGAGCATTACCACGGGGATTGGGGCGGAGATCTGACCAAGATCTACAAACCCTACAGCTACTAAAGCGAAAGGCCGGCGGTTTCGCCGGCCTTTTTCGTTGGATCAGCCCTTTTTGCCGATCTTGCTTTCCTGCCCCGCAAGGAGCCGCGAAATATTCTGGGCGTGCCTGACATAGATGAGCACCGCAAGCGCGATGAACAGCACCGTCATTTCCGCATATCCCGTGACATAGGCAAAAACGGGCGAAAGCGCCGCCGCGGTCAAAGCCGAGAGCGAGGAATAGCGAAGGGTAAAGGCCACGACGAGCCATGTGGCGCAGACGAGAAGCCCGACAGGCCAAGCCGCAGCAAGCGACAGGCCGATAAAGGTCGCAACGCCCTTGCCGCCCTTGAACCCGAGCCAAACGGGGAAACAGTGGCCGAGGAACGAGGCAAACCCCGCAAGCATAACGGCATCTTCAAGTGCAAAGGCCCGCGCGATCAAAACCGCGACTGCCCCTTTGCCGCCATCGAGCACCAGCGTCAGAAACGCAGCCAGCTTATTCCCCGTGCGCAAGACATTGGTCGCGCCGATGTTGCCCGACCCGATCTTGCGAAGGTCCCCAAGGTTCATCGTCTTGGCGATGAGAACACCAAAGGGCACCGACCCCAAAAGATAGCCGAGGGCGGCCCAGACCGCGAGCGCGAGGGGGGAGCTAAGGATTTCGGGCATTATGCGCCTCCAAAAATGCGGGTTCCTGCGACCCACGTCCCATGCACTTTGCCCTCAAGTCGCGCGCCGTCAAAGGGGGTATTTTTGGATTTCGACTGGAGCTTGAAGCGGTCCATGATGAAAGGCGCATCAGGATCAAAGAGAATAAGGTCCGCAGGCGCACCGTCCAAGAGCCGTCCCGTCGCAAGCCCGAGCCTGCGCGACGGGTTAAGTGACATTGCGCGGAACAATTCAGGCAGCGTTAGCATTCCCGAATGGTAAAGGCGCAGCGCCGCAGGAAGAAGTGTTTCGAGCCCGACAGCTCCGCTTGCCGCTTCTTCAAAGGGCAAGCGCTTGCTCTCTTCGTCCTGCGGGGTGTGCATCGAACAGATGATATCGATCAGCCCCGATTTGACCGCTTCGATCACCGCGATACGGTCGTCTTCACTGCGAAGCGGGGGCTTGAGCTTGAAGAAGGTGCGATAGTCCGCAACGTCGAATTCATTGAGCGTCAGGTGGTGGATGCCGACGCCTGCCGTAATATCCAGCCCGTTGCGCTTTGCCCGTTCCAGAGCGGGAAGCGCGCGCGCGGTGGTGATCTGGTCCGCGTGGTATTTCGCGCCGGTCATCTCAAGAAGGGAAATATCGCGATCTAGCCCCATGCGCTCTGCCATCGCACTCACGCCGGGCAACCCGCGCAGCGAGGCGAATTTGCCCGAGGTGACGGACGCGCCCTTGGAAAGGATCGGCTCCTGCACGTGACCGATGACCAGAGCACCGAGCGAGCGTGCATAGGTCAGCGCACGGGAATAGACCTTGGTGTCGGCAACAACATGGTCGCAATCGGTAAAGGCAACCGCGCCCGCGTCCATCAGGAACCCGATTTCGGTCATCTCGCGGCCTTCGCGCCCCTTGGTAAGGGCGGCCATCGGCAAAACACGAACGGCAGTATCGGTTGCCGCACGGCGGGCCACGAATTCGAGCGTTTCGGGCGTATCGATCGAGGGGAGCGTATCGGGACGCGTGATGATCGTGGTCACACCGCCCGCCGCCGCAGCGCGGCCTGCTGAGCGGAAGCTTTCCTTGTGCCGCTCACCCGGTTCGGACACTTTGACGCCGATATCGACGATCCCAGGTGCAAGACACATACCGCCGCAATCGATAACGTCGCGCGCGGGATAGTTCGCCGCGACCGTATCAAGGGCTTCGGTCACAGTGGCAACGATCACCCCGTCTTTGACGACCAAAGCGCCTTTGACATCCTGAAGTGTCACTGGATCAATGAGACGGGCGTTGGTGAAAAGAATATCGTTCATTGGTCTTTTCCCCTTCAAACCATTTTGCCTTGGGTCGCGCGCGCTTCGGCCCGCCGTGCCCGAAGGTTTCGCGCCAAAAGGTCCATTGCGGCCATCCGCACGGCAACGCCCATTTCCACCTGCGTCTGGATCACCGAGCGGTTGATGTCGTCGGCGATTGTGCCGTCGATCTCGACCCCGCGGTTCATCGGGCCGGGATGCATGACGATCGCGTCTTCTTTCGCAAGAGCAAGCTTGGCGGCATCAAGCCCGTAGCGGTGGAAGTATTCCCGTTCCGAGGGGATGAAACCGCCGTCCATCCGTTCCTTCTGGAGGCGGAGCATCATGACCACATCCACATCCTTGAGCCCCTCGGCCATATTGTCAAAGACTTCGACGCCGAACTCCGACACGCCCGACGGCATCAGGGTCGGCGGCGCGATAAGCCGTACGCGGTTCTCCATCTTGCCCAGCAAAAGGATGTTTGAGCGGGCCACGCGGCTATGCGCGATGTCGCCGCAAATCGCGATGGACAGACGGTGAAGGCGACCCTTGGCGCGGCGGATGGTCAGCGCATCAAGAAGCGCCTGCGTCGGGTGTTCATGTCGGCCGTCACCTGCGTTGAGAACCGCGCAGTTCACCTTTTGCGAAAGAAGGTCCACAGCCCCCGACGAGCCATGGCGCACGACCAAAAGATCGGGATGCATGGCATTCAGCGTCAAGGCGGTGTCGATCAGGGTTTCGCCCTTTTTCACGCTCGATTGTGCCATCGCCATGCTCATCACATCGGCACCAAGACGTTTTCCGGCAAGCTCGAAACTCGCCTGTGTGCGGGTCGAGTTCTCAAAGAACATGTTGATCTGGGTCAGCCCCGCCAGCACGTCTTTGTGCTGGACGCCGTTCCTGTTGTCGTCGGCGTAACGGTCGGCGAGATCGAGAACCGTCGTAATCTCGTCTTGTCGGAGGTGTTCGATCCCAAGCAGGTGGTTTGCGCGAAAAGTCATAGCGTCCTCCGGTCCGATTTTTCTGGCTTATAAGAAGGCGTGCCGACTGCGGCAAGGGCGCAGACGGAGATGTGACAAGGGCACTGCACATTTGTGAAAATACCGCCTAAGGTGCGCCTATGGAATCTCAGGTCGATTATTGGACAGCCAAGGCTCTGCTCGAATGGCAGATCGAAATGGGTGCGGACGAGGCAATCCTCGATGCGCCGCTGGATCGCTATGCGCTGGCCGAGATGAAAAAGGCCGAAGCCCCCGTAACGCCCAAGAAATCCGGCCCGCCACCGATCCCCGTGCAGGTCGAGATCGACACTGCTGCCGAAGCCCGCGCCGCCGCAATGTCGGTCGGCTCGCTCGAGGATCTGTCCGAAGCGCTGGCAGGTTTCGAGCATTTCGAGATCAAACGCGGTACGCGCAGCTATCTTTTTGCCGAAGGTCGTCCCGAAGCCCGCGTCATGGTGATCGGCGATCCGCCGCGCCGCGATGATGATCGCGAAGGACGGTATCTGTCGGGTGGGATGGGCGGCTTTGTCGACCGCATGTTCGGGGCTATCGGGCTGTCCCGCACGACGCCCGATATGATGAACGCGCTCTATCTTGTGCCGATCCTGCCTTGGTGCACGCCCATGGATCGCGCGCCCAATGCCGCCGAGAGCGCGATGGCCCTTCCGTTTCTCGAAGCGCATATCGCACTGGCCAAGCCCGAAGTCGTCGTGGTGATGGGAAGCTCCGCCTCGTCGATCCTTCTGGGTCAGACCGCCGTTGCGCGCATTCGCGGTCAATGGGCCGAAGTTGCGGGCGTCCCCGCGATGCCGATGTATTCCCCCGAGAGGATCATGTCCGACGCGATGTTCAAACGCGAGGCTTGGGCGGATCTTCTTGCCATCAAGGCGCGCCTCGACCGCTGACCGACCGTGAAAGAGACACGAACATGAGCAGAATCGACGAAACCAAAGAATTCATTCCCGTGCGCATCGCCATCCTCACCGTGAGCGACACGCGGTCTCTGGCCGAGGACAAATCGGGCGACACGCTCGTTCAGCGCCTGACCGATGCAGGACATAAGCTGGCAGCGCGCGAGATCGTCAAAGACGAGCGCGACGTCATCGCCGCCAAACTGCGCGAGTGGGTCGCCGATCCCGCGATTGATGTCGTCATTTCCACAGGGGGCACGGGGCTCACGGGCCGCGATGTGACCGTCGAAGCGCACCGCGATGTCTATGAAAAGGAAATCGACGCCTTCGGCACCGTCTTTACGATTGTTTCGATGCAGAAAATCGGCACCAGCGCCGTCCAGAGCCGTGCGACGGGCGGGGTCGCGGGCGGCACCTATCTCTTTGCACTTCCGGGAAGTTCGGGTGCCTGCAAGGACGCATGGGACGAAATTCTGGCCTATCAGCTCGACTATCGGCACCGTCCTTGTAACTTTGTCGAGATTTTCCCCCGTCTCGAAGAACATAAGCGACGGAAATAGGGCGGGACCGCGTATCACTCTTGGTATGGACTGCGCGCCAAAGAGGTTTAACTCTTTGCGCAGGTATTGGGAGTTGTACGCATGCGTTTTCTACGTCGAAGCCTCACGGGTATCTTTCTTCTGGCAATGACGCTGGTGCTCTTGGCGGTTGCTGGCAATACCGTGCGGCTCGCTGTTCAGGAGCGCATGAATCAGGAACCGAGAAGCTTCCCCCAACGCGAGCGCGTCTCGACCGTGAATGTGGTCGAGATCACGCCCGCCACCATCGAACCCGTTCTGACTGTCTTCGGTGAAGTGAAGTCGCGCCGCACGCTTGCGATCCGCGCGGCCATCGGCGGCACGGTCCTTGAAACCTCCGATGACTTTATCGACGGCGGCACCGTCACCGCAGGGCAGCAGCTGTTGCGCATTGATCCCGTGGACGCCGAATTCGCCCTCACACGGGCCAAGGCAGATCTTCAGGATGCCGAGGCCGAGCTTCGCGATGCGGAACGGGCCCTTGTCCTTGCGAACGACAGCCTCAGCGCGGCGCAGGAGCAATTCGATCTGCGCGAAACCGCTTTGGCCCGTGCCCGTGATCTTTTGGCGCGCGGGGCGGGCACTGCTGCTGCCGTCGAAGCCGCAGAGCTGTCTTCCTCCGCCGCCCAAGCCTCACTCCTCAATTCGCGCCAATCCGCAGCCCAGGCCGAAGCCCGCGTCGATCAGGCCCGCACCAACCTTGCCCGCGCAAAGCTCAATCTCGACGAAGCCGAGCGCACGCTGGCCGACACCACCGTCACCGCGCTCTTTGATGGCACATTGGCCGAGGTCGGAACATTGCGCGGGGGCCGCGTGACCGCCAATGAACAACTCGCCCAACTGATCGACCCCAAAGCGCTCGAGGTCGAATTCCGTGTCTCGACGGCGCAATACCTCCGCCTCATCGACGAGAACGGCGATCTGATCAAAGGCGACGTCAAGGTTACGATCGATGTGGCGGATGTCTCTCTGGTCGCGGCGGGCAAAATCACCCGCGAAAGCGCCTCTGTCGGAGACGGTCAGACGGGCCGAGTGCTCTTTGCCGCTTTGGAGGAAGCCCCCGGTTTCCGCGTCGGTGATTTTGTCACGGTCGAGATCATCGAACCCGCGCTTGAGAACGTGGCCAGCATTCCCGCCTCTGCTCTTGGCGCGGATGGCACGGTCCTTGTGATCGGCGAAGACAGCCGCCTTTCCCTCGCCTCCGTCACCCTGCGCCGCCGCCAAGGCGAGAGCGTGATCATCGACGCGGGGGATGTAGTCGGTGCGAAAATCGTTGCCGAACGCTCGCCCCTCCTCGGAGCAGGTCTCAAGGTTCAGGCCGCAGGCGAAGCCGCGCCCGCACCTGCGCGACCCGCTGCCGCCCCCGAAACCGCATCCGGCGACACGATCAAACTCGACGCCGAGCGCAAGGCCAAGCTCGTTGAATTCGTCAAGCAAAGCCGCATGCCCGACGAGGCCAAGACCCGCATTCTCACCCAGCTCGAGGCCGAAGACGTCCCTGTCGAGACCGTCAACCGACTTGAACAGCGGATGGGAGGCTAAGCCATGGCCACGGGATCAGAGCTTCTCAATCGCGGCTTCGGCGGTATTCTCTCCTATTTCACCCGACACCGCACGGCCGCCAACCTTTTGCTCGTGCTCATGGTGGCCGCGGGGCTCTATGCCTATCCCAAAATGCGGGCCCAATTCTTTCCCGATGTCATTGTGGATCGCATCAGTGTCTCGGTCGCTTGGGACGGAGCAGGGGCCGAAGATGTGGACACCGCAATCGTTCAGGTTCTCGATCCGATCCTTCTCGGTGTCGAAGGTGTGACAAGCACCTCTGCCCGTTCCTCCGAAGGCCGCGCCTCGATCACGCTCGAATTCGAGACAGGCTACGACATGGAGACCGCTGCCAAGGACGTCCAAGACGCCTTGGACGGGGCGAACACCCTTCCAGAAGGGTCTGACGATCCCGTGATCCGCCGAAGCGGCTGGTCGGACGGTGTCACCGATGTCGTCATCACAGGCCCCGTCGGCGTGGACCAACTCAGCCGCTTTGCCGACGAGATGGTCGCGCGCCTCTTCGCCAAAGGCGTGACGCGCACCACCATCCTCGGCGTCGCGGCCCCCGAGACCGTGGTCGAGGTGACGTCGCTTTCGCTGCGCCAATATGATGTGACCATGGCCCAGATTGCCGCTGCGATTGCTGCCGAAGTGGACACCAATCCGGTCGGCGATGTCGCTGGGTCCTCGCGTGTGCGGGCGGGCAGCGAAAAGCGCAGCGCGGACGAAATCAACGCCATTGTCCTGCGCACCAACGCGGATGGGTCCAAGCTGACGATCGGGGATGTTGCTTCGATCACCGTCGAAGGTCCCGACCGCGACCGCGCCTTCTTTGTCGGTGAGAATGCCGCGATCCAGATCAGTGTTGTGCGCGGTGCCCAAGGCGATGCCATCGGTCTGCAAGAGGCGGTGCAGGATGTCGCAACCGAATATCAGGCGACCCTTCCATCGGGGGTCAGCGTCGATCTGATCAACACCCGCGCCGAACAGATCACGGGGCGGCTCGAGATTCTGCTTGAAAACGGGCTTCAGGGCCTCGCCCTCGTGCTCTTGCTGCTGTTCCTGTTCCTGAATGCGCGGACGGCGTTCTGGGTGGCTGCGGGCATCCCCGTGTCCATGCTTGCGGCTGTGGCGCTCATGTATTGGGCGGGCTTGACGATCAACATGATCTCACTCTTTGCGCTGATCATCACGCTCGGGATCGTGGTTGATGACGCCATAGTCGTCGGTGAACACGCCGACTTTCGGAGCCGCACCTTGGGCGAGAGCGGTGCAACGGCCTCGGAGAATGCCGCGCGCCGCATGTTCGGCCCTGTGTTTTCGGCAACCATCACGACCAATATCGCCTTCTACGGTCTTGCCATCGTCGGCGGGCGCTTCGGCGATCTGATCGAAGATATTCCCTTTACGGTCATCACTGTTCTGACCGCAAGTTTGATCGAGTGTTTCCTGATCCTTCCGAACCACCTGTCGCATTCGGTCAGAACCACGCGCAACGACCATTGGTATGACGTGCCGTCCCGCCTTGTGAACACAGGTTTTCTCTGGGTGCGAACCACGCTTTTCCGCCCCTTCATCGCGCTGGTGTTACAGCTCCGCTATCCCGTCTTGGCCGCATCGGTTCTCCTGCTTACGACTCAGCTTTCGCTATTCATCAAGGGCGACGTGCAGTGGCGTTTCTTCTCCTCGCCCGAACAGGGCCAGATCAGCGGCAATTTTGCGATGCTCCCCGCCGCCACGCGCGAAGACTCGATGGCGATGATGGCCGAATTGCAGCGCGCTGCCAAAGATCTCGGTGCGAAATACGAGGCCGAGCATGGCCTCAACCCCATCGAGTATGTCGTCACCCAGATCGGCGGCACCTCGGGGCGGGGCCTGAGCGGGACCGACAGCAAAGAAAGCTATCAAATCGGCTCGATTTCCATCGAACTGATCGAGCCCGACCTACGCCCCTATACGTCGAACGAATTCGTCTCCGAGCTTCAGCAATCGGTGCGTAACCATCCCATGGCCGAAACGGTGAGCTTTCGCAGCTGGGGTGCAGGACCTGGGGGCAACTCGCTCCAGATCGATCTCTCGGGTGCCGATGCCGATACCCTCAAAGCCGCAGCCGAAGCTCTGAAAACCGCGCTCGTGCAATTCCCCGAAATCTCGGGGCTGGAAGATTCGCTGTCGTATGACAAAGAGGAATTGATCCTGAACCTCACCCCGCAGGGCGAGGCGCTCGGGTTTGCCATCGACGATCTGGGTTCCGAACTGCGCCGCCGTCTCGCGGGTATCGAAGCGGCAAGCTATCCCGAAGGCACGCGCTCTGCGTCGATCCGTGTGCAGCTTCCCGATGATGAACTTAGCGCCGATTTCCTCGAACGGATGGAATTGCGTTCGCCCAGCGGTCTCTATGTCCCTCTCGCCGACATCGTCTCGGTCGAGCGCCGCACGGGCTTTTCGTCGGTCATCCGCGAAAACGGGATCATGCAAATCTCGGTCTCGGGCGATCTGGACGATGAAAACGCCGACCGCGCCAACGAGATCAAAGACCTTATTTCGGCTGAAATCCTCCCCGATATCGAAAGCCGCTTCGGGATCGGCACCGCCTACGGCGGGCTACGCCAGCAAGAGGCCGATTTCCTTAATGATGCCAAACTGGGGCTGACCTTTATCCTCGTGGGGATCTACCTCACGCTCGCGTGGATTTTCGCAAGCTGGACGCGCCCGCTTGTCGTGATGTCCATTATTCCCTTCTCGCTCGTGGGGACGATCTGGGGCCATAACGCATGGGGCATTCCGATGAGCATGTTCACCGTTGTCGGACTTCTCGGGATGGTCGGGATCGTGATCAACGACTCTATCGTGCTCGTGACGACGATTGACGAATACGGCAAAGAACGGGGTCTTCGCCCCGCCATCATCGACGGGGTGAGCGATCGCCTTCGCGCCGTCTTGCTGACCACTGCGACCACGGTGCTCGGCCTTGCGCCCTTACTTTACGAAGGCTCGAGCCAAGCGGAATTCCTCAAGCCCACCGTCGTAACGCTTGTTTATGGTCTCAGCTTCGGGATGGTGATGGTTCTCGTGGTGGTTCCGTCCCTGATCGCCGTGCAGGACGACATTCGCCGCCATATTCTCTCGGCAAAGCGTGCGCTGCGCACCCGTGAAAAGCGTCTCTTTGTGCCTTCGGCCATCGCTGCGGTTATGGGCGTTGCTCTCTTTGCGCTTCTGGTGGTTCCGGTCTTGGCAGGTGTGCCCCTTGTTCCGGCTTTGCCGACCAATCTCGCGGTTTCGGTCGCGCTTTTTGCTGCGGTCTTTGCGGGGCTTCTGGTGGGGATCTATCTGGTTGCGGCCTATCTGACCCGATCCAAGGATCAATCCGCCTGACAGCCTTTGATCTCGACGGCGTGACCGCTTGCCAGCACGGTAATGGTCGCGCCCGATCTGTCGAAGCTGAGCGGGGATTGCCCCATAGGGAGGATCTCGGCAAGACTGACGAGTGTATTGCCCGAACGGGTGGTCACGGCCTCGGTGACCCAATCGTCGGGGGCATGGGTCTCGATCACCACGGTTTCATCGGGGCCGAGCGCCTTCATTTCGATTATGGTCTCGACGGCAAGTCCATCCTCGGTCGGACGCACTCTGCACACAACGCGCCCCACGTTCGCTTCCTCGGCCGAAAGCGGACGATCCACCATGGCGGAAACGATTGCAGGCACACGCTCGCCCTTGGACGGAAGCAGCGTATCCACGCCAAAGCTGATCGGCATGCAAATATCCTTGCACACGCCAAGCTCGATGTTCCCCGCGATGCGCGCCTCTTTGGACGGATCGTTCAGAGTGACCATAAGCGGAAGGACAAGCCCGTCCTTATACCCGATGGTCTGCATCCCGTTGAGTTCGAAAACCTCGGGGGTCGGCCAGACGGGGGTGATGCTTGCGATGTTTTCGGAACCGCTCCAGTCGAAGTGCGGCGGAACCCCCGCTTCGCCCGGGGCGCGCCAATAGGTCTTCCATTCGGGCGCAAGATCGATCCGAAGCGCGGCGATATGGGTGCCGTTCGCACCGCGCCACCCCGCAAGGAGTTCGGGCCGCGCAATATCTCCTTCCGCCAAAGCAGGGAGTCCCAAGGTGATCAAAACGGAGGCGAATAAAGCGAGTCTCTTCATGACCGCCAATTTACCCTTACGGCGGGCATTGGAAAGTCACGTTCAGGCGACCTCTTTGAAAGGTTGCCCTTGAACCGCACCTGATTGAAGCACATCATCTAGACTATGAAACCATTTTCTTCGAACCTCGCGGGCAAGCTTCTGATCGCCATGCCGGGAATGGGGGACCCCCGTTTTTCGCAGGCCGTGATCTATGTTTGTGCCCATTCGGACGAAGGCGCTATGGGGCTGATCGTCAATAAGCCCGCGCCCGAACTCCGTTTTTCCGATCTGCTGGAACAGCTCGAAATCCCGCTGGGCGAAAGCTATCGCGACATCCGCGTGCATTTCGGTGGACCGGTCGAGACGGGGCGCGGCTTTGTCCTGCATTCCTCGGAATACCAGTCCGAGGCGGGAACGCTCGAAGTCGACGCTGGCACCTCTATGACCGCGACCACGGATGTTCTTGCGGATATGGCTGCGGGGCAGGGACCCGCGCAGTCGTTTATGGCGCTTGGCTATTCGGGCTGGGGGCCTGGTCAGCTCGAGAGTGAAATTCTCGACAACGGCTGGCTCACGAGCGAGGCACGCGAAGACATTATCTTCGGCCGCGCCAACGAACATAAATGGACCGCCGCGCTCAAACTTCTCGGCGTCGATCCATTGACCCTGTCGTCAACTGCGGGTCACGCTTAACCCGCGATCAGCGCCTTCATGATGGCCTTGGCGCTGTCGCTGTTCCAGTCGGCATCGCCCTGAAGGCGGGCGATCTCGTTGCCTTCTCGATCAAGGATCACCGTAATCGGAAGCCCGAGCACCCCCATCGCCCGCGAAAGCTGCTGCTTGCGGTCGGTGTGTTTGGGAAGGTTCGCAGCCCCGATCTCTTCAAGGAATCGCTCGATTGCGGCGGGTGCATTGCGCCCCGTGGCAATGGTCACAACTTCAAAGTCCTCGCCGCCGAGCTCGCTTTGAAGTGCGGAAAGCGACGGCATCTCTTCACGGCATGGCGCGCACCATGTCGCCCAGAAATTCACCAGCGTGATTTTCCCCTCGAATGCGGCAAGCGTAATCTCTTTGCCGTCGAAAGTCTCGAAGGCCACATCGGATGCCGCCATCGGTTCGGCATGCACCGCAAGCTTGGCCATATCGCCCGAGCGCAAAGCCGCAATATCGGGTGTTTCGGCCTGTGCAGTGTTTGCAAGAACCGCGAGGGCCGTATAAAGCAACGCAGACCTAATTTTACGCCCGTTCAAATCCAGCATGGGACCTCCGACTATGACCAAGACCTCGAACGAAATGTGGGGAGGGCGCTTTGCCGCCGGACCGGACGCAATCATGGAAGCCATCAATGCGTCGATCGGCTATGACAAACGCCTCGCTCCTCAGGACATTGCCGGATCGAGGGCCCATGCCGCGATGCTCGCTGCGACAGGCATCATTACGGATAAAGATGCCGAAGCCATTCGGGAAGGCCTCCTCACCATATTGTCAGAGATTGAAGCAGGGAATTTCGAATTCTCCACCGCTCTCGAAGACATCCATATGAACGTCGAGGCCCGACTCAAGACGCTCATCGGGGAACCTGCGGGCCGTTTGCACACCGCGCGAAGCCGTAACGATCAGGTCGCGGTCGATTTTCGCCTTTGGGTGCGCGAACAATGCGACGTGGTCGATGCCGCACTCCAAGGGTTGATGAAAGCGCTGCTGGTTCAGGCCGAAGCAGGCGCCGATTGGGTCATGCCGGGCTTTACGCACCTGCAGGTCGCCCAGCCCGTCACTTGGGGCCACCACATGCTCGCCTATGTCGAAATGCTGAGCCGTGACCGCTCGCGCTTTGCCGATGCCCGCCGCCGGATGAACGAATCGCCGCTGGGTGCTGCCGCTCTTGCGGGCACGGGCTTCCCGATCGACCGTCACATGACCGCCGAGGCTCTGGGTTTCGACCGCCCGACAGCGAACTCGCTCGATTCGACCTCGGATCGTGACTTTGCGCTCGAATTCCTTGCTGCTTCGACCATCTGCGCCATGCACCTGAGCCGCTTTGCCGAAGAGCTGGTGATCTGGTCCTCGGCCCAGTTCCGCTTTGTCGCCATGTCGGACCAATGGTCGACGGGCTCGTCGATCATGCCGCAGAAAAAGAACCCCGATGCCGCCGAACTGATCCGCGCCAAAATCGGCCGTATCCTCGGGGCGAATGTCGCGCTTCTCACCGTGATGAAGGGTCTTCCGCTCACCTATTCCAAGGACATGCAGGAAGACAAAGAACAGGTGTTCGACGCTGCCGATAACCTTCTTCTCTCGCTCGCCGCAATGACGGGCATGGTCGAGACGATGACGCCCCAGCGCGACAACCTGCGCAAGGCTGCTGCCTCTGGCTTCTCGACCGCGACCGATCTTGCAGATTGGCTGGTGCGCGAGCTTGGGCTTCCCTTCCGCGATGCGCACCACGTCACGGGCGCGCTTGTTGCCAAGGCCGAAGCCAAAGGCTGTGATCTCCCCGATCTGACGCTCGAAGAGATGCAGTCCGTGCACGCCGACATCAAAGCCGAAGTCTTCGACGTGCTCGGCGTCGAGAATTCTGTTGCCTCGCGCATGTCTTATGGTGGAACCTCGCCCCAGCGCGTGCGTGAACAGATCGCACGCTGGAAAGAGGCGCTGGCTTGAAACTCGCTCTGATCGTTCTGACGCTTTCTCTTGCGGGCTGCGGCGTGGCTGGGCCGCCCGTGTCCCCGAATGAAAACGTCTGTGCGGTTTGGGACGCGTCCTGCTGATGTCGAAACTTCGGATGGCATATCTCGCGCTTGCGCTCTGGGGTGCCATCCACCCGACGTATTACTTTGTCTCCTATATGCAGGAGACGGGCACGGGCCTCGGCGGGCTTATCGATGCTTGGTATGTGAACGCCTCGACCACGGGTCTCACTTGGGATCTCACGATTGCGGCCATCGCCCTGACGCTCTGGATTCTGGCCGAGATTTACGTGCGTCGGAACTATGTCGCCCTGATCGCCATTCCCGCTACGTTCTGCATCGGCGTAAGCTGCGGCCTGCCGCTCTATCTCTTTCTGCGCACCCGCCCCATCGAATAGCAACTTGGGGCTTGGGGTTTTCGTCTGATTTGCTATGACGCGTTAACTTTGCGCGGAGTAGCCAGATGGACCATTTTATCTACAAGAACGGCGAGCTTTATGCCGAGGACGTGCGGATCGCCGAGATCGCCGAAAAAGTCGGCACGCCGTTCTATGTCTACTCGACCGCAACTCTCGAACGTCACTTTCAGGTCTTTGACGAGGCGCTGGACGGGATGGAGCACCTTGTCTGCTTCGCGATGAAGTCGCTCTCGAATGTGGCCGTGCTCAAACTCCTCGGCAATCGCGGCGCAGGCATCGACGTTGTGTCCATCGGCGAATACCTCCGCGCCAAAGCCGCGGGCGTTCCGGGCAATCGCATCGTCTTTTCGGGCGTCGGCAAAACCCGCGAGGAAATGCGCATCGCTCTCGAAGGCGATATCCGCCAGTTCAACGTCGAGAGCGAACCCGAGATGGAGGCGCTCTCCGAGGTCGCGCTTTCGCTCGGCAAGATTGCCCCGATTGCGATCCGCGTGAACCCCGATGTGGACGCCAAGACCCATGCCAAGATCGCAACAGGCAAAAAAGAGAACAAGTTCGGCATCCCGATTTCCCGCGCCAAAGAGGTTTACGCCCACGCCGCAACGCTCAAGGGGCTCGATGTGGTCGGTATCGACGTGCACATCGGAAGCCAGCTGACCGATCTCGAACCCTTCCGTCTTGCCTATCGCAAGGTGGCCGAGCTGTGCGAAACGCTCCGCGCCGAGGGTCACAACATTCGCCGTCTCGATCTTGGCGGCGGCTTGGGCATCCCCTACACCCGTTCGAACGAAGTTCCCCCGCTCCCGAGCGATCTCGGTCAGGTGATCCGCGAGGAAGTCGGCCATCTCGGTTGCGAGGTTGAAATCGAACCGGGTCGTCTGATCGCGGGTAACGCTGGCCTCATGGTGACCGAAGTCATCTATGTGAAATCGGGCGAAGACCGCGATTTCATGATAGTTGATGCCGCGATGAATGACCTTGTGCGTCCGTCCATGTATGACGCGCACCACGATATCGAACTGGTCAAAGAACCGCAGGCAGGCGCCGAGAAACAGCCCTATGACATCGTCGGTCCGATTTGCGAGACTGGCGATACCTTTGCCAAAGCGCGCGAGATGAACAAAGTCGCCGCTGGCGATCTCGTCGCCTTCCGCTCGGCAGGGGCCTATGGTGCTGTTATGGCAAGCGAATATAACTCGCGCCCGCTGATCCCCGAGGTTCTCGTCAACGGCGATCAATTTGCAGTTATTCGCAAACGGCCTACCTATGAAGAAATGATCGCGAGGGATATCATTCCCGAGTGGCTCTGATCCGAAAGGTTCAGGGCAAACCAAAGAGGACAGCCCACTGACCGATTGGAAGCCCCAGCTCGGACACCTTCGCTATACTGTTCTGGCCACACGCGTCGGAATGGTGGCGGAACGCGTTGTCCGCGCGTTCTGGCCGGTCTGGACCATCCTGTTTCTTGCGCTTGCGCCGATCATGCTCGGCTGGCTCGATCCGCTCCCCGTCGAGGCGGTTTGGGCCTTTGCCGTGTTCTGCGTCCTTGCGCTTGCGATTGCGCTCTATATCGGCCTTCGGCGGTTCGATTGGCCAAGCGACATCGAGGCGCTGGCCCGTGTCGATGCCCGCCTCAAGGGGCGCCCCATCGCTACTTTGCTCGATGAACAGGCCATCGGGGCCGCCGATCCCGCCTCTGCCGCACTTTGGGCCGCCCATCTCGAACGGATGCGCGCCAGGACCCACGAGGCGCGGCGCGTCGATCCCGATCTGCGCATATCAAATCTTGACCCCTTCGGGCTTCGCTATACGGCGCTTTTGTTTTTTGTGGTTGCCCTTCTCTTCGGGTCGGTCTGGCGGATCGGCGACGTGGCTCAGGGTCGGATCACACAAACGGGCACGGCGGCGGCTCCCGCATGGGAAGCCTGGGTTGCGCCCCCCTCTTATACGGGCGTTCCGTCGATATATCTTGCCGATATCAAAACGCCCGTTCTGTCGGTGCCCCAAGGCTCCAAAGTCACCATTCGGCTCTATGGCGATGTCGGCGATCTCACCGTTCTTGAAACCGTTTCGGCCCGCACGAGCGGCATCGGTGCCGCCTCCGATCTGGAGCAGAGTTTCGACATCTCCCAGTCGGGCACGATCGAAATCCAAGGGCAGGGTGGGCGTGTCTGGCGCATCGAGGCCAAGCCCGACCAAGAGCCCTATGTCGAGCTCACCGCGCCTGTCTCCTCGGATGCCAAGGGCGAAATGTCCCAAGCTTTCCGTGCGCTCGACGATTACGGCGTGGTGCGTGGCAGCGCCGAGATCACGCTTGATCTGTCGCGCGTCGACCGCCGCTATGGGCTGGCTGCCGAACCCGACGAGATTGCACCGATCAAAGTCGACCTGCCCATGCCCTTTACCGGCGGTCGCGACGAGTTCGATCAAATCCTCACAGGCGATTTCAGCACCAGCGTTCTGGCCAATCTCCCCGTGACGATCACCCTCTCGGTCGAGGATGCCAGCGGCCAGATCGGTTCGGGTGATCCCGAAGAAATCATCCTTCCGGGCAAGCGGTTCTTTCAGCCGCTCGCCAAAGCGATCGCCGAGCAGCGCCGCGATATTCTCTGGTCGGCATCCAATGCCAGACAGAGCGCCCAGCTCTTGCGCGCCGTTTCTTACAAACCCGAAGGTTTCATCACCGACAATGCCAAATTCCTCCGCCTGCGCTTCATCGTTCGCCGTATGGAAGGGATGATCGAAGACGGCGTGCTCGATGACGCCGAGCGTCTGGACATCACCGAAGCCCTTTGGGATCTCGCCATCCAGTTCGAAGAAGGCTCGCTTCAGGATGCCCGTGAACGGCTTGAACGCGCTCAGGAACGCTTGGCCGAAGCCATGCGCAACGGTGCCTCGCCCGAGGAAATCCAAGAGCTGATGGACGAGCTGCGCGATGCGACGAACGATTATATGGATTTGCTCGCCGAGCAGAACCAAGGCCAAAGCGGAACCGATCAGCCCGACCAGGGACAGGAAACGACCGAGATCACCCAAGACGAACTCGATGCCCTCATGGACCGCATTCAGGAGTTGATGGAAGAAGGCCGCATGGCCGAAGCCCAAGCGCTCATGGAGCAGCTGAACCAGATGCTCGAGAATATGCAGGTCGCCCAAGGTGAGGGCGGCGGTCAAAGCGGTCAGACCCGCAGGGCCATGCGCGATTTGGGGCAAACACTCCAAGACCAGCAACAATTGTCCGACGAGTCCTTCGGCGAGCTTCAGGACCAGTTCAACGGCAATCCCAACCAAGGCGAGCAAAGCCAGAGCCTTGCCGACCGTCAACAGGCGCTGCGTGATCAATTGGGCAGCCAACGCCAAGCGGTTCCCGGTCTCGACGGCGAAGCGGGCGAGCGGGCCGAGCGGAACCTCGAACAGGCAGAGCGTTCGATGGAAGAGGCCGAGCAGGCGCTGCGCGACGGTAACCTGCCCGGAGCGATCGACCGCCAAGCCGAGGCGATGGATCGTCTGCGCGAGGGGCTGCGCGATATGGGCCAAGCCCTTGCCGAGGCCGAGCAAACAGACACCGAGCAGGCGCAGGGTCAGCAAGCGGGAGAGCAGCAAGGCCAGGTCGAACAGCCCGGACGCCGTGATCCCTTGGGGCGTCAGAGCGGTGGTCAGGGTGGCCTAACGGGTGAGGGCGACGAGCTTGGCATGAACGTCGAGCGCCGCGCCCAAGAGCTTCTCGAGGAGTTGCGCAAACGCTCGTCCGACCAAGAGCGCCCGCGTGTCGAGCTGGATTACCTCAAGCGGCTTCTCGACAGGTTCTAGCTCTGGCTCAGAAGCGCTCGCGCTTTTTCGTCCAAGAGGATGCGCAGACCGTCCACCCAATCCACAAAAGCGGACACCGTTCCTGTTAATGCGGGCACTGCATTCGTGACGGCTTCGGCAAAGACATAAACGCCAAGCCCCAAGAGGGCGACCAAAACCACAAGCCCGAACCCGAGTCCGAATCCGCCCGACTTTGCCACGGGCGGTTCGTCGTCATAGACTGGCCGTGTGGCGCTGCGCTCGGCCGTCGAGCGGAGGGTCGAGTTGATCTCTTCGATGTCGGGCAGGAGTTCACTGCGGTGGGCATGCGGCGCGCTCGGGGGCGGCACGGCTTCGCCGCGCAAACGGGCCATGCGGCGACGCGCTTCTTCGCTGCGCTGCTCTTCGGGCGTGACGGGCGGCGGTGGAGGCGCCATCTCCAGTCCAAGATCGGGCTGGCTTTCGATCGGAGCGCTTTCGGCACGCCGTTGCGCCGCTTCCCGTTCTGCCTCTTCGCGAAGAATTTCGGCAATCGAGGGGTCTAAAGTGCGTCTTTGGGGCTGGGGTGGGGCCTCTCCAAAGCCGCTTTCCTTTTCGTCGGCATAATCCGGCTCATCTTGGGTTTCGGGATTTTGCGCAGGCTCGGGCGCAAAATCATAGGGCTCGTCGGACGAAACCTCATGCGTGATCTCGTCGCCCTCTTCCTCGCGTGCCAAAGACGCGCCGGGGGTCTCGAACCATGTATGACTACAGTTAGAGCACTGAACATCCCGACCATTTTCGGGAATGACATCATCAGGTACTTCGTATTGGGCCCCGCAATTCGGGCAAATAAGCCTCATGTCGTGTCCCCCGTTCCGACCGGTTTTGACCGGCTCCATCTGCTCTTTGTTATCTTCTTCTAGCAATTTAGCAGTCAATCGCAATCCATTTGCAAGCATTCCATCCAAAGGCGGTAATTGAAATCCGCGGGTGTTTTCGGCAGAACACAGCAACACTTGAAAAGAGGTGAGCAGTGATTGAACTTGAAAACGTGGCCTACTCCTATGGTGGAGGCGAGTTATTCTCGAATGTCTCGCTCCGATTGGCACCCGGTTCGTTCCATTTCCTGACCGGACCTTCGGGCGCGGGCAAGACCACATTGCTCAAGCTTTGCTATGGCGAATTGACCGCAACGGCGGGTCATGTGCGGCTGTTCGGTATCAATCGCCGCACCATCGACCGCGACCAGATTTCGGACGTGCGCCGCCGCGTGGGTGTCGTGCATCAGGATTGCCAGTTTCTCGACCATCTTTCGGTCGCCGAGAACGTCGCGCTGCCTTTGACGGTTGCAGGACGCGCCGACGAGGCGGGCGATTACCTCGAGGACCTTCTGGCTTGGGTCGGTCTTACCCAACAGGCGGGCCAGCTTCCGCCCGAACTTTCGGGTGGTGAGCGCCAGCGCGCCGCTCTTGCGCGTGCGGTGATCATGTCGCCTGAAATGGTGATCGCGGACGAGCCGACGGGGAACGTCGATTGGGAAATGTCCCAGCGTCTTATCAAGCTGTTGGTCGAACTGAACCGCATGGGCAAATCCGTGTTGGTCGCAACCCACGACATGAACCTCATCCGCGCGACCAAAGCGCAGGTTCAGGCCCGCGTTCTGCGTCTCAAGGGCGGCCGTCTCCAGATGGCGGGGAGCGACCTATGAAGATCAACATCGGCCGCATGCTTTCATTGCTCGCGGGGGACCCGCAAGCCGATCGCGCCGTTCCTCCAACAGGGTTCACAGCGCGTCTTACGGTCTTTACCTCGGGCGCAATGGCGTTTCTGGCGGTCTTTGCCTTGGCGCTGTCATTGGCCACGGGGCGGCTTGCCGAGCGGTGGGCGTCCGAGCTTGCCCAGACTTCGACCCTTCGCATTTCCGCGCCCGAAGACCAGCTCGATGCCCAGACCAAAGCCGCGCTGCGTGTTCTTGAACAAACGCCGGGCGTAGCCGAGGCGCGCGAGCTTTCGGACGATGAACAGCGCGCATTGCTCGAGCCATGGTTCGGCCCCGATATTCCTGTCGAGAGCCTGCCGATCCCGCGACTGATCGAGATCGTCGAAACCTCGGACGGAATGGATGCAACGGGCCTGCGCGCGCGGCTTCAGGCCGAAGTGCCGGGGGCGATCCTTGACGATCACACCCGCTGGCGGGAACCTTTGGTCGCAGCCGCCAGCCGTCTGCGGCTCCTCGGGATGGTTGCGATCCTTCTCATCCTTGCGGCGATGGGGGCGATGATCACCCTTGCGGCTCAGGCGGCACTTTCTGCAAATGCCCAAGTCGTGCGCGTGATGCGTCTTGTCGGTGCGCGGGACGCCTATATCGCTGGGGCCTTTGTCCGCCGCTTCACGCTCCGTGCGCTCTCGGGTGCGACGGGCGGAACGCTCCTTGGGGTGCTGGCCGTAACGCTCCTTCCGTCCTCTGATGTCGCCGCAGGGTTCCTCACAGGTCTTGGATTTCAGGGCACAGGTTGGCTTTGGCCCTTGGTCATTCCGCCTTTGGCTGCCATCATCGCATTCGGCGCCACGCGGAACGCAGCCCTGAGGAACTTGAGGAACCAGTCATGACGCATGCAGTCCAGTGGATCAGATCGCTGATCTTTTTGGTGACGATCTATCTCGGGATGGCGGTTGTCGCGATTGCCTTCCTGCCTTGGGCCATCGTGAGCAGCAAAGGCGCTGTGGCCGCAGCCCATGCCTATTGCCGCATGGTGCTCTGGCTTGCCCGTCCCATGGTCGGGATCAAAACCGAGGTGCGCGGCACCCCGCCCACCGACGAAGTGGTGATCGCGGCCAAGCACCAGTCGTTCCTTGATATCCTGATGATCTATTCCTCTGTGCCGCACGGCAAATTCATCATGAAGCGAGAGCTTCTCTGGACGCCGTTCGTCGGGATCTACGGGCTTCGGATCGGCTGTGTTCCCGTCAATCGCGGCAAACGCGGCGCGGCGATCAAAAAGATGGTCGCCGATGTGGCGGCAGGCAAACAAAAGGGCGGTCAGCTGATCATCTATCCCCAAGGCACCCGCGTGCCGCCCGGTGTGGTCAAACCCTACAAGGTAGGCTCGGCGGTGCTTTATAAAGAACTGGGTCAGGATTGCGTGCCTGTTGCCTGTAACGTCGGGGTCGTCTGGCCCAAAACGGGGATCATGTATCATCCCGGCACCGCAGTGGTAGAGTTCCTGCCCCGTATTCCCGCAGGTTTGCAGCCCGAAGAGATGATGAAGCAGCTGGAAGGGGTGGTTGAAACCCGCTCCAACGAGCTGATGCGCGAAGCGGGCTTCCAGATATAAAAAGGGCGGGGAGTTCCCCGCCTTTTTCTTTTACGCTGCGAGACCCTTGGTCCCCATCCCGAGGAACTTGGTCCGGCGGGATTTCTTGAGCTCTTCACCAGACTTGCCCTCAAGCTCGCCCAGCATTTCGCTGATCGCGATACCCACGGATTTGATGACGTCTTTTTTGCCTCGATGCGCCCCGCCAAGCGGTTCCTTGATCACGCGGTCACAGATGGCGAGCTCCCGCAGGTCCTTGGCAGTCAGGCGAAGCGCTTCGGCGGCTTCGCGCATCTTGCCTGCGTCCTTCCAAAGGATTGAGGCACAGCCCTCGGGGGTGATCACCGAATAGATCGAGTGTTCGAGCATCGCGACGCGGTTGGCGGTCGCAAAGGCCACAGCCCCGCCCGAGCCGCCCTCACCGATGATGACCGAGATCAGCGGAACCTTGATCGCAAGGCACTTTTCGGTCGAACGCGCGATGGCTTCGGACTGGCCGCGCTCTTCTGCGCCCTTGCCTGGATAGGCACCGGGGGTGTCCACAAGCGTGATCACGGGGATGCCGAAACGGTCGGCAAGATCCATAAGGCGGATCGCCTTGCGATAGCCTTCGGGGCGGGCCATGCCGAAGTTGTGTTCGATGCGGCTCTTGGTGTCCGAGCCTTTTTCCTGACCGATCACCATGACGGGACGGCCGTTGAAACGGGCAAGACCCCCCATAACGGCGTGGTCGTCTGCAAAGCCGCGGTCGCCTGCAAGCGGGGTGAACTCGGTAAAGAGCGCGTCGATATAGTCTTTGCAATGCGGGCGGTCGGGGTGACGCGCCACCTGGCATTTGCGCCAGGGTGTCAGCGAGCCGTAAAGCGTCTTGAGCATTTCCTCGGCTTTTTTGTCGAGAGCTTGAGCTTCTTTCTCGACGTCGGCCTCGGGATTTTCGCGGGCCATCGCGCGAAGCTCTTCGGCTTTGCCTTCGATTTCAGCCAGCGGTTTTTCAAACTCGAGATAATTGGTCATAGGTCGCCTCACGCAAGATTACCCCGATATAAGTCGGCAAGAGGGGTCTTTGCAACTCGGCTTTCGGTCAACAAAAAAGGCGGACCGCTTTGGCCCGCCTTTCTATAGGGTGTGATCGGGTCTTATGCGCCCGCGATCATCTCGGCCTGACGGACGATAACCTCGGCCTGTTTGATCGATGCGATATCGACGAGACGGCCCTTATAGACGGTTGCGCCTTCGCCGCGCGCCTTGGCCTCTTCCATGGCGGCAAGGATTTCGCGGGCCTCAGAGACCTTGGCTTCGGACGGTGTAAAGACCTCGTTGGCAAGGGCGATCTGCTTGGGGTGGATGGCCCATTTGCCGACCATGCCAAGCGTCGCGGAGCGTTTGGCCTGAGCGATGTAGCCTTCGTCATCCGAGAAGTCGCCGAACGGACCGTCCACGGGCAAGAGGCCGTGGGTGCGGCAGGCGGCGACGATGGCGGTCTGCGCCCAGTGCCACGGATCGGACCAATACTTCGCGCCCTCTCGTAGCATGTAGTAATCTTCCTGCGTTCCGCCGATGCCTGTGGTCTGCATGCCCATAGAGGCGGCAAAGTCCGCAGCGCCAAGGCTAATCGCCTGCATACGCGGAGAGGAGGCAGCGATGGCTTCTACGTGAGCAATGCCTGCGGCGGATTCGATGATAACCTCGAAGGAAATCGGCTTGGTGCGGCCCTTGGCGCGCTCGATGGCTGTAACCAGCGCATCCACGGCATAGACGTCTTCGGCGCAGCCCACTTTCGGGATCATGATCTGGTCGAGACGGTCGCCCGCCAGTTCCAAAAGGTCCACCACATCGCGATACCAATAGGGCGTGTCGAGCGAGTTGATGCGCACCGAAAGCGTCTTGTTGCCCCAATCGACGGTATTGATCGCTTCGATTGCGTTGGCGCGAGCCATGTCCTTGTCCGAAGGGGCAACAGAGTCCTCGAGGTCGATATTGATCACGTCAGCGGCAGAGGCCGCCATCTTGGCAAAGAGCTTGGTATTCGAGGCAGGGCCAAAGAGCTGACAGCGGTTCGGACGCGCGGGAGCGGGGGGCTGAAGTCTGAAGGACATGGTTCGCCTTGTAATCTTGTTTCAATCGAATGGTTAATTTTTGTTATTATGTTGCTTTTGCAATCGCAACAATTTTCTCGCACATGCAGCAATTGGTCGTAGGCGGGGCATTGTGGGGGCGTCGGCGCTTGGCTAGGGTTCGCGCGAGGACGAGGAGAGATGTGATGCAGGTTCAGGCGGTTATCGAGCGGTTTCCTTTGGCGCGGGTTTTTACGATCTCGCGCGGGAGCAAGACCCATGCAGAGGTCATAACCGTGACGATCACTGATGGCGACTTTGTCGGGCGGGGGGAATGTGTGCCCTATGCCCGCTATGGCGAAACGCTTGAGAGCGTCTTGGCCCAGATCGAGGGGGCGCGGTTTGCGGATCGGGCTTCGTTGCAGCATGCCTTGCCGCATGGCGCGGCGCGCAATGCTCTGGACTGTGCGCTCTGGGATCTTGAGGCGAAGCGGGCGGGACGGCGGATCTGGGAGCTTGTCGGCGAGCCAGCGCCCGAGGGGATCGTCACGGCCTTTACCCTTTCGCTGGGCAGCCCTGAGGCGATGGAGCGGCAGGCGGCGGAGAATGCCACGCGGCCTGTGCTCAAGATCAAGCTCGGCACGCCTGACGATCTCCCTCGTTTGGAGGCGGTGCGGCGCGGCGCGCCCGACGCTGCGTTAATCATTGACGCGAACGAAGGCTGGTCGGAGCAAGATTATTTGACGCTCCTTCCGCATCTTGAACGGCTTGGCGTTGTGCTGGTCGAGCAACCATTCCCCGCGGGGAAGGATTCAGCGCTCGAAACCCTCCCGAGGCCCGTTCCGATCTGTGCGGACGAGAGTTGTCACGTGGAATCGGACCTTTTTGCCCTTAGAAACCGTTACGATTTCGTCAACATCAAGCTCGATAAGGCAGGAGGTCTTAGCGAAAGCTTGCGCCTGCGTGACGCAGCCGTTGCGGCGGGTTTCGGGGTTATGGTCGGCTGTATGGTCGGCTCTTCGCTTGCCATGGCCCCCGCGATGGTTCTTGCGCATGGGGCGGGGTTCGTCGATCTGGATGGGCCGCTTCTGTTGGCGCGGGATCGGGAGAACGCCATTCCGTTTCAAGGCTCGGAGCTCGGGCGATATTCATCTGCTTTGTGGGGTTAGTATCATCGGTTGAATCGCGCAACCTGAGGGTGCTAGCCTGTCTCATTCGCGCTCTTTCGGATCGGTTTTTCGATACGAAAGAGAGAGATGTGCCTACGATGTCTTATTGGAATCCGTTCCTTAAATCTATACCTACCCCCCGCTGTCGCTGGTTAATTCGAGGGCCGAGTAAATATTGTGGGCACAACATTAAAGAAACTTCTGCGTGTGGGGTCTGGGCAAGCTGTTTTGGCAGGCCTCGATCTAGAGGGCAGTGCCTCTTTTGACTGGATCGCAGAACTCGCTGCGCTTTCGACCGATTATGATGCGGCTTTTGTTGCCCTGCTTGACCAAGACAATGTGACAGTGATCGGCTCTTATGGGGTCGCGCTTGATGCGTTCAAAAAGACGATGGCCAGTCGTCAGTTGAATCAACCGATTGTTTGGAGTCCAGACGTCGATGCCGCCTTTCCCGCTTCCCCGCTCGTAAACGGCACTTATGCGAGCGCCAAGACTTGGCTCAGCGCGGGCATTTACCTCTATGGCGAGTTTGTCGGATTTATCGGTGTGTTTACCGAGCGTCGGCTTAAAGCCGTATCGCAAGAGCAAGAACGAACAATGGTCGATCTTGCCGAAATTGCGGGCGAGATGATCCGCACGAAAGCTTCGCTCAAGTTGATACTGGGTGATGTGTTCAGTCTGGTGAATAGGTGAGCGATGGTGCGGGATAGCTTTCATCAGGTCCTTGGCCAGTTGGAAGACGAAGCGGATCTTGCGAACCTCGCGATGTCGCCCAGTCCGATTTTCGACAAGTTGGCCAAACTGGCGTGCCATTTGGCGTCGCGCAGTGATGCGCGCGTGTTCTTGAATTTGCGCGATAAGCAGGTTGCCATCGGCTCTCATGGTGATCCTGACTGGATTGCACGAAACGCCCCAATTGCCCAAGACGGGCGCCAGTATCCTGCTTTTGTGGATATTCCCGATGGGGAGAACTATTTCGGGTCGCAGGTCGAACCGGTCGTCGTGGACGGTGAGGTCTTTGCGCCGAGTTGTCTTTGTCTCGTCGGGCTTGGAGCCGAAGGCGCACGCTATGGATCGATCGTGGTGTTCGACTTTGAAAAGAAAGGCGCGATACCGTACGAGGTTCAGCAAGAGCTTTTGCTTTTGGGGCGGCTCGTATCCCATCTCATCGAAGTGAGCTCTTCTCTCAACATTCTCAAAATGGATTTGGACCGGCTTTTGCATTAAAGCGGTGGCGGGTCGCCTTGAGGCTTGACGCAAGGCAGCAGTTGACCCATGACGCATGCGTCATTTTAAGAGGAAACTGCTATGACTCGCATTGTCTATGTAAACGGCGAATATCTCCCCGAAACCGAAGCCAAGGTTTCGATCTTTGATCGCGGTTTCCTTATGGCGGACGGCGTTTACGAAGTGACCAGCGTGCTTGACGGCAAGCTGGTGGATTTCGAAGGCCATGCCGTGCGCCTTGAACGGTCGCTGAGCGAGCTCGACATGGCGTCGCCCGTGACCAAGGACGAGCTTTTGGCGATCCACCGCGAATTGGTCGCCAAGAACGGGATCGAAGAGGGGATGGTTTACCTCCAGATCACCCGCGGCGCACCCGGCGATCGTGATTTCGTGTTCCCTGATCCCGCAGTGACGCCGTCGACCATCGTTCTCTTTACCCAGAACAAGCCCGGTCTGGCCGATAGCCCCGCCGCGAAAACGGGGATGAAGGTGATTTCGGTCGACGACATCCGTTGGGGCCGCCGCGATATCAAGACGGTCCAGCTTCTCTATCCGTCGATGGGTAAGATGATGGCCAAGAAGGCGGGCTGCGATGACGCTTGGATGGTCGAAGATGGTTTCGTGACCGAAGGCACCTCGAACAACGCCTATATCGTCAAGGGCAACACGATCATCACGCGCCAGCTTAGCAACGATATTCTCCACGGGATCACCCGCGCTGCGGTTTTGCGGTTCGCCAAAGAAGCGCAGATGCAGGTGGAAGAGCGGCTCTTTACGATCGACGAGGCGAAAGAGGCGGACGAGGCATTCGTCACCTCTGCGACGACGTTCGTGATGCCTGTGGTCGAGATCGACGGTGCGGCCATCGGCACGGGTAAACCGGGGTCCGTTGCGGCGCGTCTGCGCGAGATCTATCTCGAAGAGAGCCGCAAGGCTGCGATCTGATCTTTGGCGAGTGCCAAGAAAAAAGGCCTCCGGTTTTCGGGGGCCTTTTTGTTTGGTTACTTGGTGTCGCCGACGTTCTCGGCAAAGGCCTTTTTAAAGGCTTCCTGCTTGCCTGTATCGGCCTCGGTCTGGAATTTGTCGCGCCAGGCGTCATAGGGCATGCCGTAATAAATCTCGCGGGCTTCGTCCTTGGTCATGTCGATGCCGCGTGCGTTTGCGGCTTCTTGATACCAGCGGCTAAGGCAGTTGCGGCAGAACCCTGCAAGGTTCATCAGATCGATGTTCTGAACGTCGGTGCGTTTCTCCATCAGGTGTTCGCGTAGGGCGCGGAAGGCGGCTGCTTCGAGTTCGATGCGGGTCTGATCGTCCATGGGTTTCCCTCTTGAGTCGGTCTCTTGCGGGGCAAGGTGCCTGTAAAATACGCGAAAGTCTTGGGCCAAGGTGTCGCTTTGGTGTTACTTGGGGCGCATATTCGGAGTAGGAAAGCCCCAGATCGGGCTTTTTCGCCCAGAACCCCAAATTTTTTGCGTTCCAAGTGCTCCTTAAGTCTTATGCAGTTGAGACCCGAGACGTTTTGCGCAATAAGGGGCCAAATCGGTCGTTACCGCTAACGGCCACGTCGAGACGACAGACTAGGAACGCCGTATGCATCGCCACCGTAACGTAAAGATTGTTGCCACCCTCGGGCCCGCTTCTTCGAGCTATGAGATGATCCGTGCTTTGCACGAAGCCGGTGCGGATGTGTTCCGCCTCAATATGAGCCACGGCATCCACCACGAAATCAAAGAGCGCTATGACATCATCCGTCAGGTCGAGAAGGATTGCGGTACGCCGATCGGCATTCTTGCCGACCTTCAGGGGCCCAAGCTCCGCGTCGGCACTTTTGCGAACGGCGAAGAGGAATTGGTCGTCGGTCAGGACTTCCGTCTCGATCTCGATGAAGCCGAAGGCGATGCGACCCGCGTGCGTCTTCCGCACAAGGAAATCTTTGACGCGCTGGAACCCGGTGCCTCGCTTCTCGTCAATGACGGCAAGATCCGTCTCAAGGTCAAAGACTGCGGTCGCGACTTTGCGAACTGTGAAGTGATCGTGGGCGGCACCATTTCCAACCGCAAGGGCGTGAACGTTCCCGACGTTGTGCTGCCGCTGGCCGCTCTGTCGGAAAAGGACCGCAAGGACCTCGAGTTCGTGTGCGAGCTGGGTGTCGACTGGCTTGCGCTTTCGTTTGTCCAGCGTCCCGCCGACGTCGAAGAGGCCCGTGTTCTGGCCAAGGGTCGCGCTGCGATCCTCTCCAAGATCGAAAAGCCTGCCGCTGTGAAGGCCTTTGATGAAATCCTTGCGGTTTCGGACGGTATCATGGTGGCGCGCGGCGATCTGGGTGTGGAACTTCCCGTTTCGAACGTTCCGCCGATCCAGAAGCGTCTTATCCGCAAAAGCCGCGCGGCCGGTAAGCCCGTCATCGTTGCAACCCAGATGCTCGAGTCGATGATCGAAAGCCCGATGCCCACCCGCGCCGAAGTGTCGGACGTTGCGACCGCGATTTACGAAGGTGCGGATGCGATCATGCTTTCGGCGGAATCGGCCGCTGGTCAGTTCCCCGTCGAAGCCGTCACCACCATGAGCAGCGTTGCCGCTCAGGTCGAATCCGATCCGACCTATGTCGAGATCATCGAAAGCTCGCGCCGTATCGAGCACGCCACCGTTGCCGACGGTATCGTTGCTGCGGCCCGCGAGATCGCGGAAAAGACCAACGTCAAAGCCATCTGCTGCTATTCGCAGTCGGGCAAGACCGCGCTTCTTGTTGCGCGCGAGCGTCCGCGTGTGCCGATCATCGCTCTGACCACTCTGGATCGCACCGCGCGTCGTCTTGCTCTGTCATGGGGTGTGAACACCGTGCTGACGGGCGAGGTCGACCGCTTCAAGACGGCAGTGATCGCGGCTGTGCGTGCGACCAAGTCCGAACTTGGCGCGACCGAGGACGATATGATCGTCGTGACCGCAGGCGTTCCGTTCAACACGCCGGGGTCGACGAACATTCTTCGCGTGGCACCTTGTGCAGAACGTTTGATTCTCAGCTCGGAAGCAGAGTAAGGTCGTCCCCGAGTTCAACCTTTGGGGGAAATGATGGACGCTGATCTTTATCTTGTCATCGGGATCATTCTTGGTGCCCTGTCGCTTCCGTCTATCGTCGGTGCCATTTCGGAAGGCCGCGCTCCCCGCGCGGCCTCTATCGTTATCATGGTCGCGGGCTTCATGGTCGTTTATGCGCTCCAGCACCGCACCTATACGATCAACGATATTCCGAACGCCTTTGTTCGGGTGATCGGGCGCTATATCAATTAGCGCTTGCCAATAGAGCGAAGCTGTCCTACACGGCCGCTTCAACCCGTGCGTCCGGCTTGTGGCATGCCGAGTCGCGCGTAATTCACCAACTCGTAAGAGGAGATGAAAATGCCCAAGATGAAGACCAAATCGAGCGCCAAAAAGCGCTTCAAAGTGACCGCCTCCGGTCTGGTAAAAGCAGGTCAGGCCGGCAAACGCCACGGCATGATCAAGCGCACTACCAAGTTCATTCGTGACGCACGTGGGACCACGACACTCTCCGCGCCCGACGCGAAGATCGTCAAATCCTACATGCCCTACGACCGCTAAGGAGGCCTGAACAATGTCGCGCACTAAAGGTGGTACCGTTACCCATCGTCGTCACAAGAAAGTCCTTGACGCTGCAAAAGGTTATTATGACCGCCGCGGCCGGACCTTCAAAGTTGCCCGTCAGGCCGTAGACAAGGCCAACCAGTACGCAACTCGTGACCGCAAGAACCGCAAGCGCAACTTCCGCGCTCTGTGGATCCAGCGTATCAACGCAGCTGTCCGTGCATTTGACGAATCGCTGACCTATTCGAAGTTCATCAACGGTCTGGCCAAAGCCGGTATCGAAGTTGACCGTAAGGTTCTTGCCGATCTCGCCGTTCACGAGCCCGAAGCGTTTAACGCGATTGCCGAAAAAGCAAAGGCTGCTCTGGCTGCCTAATCGCCCCGCTGACCGATTTGAAGGCCGTCCCATGGGGCGGCCTTTTTCGTTTGGGCCACAGGTGCCCTCAAATACCGGCCAAATGGGTCGCAGTCCTTGTGCGATACGGGCCGGCGCGGTAATTGCCGTGCAAGAAAAGATCGAAGGGCACGATATGGAAGACCTTAAATCGAAATACCTCGGCCTGATTGCCGCCGCTTCGGACGAAGCCGCGATCGAGGACGTGCGTCTGGCCGCTTTGGGCAAGAAGGGCGAGATCAGCCTTCAGATGCGCGAGCTGGGCAAGATGTCCCCCGAAGAGCGCATGGTCGCAGGCCCCGCGCTCAACGCGCTCAAGGACGAGATCAACAGCGCGCTCGCCGCGAAAAAGACCGCGCTGGCTGATGCCGCGCTCGACGAGCGTCTGCGTTCGGAATGGCTTGATGTGACGCTGCCCACCCGTCCGCGCCGTGTGGGGTCGATCCACCCGATCAGCCAAGTGACCGAGGAAGTGACCGCGATTTTCGCGGATATGGGCTTTGCCGTGTCCGAGGGTCCGCAGATCGAAAGCGATTGGTATAACTTCGACGCGCTCAACATTCCGGGTCACCACCCTGCGCGCGCGGAAATGGACACTTTCTATACCCACCGTGCCGAGGGGGATGACCGTCCGCCGCACGTGCTGCGCACCCATACTTCACCCGTGCAGATCCGCGCGATGGAGGCCCAAGGCGCTCCGATCCGCACCATTTCGCCCGGCCGAGTGTATCGCGCCGACTATGACCAGACCCATACGCCGATGTTCAATCAGGTCGAAGGGCTTGCCATCGACACCGATATTTCCATGGCGAACCTCAAATGGGTTCTGGAGGAATTCCTTTCGGCGTTCTTCGGCACCAAGGTCAAGACCCGCTTCCGCGCCTCGCACTTCCCCTTTACCGAACCGTCGGCCGAAGTGGACATCCAGTGCCAGTGGAACAACGGTTCTGTCACTGTGGGCGAGGGCAACGACTGGCTCGAAGTCCTTGGATCGGGCATGGTGCACCCAAAGGTGCTTGCTGCCGCCAAGATCGATCCGAGCATTTATCAGGGCTTTGCCTTCGGGATCGGCATCGACCGTATCGCCATGCTGAAATACGGCATCCCCGATCTGCGGGCCTTCTTTGACAGCGACCTTCGCTGGCTCCGTCATTACGGGTTCTCGGCACTTGACGTGCCGACCCTCCATGGTGGGCTGAGCCGCTAAGTGGCGCCGAGCGCTTGAACGAAATGTGCGGGACCGAAAGCCCGCAGGCCGAATTGGACAAGAGATATGAAATTCACCCTTTCCTGGCTGAAGAAACACCTCGATACGACCGCCTCTGTTGACGAGATCGCAGAAGCGCTGACCGACCTCGGGCTTGAGGTGGAGGGGATCGAGAACCCCGCCGCCAAGCTGGCCGATTTCCAGATCGCCAAGATCGTGCACGCCGAGCAGCACCCCGATGCGGACAAGCTTCGGGTCTGCAAGGTCATGACCGCCGATGGCGAAACCCAGATCGTCTGCGGCGCGCCCAACGCCCGCGAAGGCATCACCGTGGTTCTGGCCAAGCCCGGCACCTATATTCCCGGTCTCGATATCACCATTTCCGTCGGAAAAATCCGCGGGGTCGAGAGCTTTGGCATGATGGCCTCGGAGCGCGAGCTTGAGCTGTCGGACGAGCATAACGGGATTATCGAGCTTCCTTCGGGCGAAGTGGGCGAGAGCTTTGCCGACTGGCTGTCGGCCAATGATCCGTCCAAGGTCGAACCTGTGATCGAGATCGCGATTACGCCGAACCGTGGCGATGCTCTGGGCGTGCGCGGTATTGCGCGTGACCTTGCTGCGCGGGGATTGGGCAAGCTCAAGCCTTGCACAGTCGAAGCTGTGCCTGCGAGCTTTGAAAGCGATATCAAGGTGACGATCGACGAGGATACGCTTGACGGCTGTCCGCTGTTCACGGGTCGCCTCATCAAGGGTGTCAAGAACGGGCCTTCGCCCGAATGGCTCCAGCAGGCGCTCAAGGCGATCGGTTTGCGCCCGATTTCGTTCCTTGTGGATGTGACCAACTATTTCACCTTTGACCAGAACCGTCCGCTGCACGTCTTTGACGCGGATAAGGTCAAGGGCAACCTTCGGGTGCACCGCGCCAAGGGCGGAGAAGAGATCCTTGCGCTCGACGAGAAGACCTATGTTCTTCCTGCGGGCGCGATGGCGATTTCCGACGACAACGGCGTCGAGAGCATTGCGGGCATCATGGGCGGCGAGCACTCGGGCGTGACCGAAGAGACGGTCAACGTCTTTGTCGAGAGCGCGTGGTGGGACCCTGTCCAGATCGCATTGACGGGCCGTGCGCTCAAGATCAACTCGGACGCACGCTACCGTTTCGAGCGCGGTGTCGATCCCGAGTTCACGCCAATGGGGCTTGAGCACGCGGTGCGTATGATCGTGGATCATGCGGGCGGCGAGGCCTCGGAGATGGTGGTCGCGGGCGGTGTTCCGAACTTTGCCCGTGCCTACAAGCTTGATGCCAAGCGGGTTCAGAGCCTTGTCGGGATGGATATTCCCGAAAGCGAGCAGCGCCAGACGCTGACCGCGCTCGGGTTCCGTATGGAAGGCGATATGGCCCATGTGCCGAGCTGGCGTTCGGATGTTCAGGGCGAGGCTGACCTCGTCGAGGAAGTGGCGCGTATCGCCTCTCTGACCAAGCTTGAAGGCAAGCCGCTGCGCCGTGCTTCGGCTGGCGTGCCCAAGCCGATCCTGACCCCGCTTCAGGTGCGCACCTCGGTTGCGCGCCGTATGGCGGCGTCACTCGGCTATAATGAATGCGTGACCTATTCGTTCATCGACCAGAAGGCGGCGACGCTTTTCGGCGGTGGCACCGATGCGACCCGTCTCGAGAACCCGATTTCCAGCGATATGAGCCATATGCGGCCTGACCTGCTTCCGGGTCTCTTGCGTGCGGCGGCGCGCAATCAGGCACGCGGGTTTGCAGATCTGGCGCTGTTCGAGGTCGGGACCGCGTTCCACGGCGGCGAACCGGGTGAACAGCATGTTGCGCTTTCAGGGGTTCTGATCGGTCGTAACGGGCCCAAGGATGTGCATGGCGCAAGCCGCGCTGTCGATGTGTTCGACGCCAAGGCGGACATTGAAGCGATCTTGGCTTCGGTCGGTGCGCCTGCGCGGGTCCAGATCATGCGCAACGGGGCCGAATGGTGGCACCCCGGACGTCATGGCCAGATTTGCCTTGGACCGAAAAAGGTTCTCGGTATTTTCGGTGAACTGCATCCCAAGATCCTGCGCGAGATGGACATCAAGGGCGCGGCTGTCGCCTTTACCATCTATCTCGAGGAAATCCCGCTGCCCAAGAACACCTCGGCTTCGCGCCCTGCTCTCGAGGCTTCGGAGCTTCAGGCGGTCGAGCGTGACTTTGCATTTGTTGTGAATGCGGATGTCGAGGCTCTGACCCTCGTGAATGCGGCCTTGGGGTCCGATAAGGCTTTGATCGAAGACGTGCGGGTGTTCGACGAGTTCATCGGCGGCAGCCTTGGCGAGGGCAAGAAATCGCTCGCCATCACAGTGCGGCTTCAGCCCAAAGAGGCGACGCTGACCGAAAAGGACCTTGAGGCTGTTTCGGCCAAGATCGTCGAGAAGGTCACAAAGGCGACGGGCGGCACGCTCCGCGGATAAAAGAAAGGGCGGTCCAACGGGCCGCCCTTTTTCGTTCAGCTCGGGACCTTGCTTCCCTTTTGGACCGCAGGGCGGGCCAAGAAACGGTCCACATAGGCAGGCACATTCGTTAGGTCGTCATAGCCCGTGACGGCGGTGGCCCCATAGAATTCCAGCCCCTTGAGCCAAGGCGCAAGCGCGATGTCGGCAATCGAGAAATCGCCTGCGATCCATTCTTTGCCGTCCAGCTCTTTTTCAAGGACGTTCAACAGGCGCTTGGCTTCGTTGATGTAGCGGTCGCGCGCGGTGGGGTCTTCCATCTTGGCGCCCGCGAATTTGTAGAAAAAGCCAAGCTGGCCGAACATCGGGCCGACGCCGCCCATCTGGAACATGAGCCACTGGATGACCTTGTAACGTTCGGTCGCGGTTTTGCCGATCAGCTTGCCCGTTTTGTCGGCAAGATAAATCAGGATCGCGCCGCTTTCGAAAAGACCGATGGGTGCACCATCGGGACCGTCGGGGTCGATGATCGCAGGGATCTTGTTGTTGGGGTTGAGCGAGAGAAACTCGGGGCTTTTGACGTCGGCATCGGCAAGCGTGACGAGATGCGGTTCGTAGGGAAGGCCGAGCTCTTCAAGCGCGATTGATGCTTTGACGCCGTTTGCAGTGGGGGATGCGTAAAGCTGGATCACGTCAGGATTTTTAGCGGGCCAGCGTTTGGTGATCGGGAAATTGGAAAGGTCTGCCATGTGTTGCTCCTTGGTATTTCTGCAACTTAATCATTTCGCGTTAGAATTTAACCCGTTCGACTGTGCGTTTTTTGCGCTATGGTTGTGTTGGCGCGAACAAAAAACAGGCGCTTTAACGGAATGGGGAAATAACATGTTGAAAGAATTCCAGTCTTTTATCGCCAAAGGCAATGTGATGGACATGGCTGTTGGTATCATCGTCGGTGCTGCGTTTACCGCGATTGTCAGCTCGCTTGTGGCTGATCTTTTGAACCCGATCATCGGGCTCTTTACGGGCGGCGTCGATTTCACGAACAACTACTTCGTGCTCAGCGGCGAAGTGCCTGCGGGCGCTAGCCTTGAAGCCGCACGTGAAGCGGGGGCGTCGATCTTTGCCTATGGGTCGTTCCTGATGGCTGTGATCAACTTCCTGATCATCGCGTTCGTAGTGTTCCTGCTGGTGCGTCAGGTGAACAAGATCAAGGATGCCATGACCGCCAAGGAAGAGGCTGCACCCGCTGCGCCGGCTGGTCCGAGCGAGATCGACGTGCTTCTCGAGATCCGCGACGCTTTGAAGAAGTAAGCGGACCGGAGTTAAGAAAGGCGGCTCCTCTCGGGGCCGCCTTTTGTGTTTTTAGATCAGTGTCTTGGGGTCGACGGTCGCGATCCCGAGAGCCTCGCCGACTGCGGCATAGGTGAGCTGACCTGCGTGGACGTTGAGGCCGTTGAGAAGGTGGCGATCCTCGGCGCAGGCCTTTTTCCAGCCCTTGTCGGCCAAGGCGAGCATGAAGGGCATCGTGGCGTTGCCAAGCGCAATGGTCGAGGTCCGCGCGACGGCGCCGGGCATATTGGCCACGCAGTAGTGCATGATCCCGTCCACCTCGTAGATCGGGTTTTCGTGGGTCGTGGCCTTGGAGGTCTCGAAACAGCCGCCCTGGTCGATGGCGACGTCCACAAGGGCCGCGCCGGGCTTGAGTTCCTTGAGTTGGTCACGCTTGATGAGCTTGGGGGCCGCAGCACCGGGCACAAGAACAGCCCCGATGATCAGGTCGGCTTCGCGGGCAAGCTCGATGGTGTTGCCCGCAGAGGCATAGCCGTTCTTGAAGGTTCCGCCGAAGACATCGTCGAGATAGCGCAGACGCGGGAGCGAGCGGTCAAGCACGGTCACATCCGCGCCCATGCCCGCCGCGATACGCGCTGCGTGGGTGCCGACGACGCCGCCACCGATGACGAGCACTTTGCCCGGACCGACACCGGGAACCCCACCAAGGAGCACCCCGCGCCCGCCGTTGGCCTTTTGCAACGTCCATGCGCCGACCTGTGGCGCAAGTCGGCCAGCGACTTCGGACATCGGGGCAAGGAGGGGAAGCCCGCCACGGTCGTCGGTCACTGTTTCATAGGCGATGCAGGTGGCACCAGACGCTAGGAGGTCATGCGTCTGGTCCGGATCGGGCGCGAGATGGAGATAGGTAAAGAGAAGCTGACCTTCACGCAGCATTTTGCGCTCGACGGCTTGGGGCTCTTTGACTTTGACGATCATATCGGCAGCGGCAAAGACATCGGCGGCGGTTGCCGCGATCTTGGCTCCTGCGGCGATGTAGTCGGCATCGGTAAAGCCCGCTCCGATCCCCGCAGCGGTTTCGACCGTCACGGTGTGACCATGCGCAACGGCTTCGGCCACGGCGTTGGGCGTCATGCCGACGCGGAATTCCTGGGGTTTGATCTCTTTCGGGCAACCGATGTGCATGGTGCAGCTCCTTGGGTGTTCGTTGCGTCAAAGGTGCACGAGATTGCGAACAATTGTTTTGCAAAGATCGGTGAGGATTGGCACAATGTTCGAAGAAAATTCTGTATAGTGATACAAAATTAGAAGGAATTTGCGTCAATGCAGCTCGATGAGACGGATATCCGAATCCTGCGCGCCCTTCAGAAAGAGGGGCGCATTTCGAATGCCGAGCTGTCCGAGCGGGTGAATCTTTCGCAATCGGCCTGTCATCGGCGCATCCAGCGGCTTGAAGAGGACGGCTATATCTCGGGGTATGTTGCTCTTCTCAGTCCCGAGAAAATCGGGCGCAAGACGGTTGTCTATGTGGAAATCACGCTCAGCGGCCAAAAGGACGAGATCCTCAGCGCTTTCGAAGAGGCGGTGGCAAGGGTGCCCGATGTGATGGAGTGTCATCTGATGGCGGGGGCGGCGGACTATCTGCTCAAGGTGGTCGCCAAGGATGCCGAGGATTTCGCGCGCATCCATCGCCGCTATCTGGCATCGCTCCCTGGCGTGCAGGGGATGCAGTCGTCGTTTTCTCTTAAATCCGTGCTCCAGACGACGGCTTTGCCGCTGGAATGACCCCTAGAAATGACAAACCCCCGAAGCAGAGGCTCGGGGGTCGTCATTTAGCGTGCTATCAGGCTCAATTAGATGAGTCCCTCGCGCTGCAGCTTTTTGCGCGCCAGCTTGCGCTGACGGCGAATCGCTTCAGCCTGTTCGCGAGCTTTGCGGATGGAGGGTTTCTCGAAATGTTGCTTGAGCTTCATTTCGCGGAAAACGCCTTCACGCTGCAGCTTTTTCTTCAGAACACGAAGGGCCTGATCGACGTTGTTGTCACGTACGCTTACCTGCATGTGGTTTTCACCACCTTTCTAAGTTGGATTTGCAAGAATTTGCAGGAATGGGCCGTATAGCAACCACTGCCATAATTGTCTAGTCTGGGGGCCAACTAAGGAGAATGGCGATGACCCAAGCCGAGTTTGACCCTGTTTTGAGGACCCTTCTCAATGCGATCGAGCCGCATGTCGTTTTTGACGGCTGGAGCCAGGTTGCCTTTGACGCGGCGGTTGCCGACGCGGGACTGACCGCCGAGGCGGCACGTGCTGTCTGTCCGCGCGGGGCGATTGATCTGGCGGTGGCCTATCACCGTGCAGGGGACGCGCGGATGGTGGAGAGGATGGCGGCGGCCGATCTTTCCCAAATGCGGTATTCGGAAAAGGTGGCGCATGCGATCTGGCTTCGGCTTGAGGATGCGGACCGCGAGATCGTGCGGCGCGGGACAACTCTTTTTGCCCTGCCCCATCATGCGGCAGAAGGATCGGGACTCATCTGGGGCACGGCGGACGCGATCTGGAATGCACTCGGGGATACGTCGGATGATGTGAACTGGTACTCCAAGCGCGTCACGCTTTCGGCGGTTTACGGCTCTGTCGTGCTCTATTGGCTCGGGGACGAGACCTATGGCGAGGCCACGAAGGAGTTCATCGACCGCCGCATTGCCGATGTAATGCGGTTCGAAAAGGTCAAAGCCTCGGTCCGCAAGAACCCCGCTTTCCGTCCTTTGGTCGCAGGGCTTGATCGGCTCTTGGGTGGTATCAAGGCACCCAAAGCGGCGGTTCGGGATGATCTTCCCGGGCGCTGGGTGGAATAGGGGGCCAATATGACCGAGATGATGAAAGCCGTTGAAATCACCAAGGCGGGTGGTCCCGAAGTTCTTCAACTGACCGATAGGCCGCGACCCGTGGCAGAGCATGACCGCGTGATCCTCAAGGTGGCTTATGCGGGTGTGAACCGCCCTGACGCGCTCCAGCGTGCGGGGGCCTATGATCCGCCCAAGGGCGCAAGTGATTTGCCCGGTCTTGAGTGTTCGGGCGAGGTCGTCGAAATTGGCGCCGGTGTCTCGAACCTCAAGGTCGGCGACAAGGTCTGCGCGCTGCTTCCCGGTGGTGGATATGCGGAATATGTCTCGACCCCTGCGGCGCATTGTTTGCCTGTTCCTTCGGGGCTGAGCATGAAGGAAGCGGCTTGTTTGCCCGAGACGTTCTTTACCGTTTATTCCAACGTGTTCATGCGCGGCGGTCTCAAGGCGGGCGAGCGGTTTCTCGTTCACGGCGGGTCTTCGGGGATCGGCACAACGGCGATCCAGCTTGCGCGCGCGTTCGGTGCGCGGGTTTTCGTGACCGCAGGTTCGGACGAGAAATGTGCCGCTTGTGTGGAGCTTGGGGCCGAGCGCGGGATCAACTATCGCACCGAAGCGTTCGAGGATGTGATGCGTGCCGAGGGCGGTGCCGATGTGATCCTCGACATGGTGGGTGGACCGTATATCCAGCGCAATCTCAAGGCCTTGGCCGATGATGGGCGTTTGGTCCAGATCGCGTTTCTGGGTGGTCCCAAGGCCGAGGTGAACTTTGCACAGCTGATGACGCGGCGGTTGACATTCACGGGTTCCACCCTTCGACCGCAGAGCGATCAGGCGAAAGCGCGGATTGCCGAGGCGCTTCTTGCCAAGGTCTGGCCCTTGATCGAAGCGGGCAAGGTTGCGCCCGTGATGGATCAGGAATTCGACTTTGCCGATGCGGCCTCTGCCCATGCGCGGATGGAGAGCAGCGCCCACATCGGCAAGATCGTTCTCAAGGTCAGCGGATAGGTTCCAAAAGGGCGTCATCAAGGGTGCAATCCCTGATGACATCCGTGCCGCAACGACGGAATTCGAGATCCCGCGTCAAGCAGATGCGGACCTCTTGGATATAGCCGCTCTTGCAGGTCACGGTCACTTCGTTGGGGTCAAGGCCTTGGTTGTCCTTGATAAAGGCCTGTTCCACGACAGAGGCGGGAAGCTGGACCGCCTTGCCCAGCTTGCGGAACACTTCGGGGCGGGTCACGCGGTCATAGGCCTCGCGGGCGAGGGCGTAGTATTGCGTCGAATTCAGGCCCGAACAGGTGCCGTGCTTGTTCCATTGATACCACGCAAGCCCCGAGGTGCCCATGATGTCGGCCATCGCATTCGTCTGGGTGCGCGTCGGCTCGGCGTGCGATGTGCGGCAGTAATCGGGCCAACCGCGTTCATACTGGGGCCAAAGCCCGTGCAGCACCCAACCGAAGTCTTCGGAGGGGTCACATTGCGGTGAGTTGCGGGCATCCCCTTCGAGGCTGCACCACGAGGGCGACCACGAGAGCGAGAGCACATAATAGTCGAATTCGCCGGCTGTGCCGTCTGCTTTGGCGAAGGTCGGGGCGAGAGCGGTAATTGCCGCAAAAATCAGTCTCAACATTTTCATCTTTTCTAATTTGCTTTCCCGCACTATATACCCCCCAAGTTCCCCGACAATGTGAACTGGGCCAAAAATGGCTCGCCCTCTTTCAGGGCACGGGGAAGGTTTGTTTATTAGGAGAGTCACGATGGCTGATAAACCGATTATGGCAAAGGCCACCGCCGTATGGCTGGTGGACAACACGACGATCACCTTCAAGCAGATCGGTGACTTTGTGGGCATGCACGAGCTCGAGATTCAGGGCATCGCGGATGGTGACGTGGCCGTCGGCGTCAAGGGCTTTGACCCTGTCGCCAACAACCAGCTCACGCAGGAAGAGATCGACAAGGCAGAGGCGAACCCGCTGCACAAGCTCAAGCTCAAGTTCAACCCTGCTGCTGTCGGTGAAGAAAAGCGCCGTGGCCCGCGCTATACCCCGCTCTCCAAGCGTCAGGACCGTCCTGCGTCGATCTATTGGCTGGTCAAGTTCCACCCCGAGCTTTCGGACGGTCAGGTTGCCAAGCTTGTCGGCACCACCAAGCCGACCATTCAGGCGATCCGCGAGCGCACCCACTGGAACATCCAGAACATCACCCCGATCGACCCCGTCGCTTTGGGTCTTTGCAAGCAGTCCGAGCTTGATGCCGCCGTGCAGAAGGCCAACGCCAAGCGCGCCAAGGAAGGCACCGCGATGACCGACGACGAGCGTCGCAAGCTGGTGAGCACCGAGCAGTCGCTCGGCATGGCACCCGAGCCCAAGATGCCTTCGGCGATTGCAGGTCTCGAAGCCTTCACGCTCTCGGGGAACAATGACGACGAGGAAGACGAGCGCGACGATTCGGCGTTCAAGGATGCGGATAGCTTCTTCAACCTTCCCGACAACGACGATGACGGCGACGAGGATTGATCCTCTCGCCCATCGGGCAGATTTGCGAAACCCCGGCCATTCGGTCGGGGTTTTTCGTTCAGAATGATTTACGGGCGCGCAGGGCGGCGGTGATCGTTCCGTCGTCGAGATAGTCCAGCTCGCCGCCGACAGGGACGCCTTGGGCCAATGAGGTGACTTTGACGTGGGGAAGCTGGTCGGCGATGTAATGCGCCGTCGTTTGCCCGTCGATGGTGGCCGAAAGGGCAAGGATCACCTCGGTCACGTTTTCACCGACGATGCGGTCGACCAGCTTGGGGATACGAAGCTCTTCGGGGCCGACGGCGTCGAGAGCGGAGAGCGTGCCGCCAAGAACGTGATAACGGCCCTTGAACACGCCCGAGCGCTCCATCGCCCAGAGATCTGCTACATCTTCAACAACGCAGATTTCACCGTTCGCACGCTTTTCGCTCTCGCAGATGTCGCAGAGGTCAGAGGTGCCGATGTTCCCGCAATTGAGGCATTCACGGGCGGTGGAGCCGACGCGATGCAGGGCATCTGCCAGCGGAATGAGGTGCAGCGAGCGCTTTTTGATCAGGTGCAGGACTGCGCGACGCGCAGACCGAGGGCCAAGCCCCGGGAGCTTGGCCAGGAGGTCGATCAGGTTCTCGATGTCTTTGTTCTGGCTCATCGTGGAACCTGTCACCCGTGATCAGAAAGGAAGTTTGAAATCGGCGGGAAGGCCGAGACCTTCTGTCAGCTTGGCCATTTCGGACTGGGCCCTTTGCTGTGCTTTGCCTTGGGCATCCTTGACGGCGGCAAGGATCAGGTCCTCGACCATTTCCTTTTCGCTGGCGACAAAGATCGACGGGTCTATGTCGAGACCCGTCAGATCGCCTTTGGCAGTTGCGGTGGCTTTGACAAGGCCTGCCCCGCTCTCACCGATCACGGTGATATGTTCGAGATCGTCCTGAAGCTTGGCCATTTTGGCCTGCATTTCCTGTGCGGATTTCATCATCTTGGCCATATCGCCAAGGCCGCCGAGTCCTTTGAACATCTGTCTTTTCCTGATTGAGGGGTTAGTCCGCTTCGAACGGGTCCCATTCTTCGTCTACTTCGCGGAGTGCCTCGACCTCGGCCTCGAGCGCGATATCCGCTTGGGTGCGGATCGTGCTGATACGGGCTTTGGGAAAGGACTTGAGGACAGCCTGCACCAGCGGGTGCTTGGTCGCCTCGGATTTGAGAGCGTTGTCTTCGGCGTCGCGCACTTCGGTGATCGTCGGGGCGCCGCCTTCGTTCACAAGCGTGATGGCCCAACGGTTGCCCGTCCACGCCTGAAGCCGCGACCCAAGGCGCTGGGCGAGGTCCTGGGGGGCGTTCGGAGCAAGCTGGAACTCGATCCGTCCGGGGCGATAGTTGGCGAGCCGCACGCCGCTTTCCACCTCGACGAGGAGTTTGACGTCGCGGTGGGCGCGGATCAGCTCGACCACGTCCTCGAAGCGGGCATAGCGTGCGAGCGAGTCGGCACTCAGTGCGGTGGCGGGTTGGGCACCGCCGCGTGCCACTGGACCCGAGCCCGAGGTCGGGGCATAGCTCGTGCTCATCGCATTCACCGTGCCGCCCGTCGGCGCAGGACGCCCGCCGCCGCCCGAGGGGCCACCCGAAGGCGGAAGCGTCTCGGAGAGTTTCTTGAGAAGATCCGCAGGCGCGGGGAGATCGGCCACATGGGTCAAACGGATGATCGCCATTTCCGCGGCCATCATCGCGTTGGGGGCGATCGCGACCTCTTCCAACGCCTTGAGCAGCATTTGCCACAGGCGGGTCAGAACGCGAATCGGAATAGCCCCCGCCATTGCCTGACCGCGCGAGCGTTCGTCAGGGGAAACAGTCGGATCGTCGGCTGCGTCGGGCGTGATCTGGATGATGGAAATCCAATGGGCAATCTCAGCCAGATCGCGCAGGATCGCCATCGGGTCGGCACCGTCGGCATATTGTGCCGAAAGCTCGGTCAGAGCCGCCGCCGCTTCGCCGCGTAGGATCATGTCGAAGAGATCAAGGACGCGCCCACGGTCGGCGAGGCCCAGCATGGCGCGGACCTGATCGGCTGTGGTTTCGCCCGCGCCATGGCTGATCGCCTGATCGAGAAGCGAGGTTGCATCACGGGCAGAGCCTTCTGCGGCGCGGGTGATGAGGGCGAGGGCGTCGTCACTGATCTCGGCGCCTTCGGCAGAGGCGATCTTGCGCAGGAGCGCGATCATCACTTCGGGTTCGATGCGGCGCAGATCGAAACGCTGGCAGCGCGACAAAACCGTGACGGGCACTTTGCGGATTTCGGTTGTCGCAAAGATGAACTTCACATGCGCGGGCGGCTCTTCGAGCGTCTTGAGAAGCGCGTTGAAAGCGCTTGTCGAGAGCATGTGAACTTCGTCGATGATATAGATTTTATAGCGGGCCGAGGCTGCGCGGTAATGAACGCTGTCGATGATCTCGCGGATGTCGTTCACGCCTGTGCGCGATGCGGCGTCCATCTCCATGACATCGACGTGGCGGCCTTCCATGATCGAGGTGCAGTGCTCGCACACGCCGCAAGGATCGGTGGTGGGTTTGCCGTTTCCGTCGGGGCCGATGCAGTTCATCCCCTTGGCGATGATCCGTGCGGTCGTGGTTTTGCCCGTTCCGCGGATGCCCGTCATGATGAAAGCTTGGGCGATACGGTCCGCGGCAAAAGCATTGCGAAGCGTGCGCACCATGGCGTCTTGTCCGACGAGATCGGCAAAGGTCTCGGGGCGGTATTTCCGCGCAAGGACCTGATAGGGGCGTGCTGCTGTGTCGGACATGGGGGCCTTGATCATCTTGTTCGAGGGACAAGGTAAGCAACCCGCGCCGCGAGGTCCACATCTGTCGGTCAAATCTATGCGGAAAGGTGAGAGACTGGACAGCGACCCAAGCGGAAATCGTTACGGCTGCTTCCTTCCGGACCTGACCGGGTTGGCGAAGCGCTCGCCCGCGCCAGCCTCTCGAGGGGTGAGTTAGGGGGTTTGGGGTGTCTTTGCAAGGGGTGAGGCCCTTTGATCCCGCAACAAGGCTGGAAACCTTCCATCGGTTTGGTCATAGGTTATGCGTCTTGAAGGAGAGAGTTCGATGCGGATTGCGGAAGAGGTGACTTTCGGGGGAAGCGGCTATGACCGCGCGGCACAGCTTCGGCCCGAGGCCGAATCGCTTTGGCAGCGACCCGATGCGCGCGCGATGATCCTTTGGCGGGGCAAACCGCTTGTGACGGATGCCGAAGTGCGTGCGCTCTTCTTTGTCGAGGTCGGTCACCCCGTAATGGATCTTGCGGGCGAGCCGATTTTCCTCGGGCTTCCTGATGGCGTGCCGACTTTTGCCGTCGATCTGAGCGGCTGGAACCCTTCGGAGATCGAGCTTCATTCGGGGTTTCTCGATCCAACAGAGCAGAGCCACCCGCTTATTGGGGAGGGAGCGGTATTTGCCGAGCTGCGTGCCGTCATGACCCATCTTTCGCCGCAGGATGCGGAATTGGCCAGCACAGCGCGTGCCGTTCTTGGGTGGCATGACAGCCACAAGTTCTGTTCGAAATGCGGTCACGAAAGCAAAATGGCCGTGGGCGGTTGGCAGCGCAATTGCCCATCCTGCGGTGCGCCGCATTTCCCGCGCACCGATCCCGTTGCGATCATGCTGGTAACGCATGGGAACTCGGTTCTTCTCGGGCGCTCTCCTGCTTGGCCCGAGCGGATGTATTCCTGTCTTGCCGGCTTTGTCGAACCCGGCGAGACGATCGAGGCGGCCGTGCGCCGCGAGGTTTTCGAGGAGGCGGGGATCAGATGCGCCCGCGTCACCTATCTTGCCAGCCAGCCTTGGGCCTTTCCGATGAACCTCATGTTCGGGTGCCATGCAGAGGCCAGTTCGACCGAAATCACGGTTGATCCTGCCGAGTTGGAAGATGCGCGCTGGGTCACGAAAGAAGAGCTTGCTCTGGCCTTTGCGGGCGAGCATCCCGACATCTCGCCCGCGCGAAAAGGGTCGATTGCGCATTTCATGCTCTTCAATTGGCTTGCGGACAGACTAGATTGAGGTGATCTTGATCAAAAATGACCGTAGGGTCAGCCAAAGACGGACGGACGTATGAAATTCAGCACCAAAGAGGACATCGAAGCGAGCATGGAGTTCGTTTTCGATCGTTGTTCGGACTATAAAGCTTTCGAGCGGGCCGCCATGCGGCGTGGCGTTGATGTGGTGCGCACATCCGGCGAGGGACCGATTGCCAAAGGGTCGATCTGGGAGGTCGAGTTCGAATTCCGCGGGAAATCTCGCAAGGCCGCAATTCAGATCACCCACGCTGATAACCCCAATTCAATCAACGTTTATTTCGAATCCGGCGGGATCGAAGGAGACTGCGAGATCGAGCTAGTTGCTTTGTCCCCCAATCGCACGCGGATGGGGGTCGAGTTCGAGCTCAAGCCGCGCACACTTGCTGCGCGATTGATGCTCCAGTCGATGAAACTTGCACGTCAGAACCTCATCAAGCGGTTCAAGACGCGGGTTGCCGACTTTGCCGAGGATATCGAAGAAAAGGCGATGGGCCGCGCATAGGCGGCCCCCCAAACCTAGCGTTCGTGGCGGCGCGGGGCCGATGGGAAGACGCCCATAAGCTTTACTTCGCTGGTGAAGTAATCAAGCTCTTCGAGCGCCAGAGCGACATTGCGGTCGTCTGGATGGCCTTCGATCTCGGCATAGAATTGGGTCGCGTTGAAGTCGCCGTCGACCATATAGCTTTCGAGCTTGGTCATGTTGACGCCGTTCGTCGCGAAACCGCCCATCGCTTTGTAGAGCGCGGCGGGAATGTTGCGCACGCGGAAGATAAAGCTCGTCATCATGCCGAATTTGCCGCGACGTTTCAGGTCGAGATCGCGCGACATGATCAGAAAGCGCGTGGTGTTGCGGTCGTGGTCCTCGATATGGCGGGCCAGAACCTTGAGACCGTAAATCTCGGCGGCTAGCTCGCTGGCGAGCGCGGCATGCGACGGATCATTGCGCTCGGCCACTTCGCGGGCGGCGCGGGCGTTGTCGCTGCTGACGACGCCGCGGATGCTGTGTTCGCGCAAAAAGCCCGCGCATTGCGGGAGAATCACCGGATGGCCATGGGCCGTAGTGACATCTTCGACACGGGCGTCTTTGGTGCCCAAGAGATTGACGTGAACACGCACAAAAGCCTCGTCCACGATATGCAGGCCGCTCTTGGGAAGAAGCGAATGCACGTCCGCCACACGTCCATAGGTCGAGTTTTCGACTGCCACCATGCCAAGCTCGGCGTCGCCACGACGCACCGCATCCATGGTCTCTTCAAAGGTATCGCAGGGCAGGGGCTCGTGCTTGGGACGGGTCTCTACACATGCCTGATGGCCATAGGCGCCAAGCTCTCCTTGGAATGCGATACGAGCAGTCATTTCGTTTTTCCTGTTCATAAACTTGTAAAATGGGCAATAAGTCGCGGTAAGACTGCTTGCAAGACCTAGCAGTAAGCGGATACATAGCCGCAAAATTGCGAACGGAATGGAACGCGACATGTTCGACACTATGACGATGACCAAAATTCTCGGCGGCTTTTGTGGCGCTCTGCTGGTCTTTCTTCTTGGCGGCTGGGCTGCCGAATCCATTTATTTCGGCGGCGGTGCCCACGGTGAAGACCACGCCCAAGGCTATGCCATCGAAGTTGAGGGCGGTTCCGGTGGCGATGCTGCCGCAGAAGCAGGCCCCTCGTTTGAAGAAGTTTTCGCTTCGGCCGATGCTGCCGAAGGTGAAAAGGTGTTCAGAAAGTGTGCTTCGTGCCACTCGCTCGAAAACGGCGACAACCGCACTGGTCCGCACCTGTTTGGTGTTGTGAACCGCGCTGTCGATTCGGTTGACGGTTACGCCTATTCCGGCGCTCTCGAAGCTGTGGCCCAGGTTTGGGACCCCGAGCACCTCAACGGTTTCCTCGAAGCCCCCAAGAAATACGCTCCCGGCACCGCCATGGGCTTCTCGGGTCTTCCCAAGGTTGAAGATCGCGCGAACCTGATTGCCTATCTTGCGACCATCGGCGGCTAAGCCGACACCCTAATTCCAACAAAGGCCGTCCTTCGGGGCGGCCTTTTGTTTTGGGCGATCACGCAAACTCAACTTGCAAGTCCTTTGGGGCAGCCTAAGCTATACCCAAAGCAATTTGTTTGCATGGAGGAAGCACATGATCCCGAAAACGCATTCAACCCCGCGTCACGCCGCCAAAGCCGCAGTGATGCCGAATTGGGCGCTCATGGGGGGTGTGATCTTTCTGGGGGCTGTGGCCTTTGCGGGACAGGTTTTGGCGGAAAGCCATGAAGAGGTCATCGTCGCGCACGGCATTTCGACCTATGGCAGCCTCAAGTATCCCGCCGATTTCAAGCACCTCGACTATGTGAACCCCGATGCCCCCAAGGGCGGCGAGATGTCGATCTGGATGATGGGCACCTTTGACACGATGAACCCCTATGCGACCCAAGAGGGAACGCCGGGCGCTCTGGCGAGTATCGCTGTCGAGCGGTTGTTCGCGGGAACCGCAGATGAAGTGGGGTCGTCCTATTGCTATTTGTGCACCACCATCGAGTATCCCGAAAGCAAGGATTGGGTGATCTTCAATCTGCGGGACGATGTGACCTTTTCCGACGGCGTTCCGATGACGGCCGAGGACATCGTCTTTAGCCATAACCTCTTGATCGAACAGGGCACGCGTTCTTTTGCAACGGCGGTGGCGCAGTTGATCGTAAACGTCGAAGCTCTCGACGAGTATCGCGTGAAATTCACCTTTGCCGATGACATTCCACGTTCGGGGTTGATCGAGCAGGCGGGGGCAACCCCTGCTTTCCCCAAGCATTGGTATGAGGAAACTGGCGCCCGTCTGGACGAGGCGCGTTTCGAAGTCGCTCCGGGCACGGGGCCCTATATGCTCGACGCTTACAAGATCAACGAAGAGATTACCTATAAGCGCAATCCGAACTTCTGGGGTGCGGATCATCCGATCAACGTGGGTCAGAACAACTTCGACAGCTTCCGCGTCGAGTATTTCGCCGACACCACTGCCGCCTTCGAAGGGTTCAAGGCGGGGGCCTTTGCATTCCGTCAGGAAAATTCGTCGCTGAACTGGGCGACGGCTTATGATTTCCCCGCGCTCGAAAAAGGCTGGGTCAAGAAAGAAACCATTGCGAACGGTAATTTGCCCGGCGCTTACGGGTTCCTCTTCAATCTTCAAAACCCCAAGTTCGAGGATATCCGCGTCCGTCAGGCGATCGGCCTGATGTATAATTTCACTTGGACGAACGATAACCTCCAGTATGGGCTTTTCGATCAGCGTGAAAGTTTCTGGCAGAACTCGGATATGCAGGCCAAGGGCAAGCCCGAGGGCCTCGAGCTCGAGTATCTCGAGCGTGTGAAGGACCTGATTGATCCTGCGATCCTCACCGAAGAGGTGACGATGCCACATACATCGGGCGAGCGTCAGCTCGACCGTGGCAACCTGCGCAAGGCTCTTGCCTTGATGGAAGAGGCGGGCTGGACGGCAGGGGCCGACGGGATGCTGGTCAACGACAAGGGCGAGACGTTCAAGCTCGAATTCCTTGGCTACTCGCCGACCTTTGACCGGATCATGCTGCCCTATATCGAGAACCTCAAAGCCCTCGGGATCGATGCGGTCTGGAACCGTATCGACACTGCGCAATATACCGAACGCACCAACAACGGTGATTTCGATATGATCTATGACGGTTACCGCAACGGGCTTGAAGAGGGCGAGGGGCTTGGCCAGCGCTATGGCACCTCGGGCGTGGGCGATGTGTTCAACCCTGCGCGTTATTCATCGCCTGCGGCGGATGCTCTTATCGAGATCGTGAAAGAGGCGACCACGCGCGAGGAAATGGCTGCAGGCGTACGGGCGCTTGACCGCGTGATGCGCAAAGAGCTCTTCGTCGTTCCGGCTTGGTATCTCGCCAATTACTGGGTCGCTTATTACGATATGTACGAGCACCCCGAAGAACTTCCGCCTTATGATATGGGCTATATGTCGTTCTGGTGGTATAACGCCGAAAAAGGCGAGGCTCTGCGACAAGCAGGCGCCTTCCAATAAGGCAGCAGCAGGCGGCTCATGGGCGCATATATTTTCCGAAGACTTCTTCTCGTGATCCCGACTTTGTTCGGGATCATGGTTATCAACTTTGCCCTGACCCAGTTCATGCCAGGCGGCCCGATCGAACAGATCATCGCCGAAATGGAAGGCAACGGGGACGTGTTCCAGTCCATTTCGGGCGGGCACGCGGATGTCGATATCCAATCAACCGAGATCGAGCTTCAGGGCACCTATCGAGGCGCAACGGGGCTCGACCCCGCCTTTATAGCCGAATTGGAAAAGAAGTTCGGGTTCGACAAGCCGCCGCTCGAGCGTTTCGTCGATATGATGTGGAATTACATCCAGTTCGATTTCGGCGAGAGCTGGTTCCGCAAAATCACCGTTGTCGATCTTGTTCTGGAAAAGATGCCTGTGTCGATCACGCTGGGTCTTTGGTCGACGCTGATCGCCTATATCGTTTCGATCCCTCTGGGCATCCGCAAGGCCGTCACGGACGGGTCGTCCTTCGACACTTGGACCAGTGGCGTCATCATCGTCGCCTATGCGATCCCGGGGTTCCTTTTTGCAATCCTGCTTATCGTGCTTTTTGCTTCGAACAACTGTTTCGAGTTGCCGTTCCTCAAGGATTGGTTTCCAGGCTTGCGCGAGTATAACCCGACCTGTCACAAGCTTTTCCCGCTGCGCGGTCTGACGAGCGATAATTGGGATCAGCTTTCGCTTTTCGGTAAGATCAAAGACTATCTGTGGCACATCACCTTGCCGGTCGTGGCCTCGACCATTTCCGCCTTTGCCACTTTGACGATGCTGACCAAGAACAGCTTTCTGGACGAGATCAAGAAGCAGTATGTCATGACTGCCCGCGCCAAGGGCCTCTCCGAACGCAAGGTGCTTTACGGTCACGTGTTCCGCAATGCGATGCTGATTGTGATTTCGGGCTTTCCTGCGCTGTTCATCTCGGTGTTCTTCGGCGGCTCGCTCATTATCGAAACGCTCTTCAGCCTCGATGGACTTGGGCGGCTGGGGTATGAGGCGACGCTCCAGCGCGATTATCCTGTGGTCTTCGGCACGCTTTTCGCCTTTTCGCTGATGGGGCTTGTCGTCGGGATCATCACCGACATCACATATATCTTTATCGATCCGCGGATCGACTTTGAAAGCAGGGGGTAAGCAATGCGTTTGTCCCCACTCAACCAGCGCCGCTTGCGGAATTTCCGCAACAACCGCCGTGCCTATTGGTCGCTGATCATCATGGCGGTGCTTTTCGGGCTCAGCCTCTTTGCCGAGTTCATTGCGAACGACAAGCCGATCCTTGTGAAGTATCGCGACGAATACCGCATGCCTGTTTTCAGCTTCTATTCCGAGCGGGACTATAACGGCGATTTCCCGACCGAGGCGATCTATAGCTCGCCCGAGGTGAAGTGCCTTATCGTGACGGGCGGGATCGAGCGCTGTTTCGATGAACCCGAGGAATTGATCGAAGCGGTCGCGAACGGCGAGACGCTGGACGATGATGGGTTTCAGGCAGGATGGATGATCTGGCCTGTGATCCCCTACTCCTATGACACCATCGTTGATGTCAAAGGCGTGGCCCCCGCACCGCCGAGCGCCACCAATTGGCTTGGCACGGATGACACCAAGCGGGACGTTGTGGCACGGGTGATCTATGGCTTCCGTCTGTCGATCTTTTTTGCGCTGATCGTGGTGTCGATCTCGTCGGTGATCGGGATCGTTGCAGGGGCGGTCCAAGGATATTTCGGCGGTCTGGTCGATCTCTTGTTCCAGCGGGCCATCGAGATTTTTTCGCGCACGCCGTCGCTCTATATCATGATCATTCTGACCGCGATCTTGGGGAAAAGCTTCTGGCTCTTGGTGTTCCTCACGGTGCTCTTCGGCTGGCCTGCGCTTGTCGATGTGGTGCGGGCGGAATTCCTCAGGGCGCGCAACTTCGAATATGTCCGCGCGGCGCGTGCATTGGGGGTGAGTGACCGCGTGATCATGTTCCGCCATGTGCTTCCCAATGCGACGGTGGCGACGGTGACAATGCTTCCCTTCCTTGTGACGGGTGCGATTGCGACGCTCGCCAGTCTCGATTTCCTTGGTTTCGGTTTGCCGTCCTCGGCGCCCTCGCTCGGGGATCTGACGCTTCAGGCCAAGAGAAACCTTCAGGCGCCGTGGCTCGGGATCACCGCCTTTATGACCTTTGCGACGATGCTGTCGCTGCTCGTGTTCATCTTTGAAGGTGTGCGCGATGCCTTTGATCCACGAAAGACCTTCTCATGAGCAGACTGCTGGATGTCCGAGACCTATCGGTGGCGTTCCGTCAGGATGGCCGAGACATAAACGCCGTCAAAGGCGTAAGCTTTCACGTGGACAAGGGCGAGACGGTGGCTTTGGTCGGGGAAAGCGGCTCGGGCAAGTCGGTAACGGCTCTTTCTACCGTGTCTCTTCTTGGGGATAACGCCACTGTGCGCGGCTCGATCACCTATAACGGGGCGGAAATGGTGGGCGCGTCGCCCAAGGAACTTCGCCGCGTGCGGGGCAATGATATCAGCTTTATCTTCCAAGAGCCGATGACCTCGCTCAATCCGCTCCATACGATCGAAAAGCAGCTTCGCGAGTCGCTCGAGCTTCATCAGGGTCTGACGGGAGCAGAGGCGCGGGCGAAGATCATCTCGCTGCTTGATCGTGTCGGTATCCGCGATGCGGAAGGGCGGCTCGGGGCGTTTCCGCACCAGCTTTCGGGCGGTCAGCGCCAGCGCGTGATGATTGCCATGGCGCTTGCCAACGGGCCTGATCTTCTGGTGGCGGACGAACCGACGACCGCTCTTGATGTCACGATCCAAGCACAGATTCTGGATCTTTTGGAGGATCTTAAGCGGGATGAAGGTATGGCGATGCTCTTCATCACCCATGATCTTACCATCGTGCGCAAGATTGCGGATCGGGTCTGTGTGATGAAAGACGGCGAGATCGTGGAGCAGGGTCCGACCGCCGAGATTTTTGCAAACCCGCAGCACCCCTATACCAAGATGCTGCTTGCGGCCGAGGCGGGGGGCGCGCCTGCACCTGCTCGGGCGGATGCGGCACCTGTGCTCAGCACCGATAAACTCCGGATCTGGTTTCCGATCCAGCGCGGGCTTCTGAAACGGACCGTCGGCCATATCCAGGCGGTGAACGAAGCGACCCTGACCGTCAACGCGGGCGAAACCCTCGGGATCGTCGGGGAGAGCGGCTCGGGTAAGACGACACTTGCGATGGCGATTGCGCGGCTCATTCGGTCGGAGGGCGGGATCGAATTCCTCGGCACACCGATCGACAAGCTGTCCCAGCGCGAGATGCGCCCGCTTCGAAGTGATATGCAGATCGTTTTCCAAGACCCCTATGGCTCGCTTTCGCCGCGTATGCCTGTCGTCGATATCATCGCCGAAGGATTGGGGGTGCATGGCGTCGAACAGGGGCGGGATACACGCGAGATGGTTGCCGATATCATGCGCGAAGTCGGACTTAACCCCGAGATGATGGATCGCTATCCACACGAGTTTTCGGGCGGTCAGCGTCAGCGGATCGCCATCGCTCGGGCGATGATCCTACGGCCCAAGCTCTTGATCCTCGACGAGCCGACGTCGGCTCTGGATATGACCGTGCAGGTCCAGATCGTGGATCTTTTGCGCGATCTTCAGTCGAAATACGGGTTGGCCTATCTCTTTATCTCGCATGACCTCAAGGTCGTGCGTGCCCTGTCCCACAAGGTCATGGTGATGCAAGCAGGTGATGTGGTCGAGGCAGGTGACGCCAAAGCAATCTTTGACGCCCCGCAGACCGATTATACGCGCGCGTTGATGGCGGCAGCCTTTGAGGGACGTTCGGTCGCTTAGCCGTCCTGACCGATCATAAAGCAGCTTGATCCGCGGGCCTGGATTCGGCGGCACGCGAGATCAGCGGTTTCCCGCGTCAGACCCATGAAGTTGGCGTCATATCCGCGGGGGCTTTGCACCACGCGGCGGAGTGAGCCGTCAAGTGTCGACATTTCGTTGAGAGCAACCTTGAGAAGAACGCGCTCTGCCTCGTAGCGAGAGGCAAAACGACCGACGTTGATCCCCCAATTGTGCCCGCCGCTTGTCGAAACGCGGGTAACAACGAGAGGCTCGGTCGGGGTCTCCGCGAGTGCGAGGGTCTCTTCTGTTTCGGTCGGGGTTTCCGCTTCGGTGGTCGCCATAGCGAGAACGATCTCTTCGGGGCGCGCTTTGGGCGTTGCGCTCGGGGCTACGGGCACGGGCTCTTCGGCGGCCTCGGCGCTTGCGATCACGTCGATCAGGGCTTCTTCGACCGACGGAGCCGATGCGGCGACAATCGCGGCGGCCACTGCGCCTGCGATGGCATCGGTCTCTGCGATAGCAAGAGCAGGGGCTTCGTTTGTCGGACGGGTGTTGGGGCGAAGGCTGGTTTGGACAAGCCCGCTCACACGGATGGTTTTGCCTGCACCCTGAGGCGCGCCGCCTTCGGTGGAACCGACCACGACCGCTTGGCCGACTTGGGGCTCTACGGGGGCGGGTTTGCGCACGGGCGCGTTGGATGTGGCTTGGGCAAAGCCCATGTTGAGCAACTCGGCCATTTTGGCATTGCGGTTTGCAGTGGACGTGCCGCCGAAGACCGTGCCGATGATGCGGACGTTGCCGCGTTGGGCCGAAGCGACGAGGTTGTATCCCGCCGCATTGGTAAAGCCTGTTTTGATACCGTCCGCGCCTTCGTAGGCGTCAAGGAAACGACGGTTGGTGTTATAGACGACCCGCATGCCCGCATCGGCTTCGCGACGCGAGAAAAGGTTATAATACTGCGGGAAATCATAGATCAGGTGGCGGCCCAGAACGGTCATATCCCGCGCGGTCGACAGGTGGCCGTTGGCGGTCAGCCCGTTTGCGTTGCGAAAACTCGTGCTGCGCATCCCCATCGCCGCGGCGGTCCGGTTCATTCTGTCTGCAAAGGCCGCTTCGGAGCCCGAAATGCCGATCCCGATGGCGGTTGCTGCGTCATTCGCGGATTTGATGGCGGCTGCGCGGATCAGATAGCGGAGCTTCATCTTTTGACCCGTCCGCAGGCCGAGTTTGGACGGAGGCTCGCTTGCGGCATCGCTGGTGATCGTGAATTCGGTGTCGAGGCTGACTTCACCGCGTTCAATCGCCTGAAAAGCGATGTAGAGCGTCATCATCTTGGTGAGTGAGGCGGGGTGCAGCGGCGTATCCGCGTTCTGGGCGTGGATCACCTCGCCGGTGCGGGCGTCCATGACCATGGCCGCGAAAGGCGCTGCAAAGACGCTGCTTGTGGTAAGCAGGGTCACACATAACCATACAAATACGAATACCCCTGAACGGGCACCCTGTTCAATACGACCCATCGTGTCGTTACCTTTGCTCTGCCTCGTGCGCCCGATTCAAGTCTGGCGCGAATTGTTAGGAAGCAAGGTAGCATGAAGGGCGCATTGCGAAAACACCTGAAATCAAACGATTTTTACATCTGTTGCGCGAGTGACGCGGCAACATCTTGGTGTTTTGTCCCAAGCGGCCCCTAGATCAAGCAATGTGTCAACAATGTGGCGGAGAATTACGATAGGCGCTCTATCAATTCGGGTAGCTCGCCCATGCTAACGAGTCGGTGAAACCGGTGGTGGTTCTCGGGTTCGGCGGCCTGTTCGAGTGCCCAAGTGAGATCATGGGGGATGTATGTCGCCCAAACACCTGCTTCCAAAGCGGGGAGAATGTCGGATTTGAGCGAATTGCCGATCATCATCGCGCGGGCGGTATCATGCTTTGCAAAGATCCGCTGATACACCTCTGCGGTTTTCTCGCTGACGATCTGGATATCGTCGAAATAGTCGCCCAGACCGCTTTGGGCGACTTTGCGCTCCTGATCCATCAGATCGCCTTTGGTGATGATGATAAGATCAGCTTGTCCGTGAAACTGTTTGATGACCTCCTCGACGCCGGGGAGGAGATCAATCGGATGAACGAGCATGTCCTTGCCCATCGTCAGCAATTCATGGATGACATCCGCGCTCACCCGCTGTTCCGAAACTTCGACGGCGGTTTCGATCATCGAGAGCACGAAGCCTTTGATGCCATAACCATAGCGCGCCACATTGCGGCGCTCGGCGGCGATGAGACGCTGTTCGAGATGCTCAGGCGCGCAAAAGGGGGCCATCAGGGTTTCGAAATGGGCTTGGGTGCCGCGGAAAAACGTCTCGTTCTGCCACAGTGTGTCGTCGGCATCGAAGGCCAAAGTCCAACGTTTTGTCATATACGAAGCCTCAATAAATCTGTGGTCTTTTCTTGTGGGTACTCTGCGATATATATAACCGCTCAGAGAGTGTAACCAAAGACACCGCAAGGACCTATGGCGAACTGGTATAATATGGCTGATCAAGAAGGCGGCGACGATAATGAAATCGGCGTTAAACTTGCTGTGCGCCCAAAGACCAAGCGCCCGCCGCTGTATAAAGTGCTTATTCTCAATGACGACTATACCCCGATGGAGTTCGTCGTTCAGGTGCTTGAGCGGTTCTTCCAGATGAACCATGCGCAGGCGTTCGAACTCATGCTGACCGTCCACAAAAAGGGCGTCGCCGTCGTCGGTGTCTTTACCTACGAGATTGCCGAGACCAAAGTCGCGATGGTCATGGATTTTGCCCAGCGTCACCAGCATCCCCTTCAATGCACGATGGAGAAAGAGTGACCCTCTGAGGTTGCCGAATTCATGTCTAAATCAAGATTGAGCACCGCCCTCGACCAAGGGCTATTGGCGTTTCCCGAAACATCGGTTCGGGTTATGCGACCCGAGCCCGACTATGACCTGTCTTCGGTTCAAAAAGATCGTGTTACGATCTCGCATAGCTTCGAACCCGACTTGACCCAATGGGCTGCGGCGGGCTTCACGCTCTCCGACACGCCCTGCGACGTGACGATCGTCGTTCTGCCCAAGTCCAAGGCGCTGGGCCGCGCGATGATCGCCGAGGCGACGGCGACCTCCGGTCTTGTGGTCGTGGACGGTAATAAATCCGAAGGTGTCGATTCCTATTTCAAGGACGTGCGGGCCAAACTTGGCGACCTTCCGAATGTTGCCAAGGCGCATGGTCGCTTGTTCTGGTTCGACGGGAAATCCGATGTCTTTGCAGACTGGGCCGTCGGTGCGCCGACCAAGGGGGCGCATGGATATTACACGACAGCGGGCGTGTTCTCTGATGGCGAGATCGACAAAGGGTCGCTTTGCCTTGTCGAGGCGCTCCCCGAAAAGCTTTCGGGACGTGTTGCGGATTTCGGCGCGGGCTGGGGCTATCTGTCGGCCAAGGTGCTCGAACGCGAGGGTGTAAAGGCCCTCGACCTGATCGAAGCAGAGAAACTTTCGCTTGACTGTGCGCGATTGAATATCACGGATGAACGGGCGTCCTTCCACTGGGACGATGCCACAACCTTCAAAGCCAAAGACCCTTATCAGGTCATTGTGATGAACCCGCCGTTCCACAAAGGTCGCGCTGCCGAGCCTGCGCTTGGACAACAGTTTATCGCCTCTGCCGCGCGCAACCTGTCGACCTCGGGGCATTTGTGGATGGTGGCAAACCGTCATCTTCCCTATGAGGCGGCTCTAAGAGAGAGTTTCAAGAACGTTGAGGAAGTGCGCGGCACATCCGCGTTTAAGGTCTTTCACGCTTCCCGTCCGAAGCAGTAAGCTTCTGCTCACCAATAACGGAGACAGCCATGTCTTTTTCCATTGCAGGCAAAACAGCAATCGTCACCGGCGCCGCCAACGGCGTAGGCTTGGCCATCGGACGCCAATTTGTCGAAGCGGGCGCGAATGTGATGTTCGCGGATATGGACGAAGCCGCGCTCGAGCGCGAGGTCGGCCCCGAGGCCAAAGAAGAGAATGCGCCGATCCGTATTTTTTCTGGGGACCTTCGAAAGAAGCTCAACGTCGCGAACCTTATCTCTGCCACAGTGGACGCATTCGAACGGATCGACATTCTGGTGAACGCAACCCGTCAAGTGGCGCTTACCGATCCTCTTGATGCCGACGACAATACGGTCATGGACCTTCTGGAGCAGAATATGCTCACCTCGCTGCGACTGTCCCAAGCCATTGCGCGGCGCATGATCAAGCAGGGCGAAGGTCAGGACGAGGGAAGTCTCGGGACGATCATCAACCTGTCCTCCATCGCAGCGCGCCGCACGCACCCCGAACTTTTGGCCTATTCCGTTTCGGCTGCGGCGCTCGACCAGATGACGCGTTCGCTTGCGGTTGCCCTCGCGCCCAAGCGCATTCGGGTGAACGGCGTTGCCTTCGGCAGTGTGATGAGCGCTTCACTCAAGGCCAAACTCAAGGACAACGACGAATTCCGCAAGGATATCATCGCGCATACGCCGCTTCAGCGGATTGCGAACGCCAACGAGGTTTGCGACGCGGTCCAGTATCTAGCGTCCGATGCCGCCAGTTTCGTGACGGGCCAGATCATGACGGTGGACGGCGGGCGCACTCTGCTCGATCCCGTCGGGTGCGCCGCGCACTAAGCTTTATTCGGGGTAGACGGCGACGCACTGCTGGATCGCGGCGTTCACCTGACTTTCGAGACCCTTTTGGCGCTGGATCATCGAGTTCAGCTTGGACTGTTCGGCATTGAGATCGATGGCGACAGGTTCGCGGCGTTCGATCGTTTCGACGTCGTCACAGGGATAGGTGGACACGGTCCCGTCCTGATTTTTCAGCTCGCAAAAGGCCTTGGTCGTGATCACTTCCTGCTTGGTTTCATATTTGAAGCCCCGCGCGATGTTGCCTTGGGTTTCGGCAATGAGGGCGTTGAGCGTACGAAGGTCCGCACTTGCTTGCGAGATGCAGGCCTCGCGCGGGGTCGCACAGGCTGCGGCAAGGAGAGGCAGGACAAATAGGATGCGGCGCATTATGGTCTCCTGAAATGGCTTTTGGCCCGCCGTGGCGGTTGACTTCAATCAATGCTAGGAGCGGGTGTTATTCAATATCAAAGATCTGGAAGTGACCATGACAGAGGCAATGATCGACGAAAAGAACCGCGCATCGGCATGGTTCCGTGAGCTCAGGGATCAAATCGTAGCCGCGTTCGAGGGGTTGGAGGATTCGCTCGAGGATGGGCCGACCGCCCAGATGCCGGCGGGACGGTTCGAAGTGACCGAGACCAAACGCGCCTCCGAGGATGGAACCGATGCGGGCGGCGGTCTGATGTCCGTGATGCGTGGCGGCCGTGTGTTCGAGAAGGTCGGGGTCAACGTCTCGACCGTCTATGGCACGCTCGGCCCCGCGGCACAAAAAGCGATGGCGGCGCGCGGTGTGCCGGGGATCGAGAAAGACCCGCGGTTCTGGGCTTCGGGGATCAGTCTTGTTGCCCATATGCAGAATCCGCACTGTCCTGCGGTCCATATGAACACCCGCATGTTCTGGACCCCGAATGCCTGGTGGTTCGGGGGTGGTTCCGATCTTAATCCTTGCATCGAATATGACGAGGATACCGCGCATTTCCATCAGGTGCAGAAAAACCACCTCGACCCGCATGGCGCGGATTTCTATCCGCGTCTCAAGGAATGGGCGGACGAGTATTTCTATGTGCCTCATCGCGGCCGCGCGCGCGGCGTGGGAGGTGTCTTTATGGACGATCACAATTCGGGCGATTGGGAAAAGGATTTCACACTGACCCAGGATATCGGCCGCGCGTTTCTTCCTGCCTATGTGCCGCTCGTCGAGAAGCGCCGCAAACAGGCGTGGTCGGATGCAGACAAAGACACTCAACTGATCCATCGCGGGCTCTATGCCGAATATAACCTCGTGTATGACCGTGGCACCAAATTCGGTCTGGCCACCGGACATGATGCGAATGCGGTTCTGATGAGCCTTCCGCCTCTGGCGAAATGGGTCTGAGCGATCCCTGAAAAGCGAAAAGCGCGTCCTTTCGGGCGCGCTTTTCTTTTGGGACCTTCAAGACGTCTCGTCAGATCATTGAGGAGGAAGGCGGAACATAACCAGCAGATAAGACGCATTCCCAATAAAGGGACAACGCAGCTGGGCGGGTTTGGTTCCGACTTATTTTCCGTTTCTGATCGTATCGATCATGAGCTGCACGTTTTCGGGGTTGGCATCGGGGGTGATCCCGTGACCGAGGTTGAAAATATGCGGACCCTTTGAGAAGGCATCGACGACACGGCGGGTTTCCTGAACCAGCGTTTCGCCGCCTGTGACCATGTGGCTGCTGGCGAGGTTGCCCTGAACGCAGCCACCCGTTTGAACATGGGCGGCGGCCCACTCGGGCGTGACGCCATCATCGAGCGCGATACAGTCCGCACCGATTGCAGCGTGGAGGCCCGCATAACGCTCGCCTGCGCCGCGCGGGAATGCGATCACGGGAACATCGGGGTGAATGTCCTTGAGCGCTTTGGTGATGCGGGCGGCGGGTTTAACGGCAAAGTCGATAAAGTCCTGACCTTCAAGGCTTCCTGCCCAGCTGTCGAAGATTTTGACGACTTCGGCGCCGGCTTTGATCTGCTCCGAAAGGTAGAGGATCGTGCTTTCGGTCAGAAGGTCGATGATCCCTTGGAACGTTGCACGGTCGGCGGCTTTGAGCGCGTGCGCAGGGCCTTGGTCGGGGGTGCCTTGGCCTGCGATCATATAGGTCGCAACCGTCCAAGGCGCACCGGCAAAGCCGATCAGCGTCGTTTCGGAAGGCAGTTCGCGCGAGAGGATGCGCACGGTTTCATAGACAGGCGCAAGGTGCTCGTGGATCGCATCCGCCGGCTTGAGCGCTCTGAGACCCTCGGGCGTGGTTGTGGTCGAAAGACGCGGGCCTTCGCCTGTCACGAACCACAGGTCAGCGCCGAGTGCCTGCGGGAGAAGAAGGATGTCCGCAAAGAGGATTGCCGCATCAAAGCCATATCGGCGGATCGGTTGGAGCGTGACCTCTGCGGCAAGATCCGAGTTATAGCACAGCGAAAGGAAGTCGCCCGCCTCGGCGCGGGTGGCGCGGTATTCGGGAAGATAGCGTCCAGCCTGACGCATCATCCAGATCGGAGGGGTCGGAAGGGTTTCACCGGCAAGCGCGCGGAGGATGGTTTTCGTCTGGGCCATGATTGCTCCTTGTTCTGGAGAGGGTCGTCCCAAGTGCAGCGCCGCTTGTCAAGCATTCCTCAACGAGCCGAGGGCGCGGCGAATATTCGCGGGGGTCTTGCTGGTTGATGAAAACCCTTTCCTTTGGCTGAATTTGCGCACTAGAAAGCGCTCATGACACTCATTCTGCCCACTCCCGCCGAACCGCTGAAAATCGGAACCCGTGGCTCGCCACTTGCGCTTGCGCAGGCGAATGAAACGCGTGACCGCTTGGCTGCTGCTTTTGACCTGCCGCATGAGGCCTTTACGATTGTGGTGATCAAGACCACGGGCGACCGCGTTCTGGATCGTCCGCTCAAGGAAATCGGCGGCAAGGGGCTTTTCACGCGCGAGATCGAAGAAGCGATGCTTTGCGGTGATATCGATATTGCGGTGCATTCCATGAAGGACATGCCCGTGCTTCAGCCCGAGGGGCTTTTGCTCGACACCTATCTTCCGCGCGAAGATGTGCGCGATGCCTTTGTGGCGCTCGACGGGTCCAAACTTGCCGATTTGCGCGAGGGCGCGACGGTCGGCACCTCGAGCCTACGCCGCAAAGCACAGCTTTTGAATCGTCGTCCCGACCTTCAGATTGTCGAGTTCCGTGGCAACGTTCAAACGCGTCTGAAAAAGCTGAACGACGGTGTGGCCGAAGCGACCTTCCTTGCCATGGCGGGTCTCAACCGTTTGGGCATGTCGGATGTGCCGCGCACGGCGATCGAAGTGGACGAGATGCTTCCTGCGGTCGCTCAAGGTGCCATCGGGATCGAGCGGCGCGCCGATGATAGCCGCTGTGCCGAGATGCTCGCGGCAATCCATCACCACGAGACGGGCCTTCGTCTTGCGGCAGAACGGGCGTTCCTTGCTGCACTCGACGGGTCGTGCGAGACGCCGATTGGCGGCTTGGCCGAGCTGGATGGTGGGACGATTCGTCTGCGCGGCGAGATTTTGCGAACCGATGGCTCCGAGTCCGTGGCCGACGATGCAACCGCCGCCATCGAGGACGGTGCAGCGCTGGGCCGCGAGATGGCCGCCAAGCTTCTGGAGCTGTCGGGACCCAACTTTTTCTAAGGGATTGAAGGGGCCGAAAAACATTTGCCGTGGAATGTGTTTTTTGCCCTTGACGCCGTCCGCGTGGCTTCGTATTTCGCCCGCACTTCGGCGGTGTAGCTCAGTTGGTTAGAGCAGAGGAATCATAATCCTTGTGTCCGGGGTTCGAGTCCCTGCACCGCCACCATCACTCCTCGTAGTGTTGCGCAAAGCCCTCTCTTCAGAGGGCTTTTTGCGTTGCGGCGCGATACCAGCGAATGAGGGCCGCGCGGTGCTCGGCTTCTACCATCGTGATATTTGCGGGCGGCATGGCGTGGGTGATCCCCGCCTGCACATAGATCGCTTGGGCGTTGCGCGCGATGTCGGAGGGCGTCTCGAGCAGGACACCCTTGGGGGCGCGGTGGATTCCGTCCCAGACAGGTTCGCGCGCGTGGCACATGGAGCAGCGGCCCAGCACGATGTCTTGGGCATCCTCGAAGCCCTCGGCGCTTGCGAAAAGCTGTTCATAGGCGGTGAGGGGGCGCTCCATCGCGGTGTCGTAGCCCTCGAACGCAGGGCGGGTCGAAAGCCACGCGATGATCACAAAGATCACGGCCGTGATAAGCCACGTCCACGTCGGGTTTCCTTTGCCTGCGTGACGGGTGTTGAAGTAGTGGCGGATGGTCACGCCCATCAGGAATACGAGCGAGGCGATGATCCAGCTGTATTCGGTCGCAAAAGCGAGAGGATAGTGGTTCGAGAGCATCAGGAAGACGACAGGCAGCGTGAGATAGTTGTTGTGGGTCGAACGCAGCTTGGCGATCTTGCCGTATTTCGCATCGGGAACACGTCCCGCCTTGAGGTCGCCGACCACGATCCTCTGGTTCGGCATGATGATGAAGAACACGTTTGCCGTCATGATCGTTGCGGTAAAGGCACCGAGATGCAGAAGCGCCGCACGACCCGTGAAAATCTGGTTGTAGCCATAGGACATGGCCACGAGCATTCCGAAGAGCAGCACCATCAGGAGTGTGGGGCGCTCCCCGAGCGGTGATTTGCAGAGCGCGTCATAGACCAGCCAGCCGATGGTCAGTGATCCCGCCGAGATCGCGATCCCTTGCCAGACGGCAAGATCGGCCTTGGTCGCGTCGATGAGATAAAGCTCGGCCCCTGCCCAATAGACCACCATGAGGAGTGCGGCACCGCTCAGCCAAGTGGTGTAGCTTTCCCATTTGAACCATGTGAGGTGCTCGGGCATGCGCTCGGGCGCCACGAGGAATTTGCGGATGTGATAGAAGCCGCCGCCGTGGACCTGCCATTCTTCGCCATGCGCGCCAGGGGGGAGGTCCGGCGCTTTGCGAAGCCCGAGATCAAGCGCGATAAAGTAAAACGAAGAGCCGATCCAAGCCATTGCCGTGATGACATGAAGCCACCGCACCGCAAAGCCGATCCATTCCCAAAGGATTATTGCGTCTGTCATTTTTGTCTCCCGCGTTAGTCCTGCCCAGACTATTCAGATCGGTATTTATTCGGTATTCCTTGAAATTACCAAACTGTATCAAAAAATGCCGAACGATGTCTTATCTTGAGAATATCCGAACTTTTGTCCGCGTCTACGAACTCGGGAGCATGTCTGCCGCAGGGCGCGATCTTCGGATTTCGCCTGCAGTCACGTCTTCGCGGATTTCGCAGCTTGAAAGTCATCTGGGGGTGCGACTGTTTCAGCGCACGACGCGGAACCTTACCCCGACCGAGCAGGGGCGTGCGTTTTACCGTGGGGCGAAGTCGGTTCTCGAGGCGGTTGAAGACGCCGAGGCCGAAGTCGTCGAGATGACCGATAACCTTAGGGGCACGCTCTATGTGGCGGCCCCGCTTGGCGTGGGGCGACGGCTTCTTGCGCCCTATGTTGCTGAATTCATAGAATCCTACCCAGAGGTATGTATAAGGCTCCGTCTTTCGGATCGGCGCGTGGATCTCACGACCGAGGGGCTTGATCTCGCGTTTTTCCTTGGTCAGCCCGAGGACAGCAATCTGCGCATCCGCAATATTTCCGATTGCCGGCGGGTTCTATGTGCCGCGCCCTCGTATATCGAAAGACGCGGGATGCCAGAGGACGGAACCGCTCTTGTCGAGGAAAGACACGAGTGTCTGAACCTCCGGTTTCCCGGTGCGCCAGAGTTCCAGTGGAAACTCGAGACGCCAGAGGGACCGCAGAGGTTCCGCGTCTCGGGTCGATTAGAGAGTGACGACGGCGATGTGCTGACAGATTGGGCCCTCGCGGGGCGGGGCATCGTGCTCAAGCCTGTTTTCGAAGTGGCGCAGCATCTTGTTTCGGGGGCGCTTGTTCCCGTTGCGACCAAGACGCCTCCTGTCCCGATCCAGATGGCCTGTCTTTTTACCCATCGACGGTTTCAGGACCCCAAGACGCGATTGTTCCTCGAGTTCATGGCGGTCAAGATTGCCGAACAGGTGCGCTCGGCCGAAAAACAGGCTCAGCTGCCGCGATAGGTCGAGTAGCCAAAGGGCGAAAGGAGGAGCGGAACGTGGTAATGCGCCGCTTCGGACATTCCGAAACGGATCGGCACGATATCGAGGAAGCGCGGGCTTTCGGGTGGCGTGCCCGAAGCGTCGAGATAGGCGCCAGCATGAAAAACAAGCTCGTATTCCCCGATTTCGAACTCTGACGCGGGAAGGATTTGTTCGTCCGTGCGTCCATCGTCATTGGTGACGAGCGTTTTGAGCAGATGGCGCCCGTTTCCAGACAGCCTAAAAAGTTCGATTTTCAGCCCCTTTGCAGGGCAACCGCGCGCCGTATCGAGAACGTGGGTAGTCAGAAAGCCGCTCATATTGGTCACTCCGCTTTTTCTCAATCAATGTCGTAACATATAGTGCCCCGTAAAGAGGAACTGCTTTGACACAGTTGTCTGGATTTTTTGAAAAACATCGGAATTGATCTGGAATATCATCGGATCAACAGGAGATACACAATTGCAGCGCTATCTACGTGACCTTCGGGGCTATGGCCCCACTCCCCCCGATGCGAAATGGCCGAATGGAGCGAAAATCGCGCTCCAGATCGTGCTGAACTATGAAGAAGGCGGCGAAAACTGCATTCTTCATGGTGATGCGGCGTCCGAGGCGTTTCTTTCGGAAATCGTCGGCGCGGCCCAATGGCCGAACCAGCGACATTGGAACATGGAGTCGATCTATGAATACGGTGCGCGTTCCGGCTTTTGGCGTCTTTATCGGTTGCTCAAAGATCTTCCCATTACGGTCTATGGTGTTGCCACCGCTCTTGCCCGCTCTCCCGAGCAGGTTGCGGCGATGAAAGAGGCGGGCTGGGAGATCGCCAGCCATGGTCTCAAATGGGTCGAGCACAAGGATATGCCCGAAGAGGTCGAGCGCGCGGCCATTGCAGAGGCCGTGCGGCTCCACACCGAAGTCGTCGGCGAGCGTCCCAAGGGATGGTATACGGGCCGCTGTTCGGACAACACGGTAAGGCTCGTCGCGGAAGAGGGTGGTTTTGCCTATGTCTCCGATACCTATGCCGACGATCTTCCCTATTACATGACGTTCGACGGGCGTGATCAGTTGATCCTTCCCTATACGCTCGACACGAACGACATGCGCTTTGCCACGCCGCAGGGGTTCAATTCGGGCGACCAGTTCTTCTCTTATCTTTGCGACGCGTTCGACGAGCTCTACGAAGAAGGCGTGGAAGGCTCCCCCAAGATGCTCAACATCGGGCTTCATTGCCGGCTTGTCGGGCGTCCGGGGCGGGTGGCCGCGCTTCGCCGGTTTATCGACTATGCCAAGACTAAGGAGGGTGTCTGGTTCGCGACCCGCGAGCAGATCGCCGAGCATTGGGTTCGCACCCATCCGCCCGTGCCGCAACTTCGTCCTTCGCAGATGGACCGCGACACCTTTGTTAAAACCTTTGGCGCGATATTCGAGCATTCCGCATGGATTGCAGAGCGGGCTTTCGACCTCGAGCTTGGCCCTGCGCATGACTGCGTCGAAGGCATCCATAATGCTCTTGCCCGTATGTTCAGGAGTGCTTCTGCAACGGAACGGCTCGGCGTGTTGACGGCGCACCCCGATTTGGCAGGCAAGCTGGCACAGGCCAAGCGCCTTACGCCTGAATCCACCTCTGAACAGGCGTCGGCGGGGCTCGATATGCTTACCGATGAGGAGCGTGAGGCCTTTACGTCGATGAATGCGGCCTATGTCGAGAAATTCGGCTTCCCGTTTATTATCGCGGTACGTGACAACACCAAGGCCAGCATCCGCACGGCCTTCGAGAACCGCTTGAACAACACGCGTGACGAGGAATTCGTCGAAGCCTGCCGTCAGGTCGAGCGCATCGCCTATCATCGTCTCAAGGATCTCTTCAAATGAGCAGCACGATCAAGGCCGTTCCCTTGACCGCAGACGCGTTTGCGCCCTTCGGTGACGTGCTCGAGGTGACGGGCGCGCCGACCAAGATCATCAATCAGGGGCTATGCGGCCGCTATCACGATCTGGCCAAACTCGATTTTTCGGATGGACGCGCGGGGATCAGTCTCTTTGATGCCGAGCCGCGCGATATCCCGCTTGCGCTTGATATGATGGAGCGGCACCCCGAGGGCAGTCAGGCATTTTTGCCGATGACCGAGCATCCCTTTCTGGTGATCGTTGCGGAGGACGCAGGCGGAAGACCCGCCGAGCCCAAGGCGTTTCTTGCTTTGTCGGGGCAGGGTGTAAACTATCACCGCAATACATGGCACGGGGTTCTGACGCCGCTGCATGCTCCGGGTCGGTTTGCGGTCGTGGACCGGATCGGCGAGGGTGCGAACCTTGAGGAGTTTTGGTTCGACACCCCCTATTCGATCACAGTTTAAGCGGCATGTGCCGATTGACGTCCTTGTAAAGAAGGTAGCGGAAGCGGCCCGGTCCACCTGCATAACAGGCTTGGGGGCAGAAGGCGCGCAGCCACATGTAATCGCCTGCCTCAACCTCGACCCAATCCTGGTTGAGCCGATAAACCGCTTTGCCTTCGAGCACGTAGAGCCCGTGCTCCATCACATGGGTTTCGGCAAAGGGGATCACGGCACCCGGTTCAAAGGTGACGATGTTGACGTGCATATCGTGGCGCAGGTCATCGGGTGAGGCAAAGCGCTGTGTCGCCCATTTCCCGTCTGTTCCCGGCATCGTGCTGAGCGGAACATCGTCTTCGTGGGTCACAAAGGCATTCGGGTGGTCGATCCCTTCGACCGCGACATAGGCCTTGCGGACCCAATGGAATTTGGCGTTTGCGCCGCTGGTGTTGGACACAGCCCAATCAGACCCCATCGGGATATAAGCATAGCTGCCTTCGCGCATGGGGTGCTTTTTGCCGTTCAGCGTCAGATCAAAGGCGCCTTCGACCACAAAGAGCACAGCTTGGGCTGTCGGGTCGGTCTCGGGGCGTGTGCTCCCTCCACCATCGGCGACTTCCATGATGTAGTGGGAAAACGTCTCGGCAAAGCCGCTGAGCGGGCGTGCGATCACCCAAAGGCGCGTCTTGTCCCAAAAAGGCAAAAAGCTCGTGACGATGTCGCGCATCGTGTCTTTGGGGATAACGGCATAGGCTTCGGTAAAGACCGCCCGACCTGTGAGAAGCTCGGTCTGAGGGGGGTGCCCACCGCTTGGGGCATAGTAACGCTTGTTGTTCATTGCGAACCTCGAAGTCTCGGTATCGTTTGAATATCGTGCTGTTTTCACTCCACCCCAAGCGCATTCAGGCGAAAGGTTCTTATGGAGAATTTTGATAATCTATTGCGATTGCTCGACTGCAACGAGATAAACGCCGCCACCGCCGTCAATCTCGCCTTGGTGCAGGATTTCGAAGCCCGCAAGATCGAGTGTCTCCCAGTCGGCCAGTCGTGTTGCGACGACGATCCGGTTTGCCGCGTCTAGAGCACTGAACGTCTCTTCATCCTCGACCTGTTCGACGTCGAGACCTGCGTAGTAGGAGAAAATCCCCGGATATGTCTTGTAGGCAATCGGGACGAAACCCTGAGCGGCATAGTCGGCGAGGACCGCTGCATAGGGTTGGGGCGAGAGCCGCTCGTTGAGTTGGGGCAGCAAAAAAGCACCTGCAAAGGCGCTCCAAACCGTCATGCCAAGCGCAATGAGGGTTGTTGTATGTTCGCCGCTTTCGTCGCGGTCGTGCCAGACGAGACCCGCGAGCAACGCAAGCAGAAGCGCGGCAATCGGGGCCATCAGCCACAGCAGCGGGCCTGCCGATTGAAAGGCAAGAGTGCCGACGCCCAAGGCGAGGACTGCAAGGCAAAGGCTCACGCCGATAAATCCGCGTGAGCTCGATCGTTTTTCGATGGAGTGTGCCAGCACAAGGGCAAGGAGCGCCAATACGGGAAGGATATAAACCCCGACCTTTCCATCAAGCGAGGACAGGATTGCAAAGATGATCAAAGCGACGAGCGCCGCCTCGATTTTTGGGGAGCCGTTCGAACGGGCCTCTGCAATCCTCTGCGGAACCGCTGCAAACGTTTCGCGGTTCATCGCTGCCAAATAACCGAGCCACGGGAGCAAAGCGATGGGCAGGATTTTGAAGTAATAACTGACCGGTTCCTTGTGGTGGAACGTATCGGTGGCCCGCGCAACGACCTGTTTGCCGATGATGTCATTCATCAAGAAGTCGACACCCTCTTTGCCGATAATCCCGACCAGCCAAAGCGCGACAACGCCAAGCGCAACAGCGAACCCTTTGAGCGTGGTGGTGCTGACAAGTGCTCGGGCTTTACCACGCAGAATGGCGAGCACGACGATGGCGGCCAGCGGGAAGATCACACCGAGCGGACCTTTGGTCAGCACCGCAAGTCCAGCCAAGCCAAAACCGAGATAGGCAAGGCGAGGGGATTTGTCCGAGAGATAATGCGAATACAGTGCAGCAAGGGACCAAAGCGTCAGTGCGATGAACAAAAGATCCATGCGCACATAATGGAGCAGCATCGCAAAGCTGAAGAGCGAGAGCATCACCAGCACGGCAAGCGCGCGGGCTTTCTCGCTGAACCCCATTGCGCGGCCGAGGCTGCGCAGGCCCGCAAGCAAGAGCCAACCCGACACAGCAGAGCCGAGAAGCATCACTTCGGGGAGATCAACACCCGGGATCAGGTCCAAAGCGGCGAGGAGCAGGAAATAGAGCGGGGGCTTGTCGGGATAGGCGACACCGTTCAGGCGTAGAACGATCCAGTGCCCATCTTGCGCAAGGTTCGAATAGGCCTCTGCATAACGCACCTCGTCCGAGAACCAGAAAAAGCGGTTGTCCAAAGCAAAGATGCATTGGATCGCGATCAACAGGGCTGCGAAAGCGAGCGGGTAGCGGAGCGCAAAGCCCCAGATGAGGCCGAGGGCTTTCATGCGTTCGTGGCTTTTTCTTTGCGGATCAGCCAGAGGTTACGCAGATAGATGAATAGCCCCATCGATTGCCCGAGGATGAAAACAGGGTCGGCGCGATAGATGGCATAGGACAGCAAAATCAGACCGCCCCCGATCGAGAAATACCAGAACGCGGTCGGCACGGTCGAGCGGCCCGCCCGTTCCGAGGCGATCCACTGCACGATGAAGCGCGCCGAAAAGGACAATTGGCCCAAGAGGCCGACGATGACCCAAGTGAACTCTGCCCAACTGTCGACGTTGAGAAATGCGAAAAGTGCGTGATCCATGTCAGTCCCGGCAAAGTAGGTCAGCGGGGCGGTTCACGGTCTTGCGACGACGGATCATCCAGGACACACCGATGAGGTCGTAAATGCCGACCAAACCGCGCTGAAGGTTGTTGTATTTCGATGTCCCCGAGCCCCGCTCGCGGTGCGAGACATTTACGTGCCCGACCTCCCATCCGTCCTTGGTGAAAAGGGCGGGAAGATACCGGTGCATGTGGTTGAAGAACGGCAGCATGAGAAAAGCGTCGCGCCGAAAGGCCTTGAGCCCGCATCCCGTGTCGCGGGTGCCGTCCCTGAGAACGCGGGAACGGATACCGTTTGCGAATTTCGAAGCGAGGCGTTTCGACAGGGTGTCTTGTCGCTTGACGCGCTGTCCTGCCATAAGCCCGAGGCGACCAGTTTGTGCGCCAAGAAGCGGGGCGACAAGCTTGGGGAGTTCGCTTGGCGGGTTCTGTCCGTCACCATCCAGCGTCGCGCAAATTTCGCCCGTGGCAACAAGAACCCCCGAGTGGACCGCAGCGCTTTGACCGCCGCTTCGGGTATGGGTCACAAGCTTGATACGGGGATCGGTTGCAGTGCGTTCCGAAACAATCCTTGCGGTGTCATCCGTCGAGCCGTCGTTGACCACGATGATTTCGCAGAGCGGAAAATGCTCCGCAGCGGCGAGGATCTCGTCGATCAGGGGGCTGATGTTGCCAGCTTCGTTTTTGACGGGGATGATCACGGAAACGGATTTCATCGGGCCGAGCCTCTGTCGCGCGGGGACGGTTTTGTCCTGAGCGCTAGCTAGTCGGCGCGGCCCGTGATGTCAACGAAAGCAGGGAGGCGCGGCGCGTTTCCCTCGCGTGCAGTGCGGAAACCTGCTCAGAAGTCGGGAGTGACCCCGGGCAGGTTCAGCGCCTTGATCAGGTCACGCAGCTCTTGTCGTGCAGCAACATTCGAAATGTTGAGCTGCGAGATACCGATATCCTTGAGATCAAGAAGGGTGAGGCCGCGGGGGAAAAGCTCGCGGAAGATGACGCGCTCGTTAAAGCCGGGTGCCGTACGGAAGCCGATCCGCTTGGACAGCTTTTCGAGAGCACTTTCCATCTTTTGCTTGTTCACCATGTTCTGGGCGCCAAGACGGTTGCGCACGACGATCCAGTCGATCGGAGCAAGTCCGGCTTGAGCGCGCAGCTGACGCGCGTTCCAGACCATCTCGGCGTAGACGCTCGGTTTGGTGATGGTTTCGCCTTGGGTATCGGTATGTGCCAGAAGATCAAAGTCGACAAAGCTGTCGTTCAGGGGCGTGATGAGCGTATCGGCCAGCGAGTGGGCAACCTGGCTGAGGCGGGTGTGCGAACCGGGGCAATCGATCAGGATAAAGTCGCAGTCGGGTTCGAGCATCGCAACGGCCGCAGAGAGGCGGTGATCGAGAATGTTCTCGCCCTCGCTAAGCGTCGCAGGATCGACCTCGGGGAGTTCGTGATACGTCGGGGTCGGAAGGTCGAGCCCTTCTTGCTGCATATAGGTTTGGCGGTTCAGAACATACCGCCCCATCGTCTTTTGACGAAGGTCGAGATCCAGACAGCCGATCTTGTGCCCCATGCGGGCCAGCGCTGTTGCGACATGCATGGATACGGTGGATTTACCCGCCCCGCCTTTTTCGTTCCCGACGACAATAATATGCGCCACGTGCATCCCCATTTTAGTTTGTTGGGCGCACTATAGGGCGAGTGTCGACCCGATGGAAGAAGTGCCGCGCTGCAGCAATCATTTTCATGAAACACTTGACTCGTGAACGCTTTGCCTTCATGTGCACGCTCGACCGTTGTCTCCTGCCGCGTGAGCAGAGCGCGACCCAAAGAAGGTCAGGCGCAAGACAGGTCGAACAGGTTCCCACTTTCACGCAAGGGGCCGCGTCTGACCGGCAAGAGGGCAATACGGCTCTTTGCGAGTTTCAGTCGCAACCTTTGCAGCGCTCCGCATGATGCGGGGCCTACATGCGTTTGCCCTTTGGCATGCGCGGAACAGGATTATTATGGACTTCGACATGCTGGGCCTTGCGCCCCGCCTTATCAATAAACTTGCCGATCTCGGCATTACCGAACCCACTCCGATCCAATCGCAGGCGATCCCGCACGCGATGAACGGCCGCGACGTTATGGGTCTTGCCCAAACGGGCACAGGTAAAACCGCGGCATTCGGTCTTCCGATGCTCGACGCGCTGATGAAAGTCAGCGAAAAATCGATCCCCAAGAGCGCCCGCGCCCTGATCCTCGCGCCGACCCGCGAGCTGGCCAAGCAGATCTCGGAGAGCCTTTATGCGTTCTCCGAAGGCACCCACATCAAGACCGTTCTGGTCGTCGGTGGTGCAGGCATCGTCGGTCAGGCCAAAAAGCTCGAGCGCGGCACCAGCATTCTGGTTGCAACGCCCGGCCGTCTTCTCGATCTCATCGATCGTCGTGCTGTGACCCTTGCGCATACGCAGTTCCTCGTGCTCGACGAAGCCGACCAGATGCTTGATCTCGGCTTTATCCATGCACTGCGCCGCATCGCCGAAATGCTCCCCAAAGAGCGCCAGACGATGCTGTTCTCGGCGACGATGCCCAAGCAGATGGCGGAAATTGCGGCAAGCTATCTCAACAACCCCGTGCGCGTTCAGGTGAACCCTCCGGGCCAGACCGCAGACAAGATCGAGCAATCGATCCACTATGTCTCCAAGGCCGCCAAGACCGACCTCCTTGTCGATTTGCTCGATACGCACCGTGACGAGCTTGCGCTTGTCTTCGGTCGGACCAAGCACGGGATGGAGAAGCTCTCGCGCCAGCTCGAGCAAAAGGGCTTTGCCGTCGCTTCGATCCACGGCAACAAGAGCCAGGGTCAGCGCGACCGCGCGATCAAGGATTTCAAAGCGGGCACAGTGCGCGTGCTTGTGGCCACCGACGTTGCTGCGCGTGGTCTCGATATCCCCGACGTGCGTTATGTCTATAACTACGAGCTGCCGAACGTGCCCGATCAATATGTCCACCGCATCGGTCGCACCGCGCGTGCGGGCAAAGACGGCCAGGCGATCGCACTTTGCGCGCCCGATGAGATGGGCGAACTCATCGATATCGAAAAGACCATCCGTCAGGAGATCCCGGTGGCCTCTGGCCGTCGTTGGGAAAGCTCCGAGGTGCCCGCGAAAAAGCCTTCGGGCGGTCGCGGCGGTCCGCGTCGTTTCGGGGGCAACAAGCCCAAGAGCGGCGGCGGCAATTCGAACCAGAATGCCCGTCCGAGCGGGAACAACACCGGACAACGCCGCCGCAAGCCGCAAGGCCAAGGCAAGCGCAGCGCCGCATAATCCAAAGGGCCGCCCCATCGGGCGGCCCTTTTCATATCTTGAATGCGCAAAGAAAAACGCCGCCCCGAAAGGAGCGGCGTTTCTCGTATACATTCGGGCGGGGCTTAGAAGCCGAGACCTGCGTATTTGTTCTTGAACTTCGACACGCGGCCACCGGTGTCGAGAAGACGCGACGAACCGCCGGTCCATGCAGGGTGCACGGAGGGGTCGATGTCGAGCGACATCTGGTCGCCTTCTTTGCCCCAGGTGGACTTCATCTTGACGACGGTGCCATCGACCATCTTGACGTCGATGAAGTGATAGTCGGGGTGGATGTCTTTTCTCATCTAACCGGCTCCTTACGCTTCGAGCGATTTGTAGTTGCTCTGCTCGGCAATACGTGCCGACTTACCGCGACGTGCGCGCAGGTAGTAGAGCTTGGAACGACGGACGCGGCCGCGACGGACAACTTCGATCGAGTCGATGTTGGTCGAGTAGAGCGGGAATACGCGCTCAACGCCTTCGCCAAAGGAAATCTTGCGAACAGTGAACGAACCGGCAATGCCCTTGCCGTTCTTGCGGCTGATGCAAACGCCTTCGTACATCTGTACGCGCGAGCGGGTGCCTTCGGTCACTTTGTAGCCAACGCGGATGGTGTCGCCGGCCTTGAAATCGGGAATGGTCTTCCCGAGCGAGGCGATTTGTTCTGCCTCGAGCTGTGCGATCAGGTTCATCTGATCATCTCCTATCTTGCTTGCGGTGGTCCCGCAAAGTTTGACGCCATCCCAGAGCTCTTGGTCTTCTTCCGAGGTTCGCACGCTTTGCAGCGCAGCGCCCGCCAGAGATCGGATCGGCTTTGCTTTGAAACCCCCAGCCCGCCCAAGCGCCCCCGAAGAAAGAAGCACGCAGCCCATAGCCAAAGGGTCTAGTGGAATCAAAGATCCCCTAGACGGGCCGCGTATAGGGGATTGGGGGGCGGGGGGCAAGGGCATTTGAATAAGCGCGACCAAGCCAGAAAGCAACTTTTGATTGTGTTTTGAACGGCTGTTAGTTTATTGATTGAGGCTTATTCACCGGGAAACAGCATGATTATCCGCTTTTTGAAGAAGTTATTTTTTAGATCAGTTGAGGCAACCGAATCCCCTGAAGAGATGCCCCTTATCGAGAAAGTGGCGATCAGAACAAACGTAGTCACAGTTCAAGCCGGCTCTACGAGGATAGAAGCCACCGTCTTGGACGTTGAGGAGTCTTTTTCGGTTCTTGAAGGCAATTGTTACGTTGTTGACGGCGATACCATCCGTATTGGAATACAACCCATTCGATTGTTCGGAATTGATGCTCCCGAATTGGAGCATCCTTACGGCAAACTAGCAAAAAGTAAGCTGCTGCAGCTTTGCAAGGGCCAGAAAATCAAGGCAGTGCTTACCGAAGATCGAACATACGAACGAATTGTTGCCAAGTGCTACCTTCCTGATGGAAGAGATCTTTCAGAGGAGATGGTCAAGTTGGGCTTGGCGCTCGATTGGCCGAAGTTTTCTGGAGGCATCTATCGCAAATTTGAGCCCGCGGATGTTCGCAAGAAGCTATGGCGCTGCGAAGCGCGGCAGCGTGGAAAGTTGCGGATGGATTCTTAAATCCCCCAATACCTCTCCCACATATCAGGCCGTCGCTCCTTCGTGATCGCCTCTGCCTGCTCCTTGCGCCATTTCTCGATGTTGGCGTGGTGGCCCGACATGAGGACCTCGGGGATGGGAAGGCCGCGCCAGTCTGCGGGGCGGGTGTATTGGGGGTGTTCGAGAAGTCCGCTTGAATGGCTCTCTTCCTCGATGCTCTCGGCGTTGCCCAAGACACCCGGAAGAAGACGGACGGTCGCGTCGAGCATGGCCATGGCCGCGATCTCGCCGCCTGTCATCACGAAATCCCCGAGCGAGACCTCTTCGATGCGATAGGCGTCGAGCACCCGCTGATCCACGCCTTCGAAACGGCCACATAGGAGCGTGACGCCGTTATAGCCCGCCCATTCGCGCGCCATGGCTTGGTCGAACCTTTTGCCGCGCGGGCTGAGGTAGATGAGGGGCATGTTCCCGCGGGCCGTCCGCCCCGCTTCCTGAATCGCGCTGTCGAGCACGTCGGGCCGCAGCACCATCCCCGCGCCGCCGCCTGCGGGCGTGTCGTCCACGTTCTTGTGCTTGCCGACGCCATGGGTCCGAAGGTCGATGGTCTTGAGTTGCCACACCCCGTCACGAAGCGCCTTGCCCGTGAGGCTTTCGCCCAGAATGCCGGGAAAGGCTTGGGGGACGAGCGTGATGATCTGGGCCGTCCAAGCGCGGGCAAGGAGCGGGTCTTCGGTCATCAATTCGCGCGGCTTGAGCGAGACGCTCATCGCCTTGCGGCCATAGGATTTGGGTGTGTTCTCGGTATCGGTCATGAGAGCCTCTTAGGGCATACGAGCGGGCAGGGGAACTAGGCTTTGACGAGCGCCTCTTTGGCGCTGCGCACCTCGGGATTGGAGAGCGTGCTTCGGTTGAGACGGAGGCATTCGTGCCAGACCATTGCGGGCGGCTCTTCTTGGGGCACCGGCGCGCAGCCGTCCACGTCGAAGCCAAGCGCTTCGAGCAGGCCACCGCCAATCCCGAGGGGGTGATCGTTCAGCGTGTCGAACTCGATTCGTGCGAACGGCACAGGATGGATGAGATCGGCCAGAACGCCCGTAATCTCGGCGTGTTGGCTTGCGTCGAAATGGGCGGCTTGGAACTCGGCAAAGGTCAGGCGGATCCGATATTGGACAAGCAGGCTGCGATAGACCGCAAAGAGCCAGTCCTCGGCTTGGCGCTCGGTCATCAGAACGCGCAGATGGGCGCTTGGGTAAAGCTCGGTCAACAGCTCGATATAGGTCGGCAGAAGAGACAGCAGCGCGGCGTAGTCCCGCACCTGAGGCGTTCCCGGAACCGCGCCCGAAAGGTCCTCGGCGCTGAGGATAAAGCTCCCGTCATTGGGTAGGGCGGCTTGCAGCGTCTCGATCAAATCCCCGAGCGCGATGGGGTTGCGGGTCTTGGCATAGTCGCGCGCGAAACGCGGCACATCTCCGAGCGCATCGGCAAAGAGGAACCGCGATTGCGGGAATTTATCCGCGTTCTTGTAAACAAAACGTTGAACGGCGCTGTGCCCGGTTTCATGAAAACCGATATGGAGAACGATCTCCGCGCGATCAGGCATCAGGGAAAAGACCCTCGGGCGGATCTGCGATGATGCGGCCCGCCGTCAGGTCCACGGTCGGCACGATCTGCAGGGTAAAGGGCAAGAGCACAGTGGATTTATACCCCGCCTTGTAAATCTCGAGCAGGTCTGTTGCGCCGTGGTTCTGCACGGCTTTGACGGTGCCGAGAAGAGCCCCGCCCGCGTCAAAGACCTCAAGGCCGATCAGGTCGGCATGATAGAACTCGTCATCAGGCAGCGACGGAAGGCGGTCACGGTCGGCAAAGAGGTTTTGCCCCTTGAGCGCATCGGCGTCTTCTTTTGTGACGACACCATGCACGCGTGCGACAAGAGCATTGCCCGTCTGACCCGTAAGAACGATCGTTGGAAAGCTGCGGCCATCTTCGGTGTAAAGCGGGGCATAGTCCGCGATCGCCAGAGGATCGGCACAGAATGATTTGAGACGGGTTTCGCCATGAACGCCGAACGCGCCGCCAAACGCGCCTACGACAACGCGATCCGTGGGGGAGTTTGCGGTCATGGTCTTGCTCCTTGGCAAACGCCTGCGGACCAGATGCCTTGGGCGTCAAGGCAGGCCTGTGTGGCCAGTCCGTGTTGATACCACATTCCGCATCCGAATGCGGCAATGGGAATGAGGAGTTTGCGAAACAGCCAGATCATGTGAAAGCCTCGCTTGGGGGTGGTTGTCCGGATGGTAATCATCCGGACAACCGGCGCAATATTATTCAGCGCTTTCAGCAGCTTTTGCAGCCTTGGCAGCGGCGCGATCCTGAGCGGCTTTGCCCGGAACGGCTTTGTTGGGGTTGTTGCGGGTGGTTTTTGCAACAAGACCAGCAGCTTCGAGGAAGCGTGCAACGCGGTCGGTCGGCTGAGCGCCTTTGCCGAGCCAGAACTGAACGCGCTCTGCGTCGAACTTTACGCGGTCTTCGCTGTCTTTTGCGATGAGCGGGTTGTAGGTGCCGAGCTTCTCGATGAAGCGACCATCGCGCGGCATGCGCGAGTCAGCAGCAACGATCGAGTAGAAGGGGCGCTTTTTGGAGCCGCCACGGGCGAGACGGATTTTCATAGCCATTTGAGTTTCTCCTTTGGATGGCAGGGTGCGGACGGGCTGGGCCTGTCCTTACGATTGGTGTTGTTCGTGGTGTTTGATGACTTCCTGAATGATGAAATTCAGGAATTTCTTAGCAAACTCAGGGTCGAGGTCGGCCTGGGTTGCAAGATCGGTGAGCCGTGCGATCTGGGCTTCTTCGCGGATCGGATCGGACGGCGGCAATTCGTGTTCGGCCTTGAGACGGCCGACGGCTTGGGTGTGCTTGAAACGCTCGGCCAGAGTGAACACCAAAATGGCGTCCAGTCGGTCGATGCTCTCGCGGTGGCCTTTGAGCAATTGTGCGGCGCGGGTAACGGCGTCAGTCATCATGTCCTCTCAGGCGTTGGGGAGTTCGCGCGGGTAGCGATAGGCCAGACAGCCATCGTGACCAGCAGTTTCGTCAAGCACGGCACCAAGCTTTTCAGCTAGACGGATCGCGCGGGTGTTCTCGGGGTGGATATAGCTAACCAGAGTGGGCCAGCTCAGGGCATTGAAGGCGTTGTTGCGGGCCGAACGTGTGGCCTCGAACGCATAGCCCTGACCTTCGAACTCTTCGAGAAAGAGAAAGCCGACCTCGGGTTCGGGATCGCCGAATTCATGGTCCAACATCACGAAGCCGAGCGTTTCGAGGTCTTCGTTACGCTCCACGGTCCAAAGACCTGCGCCGCGAAGGACCCAGCCCGCAATAAGCTGGTTGAAGTCGAGCCACGCTTGGTCGCGGCTCATCGGGCCATCGACGTATTTACCGCGCTCGGTGCAGACGATCTTGGCATAGTCCTCGAAATCCGTGATGCGCGGGGCACGAAGCGTCACGCGCTCCAGAACGATCCGCGGGAGCGAGCCACGGATACGGTCGGTCGCCACGGCGGCTTGACCTTCGGGTGCGGATTCCCAAGCTCGGCTCATTTCAGATACTCCGGTTTCGGATGGCGATAGACCCAAACGTCTTTGCCTTCGGGTTGCTTTGCGTCTTTGTCCAGAACCGCGCCGAGTTTTTCGGCAAGGCGGGCCGAACGGGTGTTGCCGACGCCGACATAGGAAACGGCGGTGTCCCAGCCCAGACGGGAGAAGGCATCGTCGATGGCGGCGCGTGCGGCTTCGGTGGCAATGCCCGTGCCTTCAACGCTAGGGTCCCAGACCATCCAGCCGATCTCGGTCTCGGGCCAATCGTTCGGGAACCACGGTCCGATCATCGCGAGGGCGGTGTCGTCGCCTTTGCGGGTGACGGTCCACATGCCATAGCCGCGCATGTCCCAGTGTCCGATCTCTCCTGCGAGCGCACGCCACGCCTGACCCTTGGTCAGGGGGCCACCCACACCAGCGGCACGTTCGGACGTAAAGAATGCCACGGCGGCATCAACGTCCGAAACGTTCGGCTTGCGCAGGATGAGGCGCTCGGTTTCGAGAGAGGTGAGCATCGGTTACTTTTTCTTTCCCATCAGACCCGAAAGACCACCAGGCAAACCACCGAGACCGCCAAGGCCGGGGAGCTTGCCGCCGGGGAATTGGCCGCCGAGCGCTTTGGCGGCGGCTTCCATGGCTTTGGGATCGCTCATGTCGGGCATCCCCTCGGGCATGCCGCCTTTGCCGAACATCTGTTTCACGGCTTGTTTGAGCGCGCCGCCTTTGCCCATTTTACCCATCTTCTTCATGACGTCGGCCATCTGCTTTTGCTGCTTGAGCAGCTTGTTCAGTTCCGACACTTCAAGGCCTGCGCCTTTGGCAACACGCTTCTTGCGGCTGGCCTGCATCAGGTCGGGGTTGGCGCGCTCGATCTTGGTCATCGAATTGATAAGGGCGATCTGGCGGCGAAGCATCTGGTCGTTGAAGCCTGCGTCCTGCACTTGCTTGGACATTTTCGCCATGCCGGGCATCATGCCCATGAGGCTCTCCATGCCGCCCATCTTGAGCATCTGCTCGAGCTGCATCTTGAGATCGTTCATGTTGAAGCGGCCCTTCTGGAACCGCTTGATCATGCGCTCGGCCTGTTCGGCCTCGATGGTGGCTTGGGCCTTTTCGACCAGAGCGACGATGTCGCCCATGCCGAGAATGCGGCTTGCGATGCGCTCGGGCTCGAAGGTCTCGATCGCGTCCATCTTTTCGCCCAGACCGACGAAACGGATGGGTTTGCCCGTGATCGCCCGCATCGAAAGGGCAGCACCGCCACGCCCGTCACCGTCCATACGGGTAAGGACAACGCCCGAAACGCCGATCTTGGCGTCGAATTCGGTTGCCACGTTCACCGCGTCCTGACCCGTCAGACCGTCAACGACAAGGAGCGTTTCGCGCGGGTTGACAACGTCGCGGACGTCGGCCGCCTGTTTGATCAACTCTTCGTCGATGTGAAGGCGACCCGCAGTGTCGAGCATGTAAACGTCATAGCCGCCAAGGCTTGCTTGGGTCTTGGCGCGCTTTGCGATGGCGACGGGGTCTTCGCCTTTTACGATGGGGAGCGTGTCGACACCGATCTGGGCGCCGAGGATCTGGAGCTGTTCCATAGCGGCAGGACGGTTGACGTCGAGCGAAGCCATGAGAACGCGCTTGCCTTCGCGCTCTTTCAGACGCTTGGCGAGCTTGGCGGTCGTGGTGGTTTTACCCGAACCCTGAAGACCGACCATGAGAATCGGAGCAGGCGGGTTGTCGATCTTCAACGCACCCGGATCTTCGGCACCTGTCAGAACCGCAACAAGCTCGTCATGCACGATCTTGACGACTTGCTGGCCGGGCGTGATCGACTTGGTGACGGCTTGGCCTGTGGACTTTTCCTGAACCGCTTTGACGAAATCGCGTGCGACGGGGAGCGAGACATCGGCCTCGAGCAGCGCGACACGCACTTCACGAAGGGCGGTCTTGACGTCGTCTTCGCTCAGCGCACCTTGCTTGGTGAGCTTGTCGAATACACCAGAAAGGCGTTCGGATAGATTTTCAAACATGCCTTCGGCCCTCCTTGACCAACACCTATAGCCGATACCTAGGAACCGACCGCTCAAAACACAATCGCGCCCACGGGCGTAACACGCTGGTGGACGGCGATCCCCGCATATAGGCGAGGACCGGAAGATCAATGCTTCCGGATATCGTGCGCGAATTAAGTGGGTCGGGGGCAAGAGTCAACCCCTTGTGCATCTCGGGGGTCCTTGCTCTCTTCTTCGAAAAAAGGGAGTTTGGTGCCACATTTGATCCAACACGCTGGGACACGCAATGGAGAATTGGGACGAAGTTCGCACGGCCTATCAAGTTGCCCGTTTGGGCACGGTGAGCGGGGCCGCCGAAATCCTCGGGGTGCACCATGCGACTGTGATCCGCCATATCGACGCGCTCGAAGCGCGGCTCGGGGTCAAATTGTTCCAGCGCCATGCGCGGGGGTATAACCCGACAGAGGCAGGTCAGGACCTTCTCAAGATCGCTCAGGCGACCGAAGACCAGTTCAATCAATTGGTGGGCCGTATCAAAGGACGCGGCGACAGTGTCACGGGAGAGCTTGTCGTTACATCGCTTTCCGCGCTCTCGCCGCTCATCACACCTGTGCTGAGCGCTTTTCAGCGGGCCAATCCCAATGTGACGATCCGGTTCTTGACGGGCGAGCGGCTCTTCCGGCTTGAATACGGCGAGGCACATGTCGCGATCCGGGCGGGCACCGCGCCCGATCAGCCCGACAACGTCGTGCAACCGTTCATGATCCTTCCCATGAGCATGGTGGCCAGCAAAGACTATGTCGAGCAAAACGGTATCCCCGAGACCGAAAGTGATCTGCAGGCGCATTCTTTCGTCTTTCGGGACAGCCTTGAAACGCGCGCGCCCTTTGCGCGGTGGTTGTCCGAGCGTGTCACGCCCGATCGTTTCACCTTCAGAACCGCCGAAGAAGCGACGATGCTCGATGCCGTGCGCGCGGGCGCAGGGATCGGTTTCTGCCCATCCTGCGAAGTCGCGCGTCTGCCCGAACTCGTCGAGATTATGGGGCCAAGACCCGAATGGCACAGCGAGCTTTGGCTCGTTACGCATGTCGATCTTCATCGCACCCCGAAGGTTCAGGCGCTTTTGAAGTTTCTCAAGGAGAGTGCCAAGGACTGGGCCTAGTCTTCTTCGACCGAAAGCTCGGCGTCCAGAAACCGCTCGAAGGCATCAAGGTCCAGCCCTTCCATCATCCCGAAACCCTGCATCCATACGGATGCTTCCTTGAGAGCGTTGGGCTCCAGTTTGCACCACTTAACCCGACCGCGTTTTTCTTGCGTGATCAGGCCTGCGCTGGTGAGGACCCCAAGGTGCTTGGAGATTGCCGCAAGCGACATCTCGAACGGTTCCGCCACATCGGTGACGGCCATATCATCCTCCAGAAGCATCGTGAGGATGCTTCTTCGGGTCGGATCGGCAAGGGCGGCAAAGACCGTATCGAGTTTCGAGGACATGTTCCGATTAAGCCTTCCTTTTCGGAAACGTCAACCAATCGGTTGAATAAGAGAATAGGACCCTGTCGAACCCCGAAAGGCTGTTTTGCCGCAGATCGGTTGAATCGCAGTTTCCACTAAATGCGTTTTATTTCATAGTATTAGGTCCGAAAATCAGGAGAGAAACAGCTGCTTGACTCATGGCCCTTCGGATCGTAGCTAATCCCCAACCTTCATGGAGGGAAAGCGGCAGTGTCCGACCCTGAAAAACTCAGCGAAACGGAACGCATGAAAGCGTTCGAAGAGCGTCTCGCAAGAGCTAAACAGGCGGCCCCGACCGAAAACCACATGAAGAAAGACTACTCCCAAGCGCAGCACGCGTGGCGGATGGTTACAGAGTTGGTAGCCGGTCTTTTGATCGGTTTCGTCATTGGATACGGTTTGGACTACGCATTTGGGACCATGCCGATATTTCTGGTGATATTCATTTTCTTGGGCTTTGCCGCAGGTGTCAGAACCGTGATCGGCTCGGCTCAGGAGCTACAGAAGAAACTGCTGGCAAATGACGCCGGTAAACATGGGGACGACTGACGTGGCAACCGAAGCACATGGCGAAGGCACCGGCCTGGTATTCCACCCACTTGACCAATTCATCGTAAAGCCGCTTTTCGGTGAAGGTCCGGTGCACTGGTACACCATTACCAACGCGACCCTTTGGCTCGCGCTTGCAGCTCTTTCGATTGTTCTTTTGTTCGTCGTCGGTTCGCGTGGCCGTGCCATCGTCCCGAGCCGTTCGCAGTCTGTGGGCGAGCTGTTCTATGGTTTCATCTACAAGATGGTCGAAGACGTAACCGGTCATGACGGGGTCAAGTATTTCCCTTACATCATGACGATCTTCCTCTTCATCTTCTTCTCGAACTTCCTCGGCCTGTTGCCGATGTCGTTCTCGCCGACCTCGCACATCGCGACCACCGCCGTTCTCGGCTTTGGTGTGTTCATCGTCGTGACCCTGATCGGCTTTGTGAAGAACGGTATCGGTTTCCTCGGTATGTTCTGGCTGAGCGACGCTCCGCTTGCGCTTCGCCCGATCATCGCGATCATCGAAGTCATCTCGTATTTCGTCCGTCCCGTCAGCCACTCCATCCGTCTTGCAGGTAACATCACCGCAGGTCACGCGATGATCAAAGTGTTTGCCGGCTTTGCTGCTATTGCCGCTGTGTCGCCCATCTCGGTGCTGGCTATCTCGGCAGTCTACGGGCTCGAAGTTCTCGTGGCCGCTATCCAGGCTTACGTTTTCACCATTCTGACCTGCATCTATCTGAAAGATGCTCTGCACCCTGCACACTAAGGTCTGAATACTTTTTCACCGCAATTCCATCGTAAGGAGAAAATCATGGAAGGCGATATCGCACAACTCGGTCAATTCATCGGTGCTGGCCTCGGCGCAATCGGTTCGGGCCTCGCAGCTATCGGTGTAGGTAACGTTGCTGCCAACTACCTCGCAGGCGCTCTGCGTAACCCGTCGGCTGCTGCTTCTCAGACCGCAACTCTCTTCATCGGCCTCGCTTTTGCTGAAGCTCTCGGGATCTTCTCGTTCCTCGTAGCGCTTCTGCTGATGTTCGCAGTCTAATCACTGACGCATCCTTACGGTCGGGGCGCGCGGAATAATCCGCGCCCCCGATGACTACCCAAGGGTCCGACGGAGAGACGAGATGGCGAACGAAACCACAGTGGTCGAACACGGCGCGGATGCCGTTGCACACGGGGCAGAAGCCTCGGGCGCAGCAATGCCGCAACTTGATCCATCGACCTTTTCCAACCAGATTTTCTGGCTCGTAGTCACGCTCGTCGTGATCTACTTCGTCCTGTCGCGCATCGCCCTGCCGCGTATCGGCTCGGTGCTTGCAGAACGTGCAGGGACGATCACTAATGATATCGCTGCTGCCGAAGAGCTGAAGCAAAAGGCCCACGAGGCCGAAGCTGCCTATGAAAAGGCACTTGCAGACGCACGCGCAGAAGCCAGCCGGATCGTTGACGCCGCCAAGGCCGAGATCCAGTCCGAGCTCGACGCCGAGCTTGCCAAGGCTGACGAGAAAATCGCTGCCAAGCTCGCCGAGAGCACCGCTGCGATCAACGAAATCCGCGAAGGTGCGATCAAGAGCGTTACCGAAGTTGCCAAAGACACCACGAAAGAGATCGTGGCTGCATTTGGCGGCAAGGCCGATGCCAAGACCGTCACCGCCGCTGTCACCGCGCGTATGAAGGGGTAACGACATGAAAAAGCTCATGACCGCTGCTCTCGCACTGGCTGCGTCGCCTGCTTTCGCGGCGTCCGGTCCGTTCTTCTCGCTCGGTAACACCAACTTCATCGTGACGCTTGCGTTCATCGTATTTGTCGGTGTGCTCATTTACCTCAAGGTTCCGGGCACCGTTGCAAAGATGCTCGACAAGCGCGCTGAAGGCATCAAGCAAGAGCTCAGCGACGCCAAAGCGCTTCGTGAAGAAGCTCAGAGCCTCCTTGCATCTTACGAGCGCAAGCAAAAGGAAGTTCAGGAGCAGGCTGCTCGTATCGTTGCCAGCGCCAAAGAGGAAGCGAACGCTGCCGCCGAAAAGGCCAAGCAGGACATCGCAACTTCGGTTGCCCGTCGTCTCGCTTCTGCTGAAGAGCAGATTGTCAGTGCCCAAAACGCTGCAATCAAAGAAGTGCGCGATCGTGCAATCACTGTCGCAGTTGCTGCCGCTCAGGACATCATTGCAGAGCAAATGACTGCAACTGATGCCAACAAGCTCATTGACGATGCTATCGGCACCATCGAGGCAAAGCTTCACTAAGCCTAGCGTCGAAAGTCAGGAATTCGGCCCGCTCATCGAGCGGGCCTTTTCATTTGCGCTGCTCGTGATCAAAGCGCTTTTGAGCGATTGCTTCGTTCCGTTCCGCCTTACGGGCATCCTCGAGCGCCTTTTGCACATAATCCAGATGATTGGACACAGCCTCGCGCGCGGCGATCGGGTCGCGGGCCTGAAGCGCGTCGTTGATTGCCTTGTGTTGATCGAGAAGTTCGCTGCGCGTCGTGCGCTGTTTGAACATGACTTGGCGGTTATAAAACACGCCCTCGCGCAGCAGTTGATACATTGAACGCATCATGTGGAGCATGATGACGTTGTGACTGGCTTCGATAATAGCAAGGTGGAAATCCGCGTCGAGGCGGGCTTCGTCGGTTGCGTTCCGCTTGGGATGTGCGTCAACCATCTTGTGGAAAATGGTGTCGATCACCTTGAGGTCTGTATCCGTGCCGATCTTTGCGGCGCGTTCGGCCGCGAGTCCCTCCATATCGCGGCGGAACGAGATGTAATCGAACACCGCCTCGTCATGCTGGGAAAAGAGGGTGATGAGAGCCTCGGAAAAAGCGGAACCCAGAACATCGGCAACGAAGACTCCGGCGCCCACTTTGCTGATCAGCAAGCCACGTTCCTGAAGATCGGCAAGAGCCTCGCGCAGAGAGGGGCGGGACACGCCCAGCCGTTCGCTCAGCTCGCGTTCCGCAGGGAGCCGCTCTCCCGGTCTGAGAATGCCGCGAAGGATCAGGCTTTCGATTTGCCTGACGACTTCCTGAGAAAGCTTCTTTTGATTGATCTTTTCAAACGGCATGACAGGCTCCTTCAATTGGTCAAAATGTATGACCAGAGCCGCAAAAAGAAAAGGGCCGCCCGAAGGCGACCCCTGATCGGTTGATGCGTGTCGACTTACTGCGTCGGCGTGATGACGATTTCGACGCGGCGGTTCTTGGCGCGTCCTGCGTCTGTCAGGTTGTCCGCGATCGGTGCATCCTCGCCGCGTCCGACCGAGGTGATACGCGCGGGCGATACGCCAGCGTTGATCAGGACCGAGGTCACAGCTTGCGCACGGCGCTGCGAGAGCTGCTGGTTATAAGCCGCGCTGCCGGTGTTGTCGGTGTGACCGATGACCGAAACGCGGGTGTTGGGATAGCTGTTCAAGCTGCTGGCGAGCGTGAAGAGATCGGCCTGAAGACCGCCCGTGAGGGTCGCACTGTCGGTCGCAAAGAGGATATCTTGCGGCATCGACACGATAAGCTGGTTGCCGGTGTTGACGATACCGACGTTCGAGCCGAGGCTCTGGCGAAGCTCGGCTTCCTGCTTGTCGAGGATCGAGCCATAGATTGCGCCGCTCGTGCCGCCGACAATCGCCCCGATCAGAGCGCCGTCGCGGCGAGAGTTTGCGTCGTCACCGATGGCCAAGCCCGCCAAAGCGCCGAGACCTGCGCCTACAATCGCGCTTTGCTGTGCGTTACGGTTCGGATTGCTCGGATCTTGCAGGCTGCTGGTGCAGGCGGTGGTGAAAGCCAGCGCAGCGACTGCGCCGAGAAGCGTTGTTTTGGTCAATGTCATTGGTCATTCCAATCTGGGTTTTGAGCGCACTATGCGCGATTTGCTCTTCGGTTAAAGCGCAATTTGCTTTGCTATCCAATAACAGCCCAAGAGCGGCAGAGTTCCGCCGTTCGTTAGAAATCCGTTTGAGCCGCTTCATAGGCGAGAAGCGCGCGCTTCACCCCCAAGCCCCAGTGATACCCCCCAAGCTCGCCCGATTTGCGTAACGCACGATGGCAGGGAATCAGCCAGCTGATCGGATTGCGCCCGATTGCGGTGCCGACAGCTCTTACGGCGTTCGGGCTTCCGATGGCGGTGGCGACATCGGAATAGGTCGTCACATGGCCCGACGGGATATTGAGAAGCGCTTCCCAGACTTTGATCTGGAAGGGAGCGCCGACAAGGACGAGCGGCGTTTTGACAGTGGTGAGGGACCCACCGAAAGCCTGCGTCACCCAGGCTGCAAGAGCGTCAGGGCGTTCCGAAAAGGTGGCTTTGGGCCAGCGGCGGGTGAGATCCTGCATCGCGCCCTCGGGGCCCATTTCCGCCGAGAATGCCATTCCGCAAATGCCCTTGTCGGTCCCCATGACAAGCGCAGGTCCAAAGGGGCTTGGAAACCAACCGTAATGGATCACAAGTCCTGCTCCCTCTTGGGCAAAGGTCCCGGGGCTCATCGCTTCCCATCTCAGGAACAGATCGTGCAGCCTGCCTTGGCTCGTCAGGCCCGCCTCGTCCGTGGTTCTGAGGGTGGAATACCTTTGGCGGAGCAGGGCCTTTGCGTGATCGATTGCAAGGTATTCTTGGTATTTCTTGGGCGACACCCCGACCCATTTCGAAAAGACCCGCTGAAAATGCGAGGGGCTCATTCCGAGCCGCGCAGAGAGCTCTTCGAGTGAGAGGCGCGGGGCCTGATCGATGATCTCGATCGCCCGTTGAATCACTCCGAAATGATATGCTTGTTCCTGTTCCATGTGCGCAACGCTATGCCTTTACCCGAAGCGATGCGACCCGCTTCTTGCGCATTCGCACTTGTTCCATGCCAAGCGCTTGGGCATACCCGTGCCATGGCAAAGCAACTCGATTATCACACCATCCGCGAGATATTCACGCGTTTTCGCGCGGCCGAGGCCGAACCCAAGGGCGAGCTTGATCATGTCAATGCCTATACGCTTGTCGTGGCGGTTGCGCTGTCGGCGCAGGCGACCGATGCAGGGGTGAACAAAGCCACCAAAGAGCTCTTCAAGATCGCAGATACGCCCGAGAAGATGCTCGCACTTGGCGAAGAGGGGCTGACCGAACATATCAAGACGATCGGTCTTTTTCGGCAAAAGGCCAAGAACGTCATCAAGATGAGCCAGATCCTCGTCGATCAATACGGCGGCGAAGTGCCCTGTTCGCGCGCCGCGCTCCAATCTCTTCCCGGTGTGGGGCGCAAGACTGCGAATGTGGTCCTGAACATGTGGTGGAAACAGCCGGCGCAGGCGGTGGATACCCATATCTTCCGCGTCGGTAACCGCACGGGCATTGCCCCCGGCAAAGATGTGGATGCCGTCGAACGCGCAATCGAAGACCACATCCCCGCCGATTTTCAACTTCACGCACACCACTGGCTAATCCTTCATGGTCGCTATACATGCGTGGCCCGTAAACCCAAATGCGCGGCTTGTTTGATCCGCGACCTTTGCGACTTCGAGGATAAGAACCTATGAAAAACTTTCAGGTTGTCGGGATCGGCAATGCCATCGTGGACGTGCTGACCAAGGCCGATGACAGCTTTCTCGAGCTGATGGGCATCGAGAAAGGCATCATGCAGCTTGTCGAGCGGGACCGTGCCGAGATCCTCTATGGCGCAATGGAGGGCCGCACACAGGCTGCGGGCGGATCGGTTGCGAATACGCTTGCGGGGATCGGTAAACTGGGGCTGCGCACGGGGTTTGTCGGCCGCGTGCACGATGACGCCTTGGGCCGTTTTTACGCCGAAGCGATGGAGCAAGACGGCACACGCTTTGTCAATCCGCCCGTTGCAGGGGGTGAGCTTCCGACCTCGCGGTCAATGATTTTCGTCTCTCCCGATGGCGAGCGTTCGATGAACACCTATCTGGGCATTTCCGCAGAGCTGGGCCCCGACGACGTTGATCTCGACGTTGCACGCGAGGCGGAGATCGTGTTCCTCGAAGGGTATCTTTTTGACAAAGACAAGGGCAAAGAGGCGTTCATTTCGATGGCGCGGGCCTGCCGTGATGCGGGCGGCAAAGCGGGGATCGCGATTTCCGATCCCTTCTGCGTGGAACGCCATCGCGCCGACTTTTTGCGTCTCATCGAGAACGAGCTTGACTACGTGATCGGCAACGAAGACGAGATCAAGTCGCTTTGGGAAACCGATGATCTTGAGGCTGCACTGGCCAAGACCGCTGCGATCTGTCCGCTCGTCGCCTGCACCCGCTCGGGCGACGGGGTGACGATTATCGCCGGCACCGAGCGCGCCGATGTGCCCGTGGAAAAGATCGTCCCCGTGGATGCGACAGGCGCGGGAGACGGCTTTGCGGCGGGTTTCCTCTATGGACTGGCGCTTGGCCGTGATCTGGAGACCTGTGGCCGCATCGGGTGCACTGTGGCGGGCGAAGTGATCCGCCATATGGGACCGCGCGCCCAGAGCGATCTCAAAGCGCTCCTCGCCGACCAGAACCTTGTATAAAGAAAAGCCGGCATCTCGCCGGCTTTTTCATTAGTTCCCGAGTTTGGCGTGCACTTCGGCGAGGTCGATCTCGCCGATCGGCATTTTGTTTGCCGGATTCTCGAAGTCGTATTTGAACAGCAAGAAATCCTTTTTGTAGATTTCATAGACCAGATGCATCGAGAGATCGTCGAAGTAGTCTTCGACAGGGTGGAGCCGTTTCGGGCCGTGGCCTTCGCTCTCGTTGAAGCGCGGGATTTGCTTGAGGTCCACGAACTTCGGTGTGTCGATATTATCGAGCACTGATTGCATGCCTTCGTTGAATTTCTCTGTCCAGAAAATGTTGTCGTATCTCCCGCCGTTACAGATGAACGTCGAGATGTGCCCGCTCATCGCAGACCAATGGATATCAGGGTCCATGGGGCGGCGGTATTTGATGGTGTCACGCGCAAAGAGCAAAAACCGGCGGAAGGATTTGATCTGGTCGAACTCGAACCCGTTTTTCGGATCTCCGACTTCGATGCCGTATTTCTGGATCAGCAAAGGAACGAGGTTGCCGCGATAGCGTTTGCCGTTGCGTTGAATGCCGCAAATCTTGTCAAAGAAGGAAGACAGGATTCGGGTATAGGGATTGCGCACGCAGGTAAAGGCATAGGAGGTGTGCTTTTGCACATTCTCGGTGATCTTGGGCTGGCTCGCTTCGATCGACCATTTATGCATGCCGCCTTGGGCGTCGTGGATATCCCCGTCGAAAAATTTGCCGTGATCTGAATAAAACATGATCTGACCGATCGTCGAGCACGCACATTTCGGCACGACGCGGTAGACCACGCTCTCGCTTTCCGTCATCCAAGTACCGGGAAAACCCATTAAACCGCCTCCAACTTTGCAATGGTCAGGTTGAATCCTGCACTCTGCGATTGATATTTTCGTATAAAAACCAAACTTTGCCTGTTTATTCAACGGCTGTTCAGGGTATCAAGCATAAACTAAGAGCCTGAAAACCCCTTATTGTTTCTATTATGGCAAAAATCGCATTCATTCTTCTCTGTCACAAGGATCCTGATGCGATCATTTTTCAGGCGCAGCAGCTTACGGCTGTGGGTGACTTTATCTCTATCCACTTCGACGCACGAGCGCCCAGAGCCCATTTCGACAAGATAAAATCGGCTTTGGCCGACAATCCGAACGTCGCCTTTGCCAAAAAGCGAATCAAATGTGGATGGGGGGCGTGGAGCCTTGTGCAGGCGACGCTCTATGCGGTCGAAGCCGCGGTCGAGGCTTTCCCACGAGCGACCCATTTCTACATGGTGTCGGGCGACTGCATGGCAATCAAATCGGCCAAATACGCCAAACGCTTTCTCGATACCCACGATGTCGACTACATCGAGAGCTTCGATTTCTTCGAAAGCGACTGGATCAAAACGGGGATCAAAGAGGAACGCCTGATCTATCGGCATTTCTTCAACGAACGCACCCAAAAGCGCCGTTTCTATTGGTCGCTTGCCGCGCAGCAAAAGCTTGGCCTCTCGCGCAGCATTCCCACCGACATTCAGGTCCAGATCGGGAGCCAGTGGTGGTGTCTTCGTCGCCGTACCATCGAATGGATTCTCGATTTCACCCGCAAGCGCAAAGACGTCATGCGCTTCTTTGCAACCAGTTGGATTCCGGACGAAACGTTCTTTCAGACACTCGTTCGCCATCTCGTCCCCGACAAAGAGATCGAGACGCGCACACTTACGTTCCTGATGTTTACCGATTACGGCATGCCTGTGACGTTCTATAACGATCACTATGACTTGCTCTTGTCGCAGGACTGTCTCTTTGCCCGCAAAATCAGCCCTGAAGCAAAAGAGCTCAAACGGCGTCTTGGTCGCCTTTATGCATCGGGTCGTGAGGATTTCAAAATCTCGAACGAGGGGCGGAGCCTCTTCAAATTCCTGACGGGGCGTGGACGGGTCGGACGTCGCTTCACACCGCGCTTCTGGGAGGTGGAGACGTCATTGGGCCGCGAAAGAGAGCTTTTGATCGTTGCCTGTAAAAAATGGCATGTCGCAAAGCGTCTTATCGGTTCGATCAAGCATTTCACTGATATTCCCGCGCTCGATTTCCTCTTCAACGAAGAGAGCACGCCGCTCCCCGATCTTGGCGGCATCGAAAAGACGCTGGAAAAGCGGCATCGTCACCGCCGAGCGTTGATGCGTATGCTGTTCGACTACCACGAGACGGATCGCCTGATCATCTGTCTCGATACGGCAAGCCTCGATCTGATGCAGGACTTTTTCTCGGATCGGTCCAAGACCCAGCTCTTGGAGATCGATTGCGAGTTCAGCAACGAATATCTGGAAGGGCATGCCAAACGTGTCGGACTTGCGGGGGAACAGACCTCGGCAGAGGCGATGGCGCTTTTGTTGCCGACCGTTCTCAATGACGTCCTATTCGAAAGCGACCGCATCAGAGACGCGAATTTCCCCGATCACCTCAAACTTCGTGAACGGGCAACGGTCGAGGAAAATGCAGAAGTGCTTGAAGAGTTCCTGGACATCAGCAAAGACTTGGCGCGACAAATCGCTGAAACCCCTTATCTTTTTTATGACTGAGGCCTCTTATGTCTTTTGCTTACGACGATCAGAACGTTTTCGCGAAAATCCTGCGCGGTGAAATCCCGAACAAGACCGTTTACGAGAACGAGCACGCTCTTGCTTTCGAAGACATTGCGCCCCAAGCGCCGATCCATGTTCTTGTGATCCCCAAGGGCCCGTATATGAGCCTTGACCACTTCGCGATGGAGGCAAGTGCCGATGAGCAGGTCGGCTTTATGAAAGCCATTGCCGAAGTCTGCAAGATCGTCGGGGTAGAGGACGGTTTCCGCGCCATCGCAAACACGCGCGATCATGGGCATCAGGAAGTGCCGCATTTGCACGTTCACATCTGTGCAGGCAAACCGCTTGGACCGATGCTGGTCCGTTAAGGGTCACAAATCGCGGGGCACTCTGAAATCCACAAGGGTGCCCGCTTTAATTCCGCTCCAGTCGGCTTGGTCGAAGTCGATGATCGCAGTGGCGCCCGTCGGATAACGGTAAAAGTCGGGGTGATCCGGTTCATCCTCCAAAAGCGCATTCGCCAAGACCCCGATTCCGGGGTTATGGGCGATCACCTGCACGGTTGCCGATTGGACGGTGCCGAGAAGGGCGAGGATGTCCTCTGGTTCGGCAAGATAAAGCGCGTCGAGAACCTTGATTGCGGGCGCGTGATCATAGCCCAATCCACGAAGTGTTTCTTGCGTTCGGGTGGCCGACGAACAGAGCACCTCTTGCGGCTCGTATCCCATCGACTTGATCCATGCGCCGATCTTGGGTGCATCGGCCTTGCCCCGCCCGTTCAGGCTTCGGTCTTTGTCGTCAAGCGCGGGGTTGCCCCAGTCGGACTTTGCGTGACGCGTCAGGATCAGGCGGAGTGTCATCTGTGAAAATAACTCATGTGATGCGCGGATTGTTCGGAGAGTCGGTTTGTTCCGGCGGGGCACGCACGGCGCGCACGGCAGCCGTTGGAGAGACAGTCCCGACCTTCGGAACTGTCAAGGAAGGCGTGGCATTTAGGCACGTCATAACCGTTCGGCCCCATTGCTCCCACGGGACAGGACGTAGTGCAGGGCTGCGCACAGCCCGCGCAGGGCGAGGGGACATATTCGGAGGCGATCCGCTCCGAAAGCGCGATTGCGCCCCGAAATGAAGTGAAAAGTCCTGCGCGTTGCGATGTCAAAAGCGCAACGGGTGACACATGAACCTCGCCGCCGTCGATCGCCCATGTGTAAAACGGGTGATAGGGCGGGCCGCCAAACGGAAAGAAGGGCTCTCCATCCAGCCGTAGCGCCATTTCGGATATGACCCGTAACGACCACCGGTCGAGCGGATCGGGTGTGCCGTCACGTGCCTCGGCCGATTTTTGAACATGTGCCCAAAACAAAGGTTCCAGAGGCGACAGGAGAATCAAAGAAGCCGCCCCGTTCGGGAGCGGCTTTTCAACGGTTGCTTGGACAACGCCCGAAATCGTCAAACCTTCTGCATTTGCAAGGGCTTCGATTTCGGCGCGCTGCATTGTCATCCCCGACGCGGCTTTACACGGCTCTCGGTCGAGCGAATGATCGACCCTGCGCCATGCTCGGTGAAGAGTTCGAGAAGGCTTGCATTCGGAAGGCGTCCATCAAGGATCACAACCGCCCGAACGCCTTCTTCGATTGCCGCAAGCGCGGTTTCTGTTTTGGGGATCATACCGCCGGCGATGACGCCGCGTTCGATCATATCGCGGACCTGATCGGGCGAAAGCTGGGTCACGACTTCTCCGGTTTCGTCTTTGACGCCCGGAACATCGGTCAAAAGAAGCAGACGGTCGGCCTTGAGCGCGCCGGCAATGGCGCCTGCGGCCGTGTCGCCGTTGACGTTGAAGGTCTCGTTCGGCTGCATCCCCGTTGCAACGGGCGCGATGACCGGAATGATGCCTGCATTAAAGAGATCGTGCAAAACCTGAACATTCATCTCGACAGGTTTACCGACAAAGCCCAGTTCGGGATCATCCGCCTCACAGACCATCAGGTCGTCATCCTTGCCCGAAAGACCGACCGCACGGCCGCCTTCGTCCATAATCGCCTGAACGATGCGTTTGTTGACGAGACCCGTCAGCACCATTTCGACGACTTCGACGGTGGCCTTATCGGTCACGCGCTTGCCGCGCACGAACTCGGACTTGATGCCCAGACGACCGAGAAGGTCGTTGATCATAGGGCCGCCGCCGTGAACGACCACGGGGTTAAGACCGACCTGACGCATCAGAACGACGTCGCGGGCAAAGTCGGCCATGGCCTCGTCGTCACCCATCGCGTTGCCGCCGAACTTGATCACCACGATCGCGCCGGAATAGCGCTGGAGATAGGGAAGAGCCTCCGACAATGTGCGGGCGGTGGCGATCCAGTCACGGTTCATATTCTGCTTCCTCACGGTCCTGCCTTTCCAAATAGGCTTTAGTCGATGTTTGCGATGATGGCCCGAAGCGTCGAGACGCCATCCCCCTTTTCGGAAGAGGTGATGATGATTTCGGGGAATGCAGCGGGGTGCCGACGAAGGGCCTCGCGCGTGCGCGCAAGCGATTCTTCGCGCTCCGAGGCTTTGACCTTGTCCATCTTGGTCATGACCACCTGAAAGGTCACAGCCGATTTGTCGAGCAGCGTCATGATTTCTTCGTCCACGGCTTTGGCTCCGTGGCGCGAGTCGATGAGAACGAAAACACGCCGAAGGGTCGGGCGCCCCGAAAGATATTGTTTCAAAAGGCGTTGCCATTTTTCCACCACTGCGACAGGCGCGTTGGCAAAGCCGTATCCCGGAAGGTCGACGAGATAGTGCTCATCCCCCACGGTGAAAAAGTTGATCTCTTGCGTGCGTCCCGGCGTGTTGGACGCACGGGCGAGATTCTTGCGGCCCGTCAGCGCATTGATCAGGCTTGATTTGCCCACGTTCGAGCGCCCCGCAAAGCAAACTTCGATCCGGTCCGCGGGGGGCATGCCGTTCATGGCGACCACACCCTTGAGGAACTCTACGGGACCCGCAAAGAGAAGCCGCCCCGTTTCAAGGCTTGCATCATCGGGAGTTTCGACTTCTGGAAAATGTAACTGCATGTGACCTGTATATCAGATGCGCAAAGCGCTCGCCCATAGGAAAACCGCCCCGAAATCGGGGCGGTGATCTGTTTTACTTTTTCGCTTCGGCCGGTTTGCGCCGGAAGGTCGCGAGGATGTTTCCGAAGACATCCGGCTTGTGGCCGTGGCTGCGCATGATCGTATACTGCTGCAGGAAGGTGATCGTGTTGTTGGTGATCCAGTAGAGCACAAGACCACTGGCAAACGATCCGAGCATGAACATGAAGACCCAAGGCATCCACGCAAAGATCATCTTTTGAGCAGGATCGGTGGGCGCGGGATTCAGCTTTTGCTGGAGCCACATCGAAATGCCGAGGAGGATCGGGAGAATGCCGAGCGAGAAGATAAAGAAGATGCTTCCCGGTTCGGGGGTCGCCCAGTTGAACAGCCCGAAGAGGTTGAGGATAGACGACGGATCGGGTGCCGAGAGGTCGCGAATCCAACCAAGCCACTCTGCATGGCGAAGTTCGATTGTGACGAAAATCACTTTGTAGAGCGAGAAGAAGATCGGGATCTGGATCAGGATCGGAAGGCAACCCGAAGCGGGGTTCACTTTGTTGTCCTTGTAGAGCTTCATCATCCCTTGCTGGAGAGCGGCGCGATCATCGCCGACACGCTCTTTGAGCTTTTCCATCTCGGGCTGAAGCTCTTTCATGCGGGCCATAGACACATAGGACTTGTAAGCCAGCGGTAGAACCAATGCCTTGAGGATGATGGTCAGCGCCACGATGGACCAACCCATGTTGCCGATACCCGCATTGAGCGTGTGAAGCAGCCAGAAAATCGGCTTTGTCAGGAAGAAGAACCAGCCCCAATCGATCGAGTCGATAAACCCGTCGACATCGTCATTGTTCTGGTACTCGCGGATGGTCTCCCACTCCTTTGCCCCGACAAAGAGACGGGTATCGACCGATGTAGACGATCCTGCAGAAATCGTGTGGACCGGCTGGACAGCCTCGGCTTGGTAGAGGTCGCGGCTTTCGAAATACTTCGAGACCGAGCGGAACGGCGTATCCTGCGCGGGAATGATCGTCGTCATCCAATAGTGGTCGGTGTAACCGATCCAGCCTTTTTCGGCGACTTCGATGCGTTCTGCCTGGGTTTGGTCAAGCTCGCTCAGGTCGTATTTGCGGATGTTCTTATACTTGGTCTGTTCAAGAACACCGTCCGACATGCGCACAAGGCCTTCGTGAAGAACGAAGAAATTCTTGAGCCCGTCGGGTTCGGTCACGCGGCGCAAAAGACCATAGGGACGCAGCGCGATTTGCGCGCCCGATGCGTTTTCGACCGACTGCGAGATCGTAAACATAAAGTTTTCATCGACCGAATAGGTCTGACGGAATGTCTGGCCTGCGCCGTTTTCCCAAACAAGGGTCACGGGCGTGCTCGGGGTGAGCTTGTCCCCCGCTTCGATCGACCAGAGCGTATCCGGGCCGGGGACGGCATCGCCGGCGATACCTTCGGCTGCAGCCCAACCAAAGGCCGCGTAATAGGCGTCGTTCTCGCCAACGGGACGCAAGAGACGCACGGTCTCGGAGTCCTCGTCGAGGGTGAGCGTGTATTTGCTCAGGTAAATGTCGTCGATGCGACCGCCGAGAAGCGAGATCGAACCAGCAAGGTTGTCGGTCTCGATCTGGACGCGGGGTGCTTCGGAGACGGTGGCTTCGCCATCGGTTGCCGTGGTCGCAGCCGTTTCGACAGCCGGAGTCGCATCTACAATGGTTTGCTCTGTGGCAACAGCCGGATCAACCGTGTTTGCCGTGTCTTCTGGTGGGAATAGCCAGAACCATACAAGGATCACGACAAAGCTGAGCGCTGTCGCGAAGATTAGGTTCTTGTTCTGATCGTCCATCTGAACCGCCGTTTTCGCGTTGGAAATGATACGGCGGTTCAATAGGTCAAGGCTCCAAAGGTCAAGCGGTTTTCAGTGAAAAAAGCCTCTTTGGCGCCATTGTCGGCGCAGTTGTGAACTTATGTCGCCCTCAGTCGCGGACGATGCGCGGCCAGATGTGACCTGATCCAGGTCTCGGTCTCTTCCTTGGGCATGGGTCTTGCGATACCGAAGCCTTGGATATGGCCACAGCCCAACGCGCCGAGCATTTCATGTTCGCCTGCGGTCTCCACACCCTCTGCCAGTGTTTCAAGCCCGAGCCGTTCGGCCATCGTGAGGATCGCCGCTACCATTTTTTGTTGCTCGGCGTCCTGATCGATGCGCGTGACGAAGCTTCTGTCGATTTTGATCCGCTCGATACTGTAGCGGCGAATCGACGTGATCGAAGCGTGTCCCGTCCCAAAGTCATCAAGGTCCAGACGACATCCGAGTTCGGCAAGTCTGGACAGGTTCTGGATCACGAGATCGTCCTCGTGATCGGCGACTACGGTTTCGAGAACTTCGACCGCAAGACGGCAAGGTTCCAGCGTGAAGCGATCCAGCTCCTGCCTGATCTTGTCTACAAGGCCCGGGTCCCTGAGTTCCGTGTTGGAAAAGTTCACACCGATGCGCGGCACATAAAGTCCGCTCCGGTCCCACTCGTGAAGAGCACCAAGTGCGTCGCGGACCATGACCTCTGCCAGTTTGTCCATGAGTCCCGCTTCTTCCAGAGCGGGGAGAAATTCGATCGGCGGGATCAGCCCGCGTTCAGGATGTTTCCAACGTGCCAGCGCCTCAAGGCCTGTGAGTTCGCCGAATTTCGTGCCGACTTGCGGCTGGAAGAATGCTCGAACTTCCCCGCGCTCCATGGCGCCGCTGACCTGTGCAATCAGATCGCTGCGACTGGTGATCCGCGTCTGCATTGCCTCGGAATAGCTTCGGATCGCGCCCGGGCCGTGACGCTGGGCCTCGATCAAAGCGGTTGTGGCGGCTTGAAGGATCTTTTCCCCCGAAGGTGCGGGGAGGCGCGACGCAAGACAGAATCCGGCCGAGGCCGTCAGATAGACATTCGCCCCATCGATCGGAATCGGAGCAGCGATCGCTTGTTGGATTCGCGAGGAAAGCTGGATCGCGGCTTCGAGGTTCAACCGTCGAATGGGCGAGAGCAGAACCCCGAAGACCGCGCCATCAAGCCGGACCGCGGCGTCGGTTTCCCGCACGGTTGCACAGATACGCTCGGCCACGATGCGCAACATCAACTCGACCGAGGGCCGCGAGTGCTTTTCCTCGATCACGCGAAAGCGGTCGATTTCAAAAACAATTGCGCCCGTCGCAAACCCTTTGCGGGCAGAGGTGGCGAGCGTTTCGTCAAGCCGTCTGATCGCACAATCGCGCAGCATCAAACCCGTGAGCCAGTCTTTGCTTGGCTCTTCGGTCTTTTTGCTCAGTGGCCCCAAAGCGAGCGCGGCGGGAAATGCGACGGCTGTCGCCGTTGCGCCGGTTGCTCCGCCCAAGGCAAAGGCTACACCGATTCCGGCAGGCATGCTCGCAAGGAGCGCAAGCCGTTTGTTTCGCGGCGTATTGAGCCGACGCATACCTTCCAAAAGGCGGTTCCGAGTGCTTTGCATAATCCGATTTCCCATAGCCCCAACCAAAAGTGACAGGGACAAAGTAGGAACATCAGGCTGACATAGGCGTTAACGCAGGTCGGGAATATCGCTCGAATTGTCACGATCTTTGGGGCTCAGCTCGAGCCCTTTGAAATCGAACAGGTTGGGGTCCAAAAGATGCGAGGGACGCGCGTTCATCAAGGCGCGGAACATCACCTGACGGCGACCGGGGCGGTTCTTTTCCCAACCGTCCAGAATGCCTTTGACCTGTTGCCGCTGAAGCCCGTCTTGCGAGCCGCAAAGATCACAAGGAATAATCGGGTAATTCATTGATTTGGCGAACTTCTCACAGTCCTCTTCGGCCACATGCGCAAGCGGGCGATAGACAAAGAGATCGCCTTCTTCGTTGACCAGTTTGGGCGGCATCGTCGCAAGACGCCCACCATGGAACAGGTTCATAAAGAATGTTTCGAGAATATCGTCGCGGTGATGGCCGAGCACCACGGCAGAACAGCCCTCCTCGCGCGCGATGCGATAGAGATTGCCGCGGCGCAGACGCGAACACAGGGCGCAATAGGTGCGACCTTCGGGGACTTTGTCCTTAACGATGGAATAGGTGTCTTCGTATTCGATCCGATGCGGAACACCCATCTTTTCAAGGAATTCAGGAAGCACGGTTGCAGGAAAGCCCGGTTGCCCCTGATCGAGATTGCAGGCAAGCAGCTCCACAGGCAGAAGCCCGCGCCATTTGAGCTCGTACAGGATCGCGAGCATCGTATAGCTGTCTTTTCCGCCCGAAAGGCAAACAAGCCAACGGGCATCGCGCTCGACCATCCCGTATTGCTCGATCGCTTCGCGCACGTTTTGAACAATGCGTTTGCGAAGCTTTTTGAACTCGGTGGTCTTGGGCGCGCCGTGAAAGAGCGGGTGGATATCGTCGCAATCGTCAAGCATGAGCGTGCTTTAGTCCTCATGAGGGTTTGCAGCAAGAAACCTTTTGGCCGCGGCCATGGTTCGGGGTCAATGTCGGCGGGTCTTGTCCGGAACAGGATCATACCCCGAGCCGCCGAGCGGATGGCACCGACCGATGCGTCTTAGGGTGAGATAGGTGCCTTTGAACGCGCCGTGCTTTTCAAGCGCTTCGAGAGAATAGGCCGAGCAAGTCGGCTGAAAACGGCAGCCATGTCCCACCCAAGGCGAAAACAAAAGCCGATAGGCCCGCACGGGGAGCGCGAGGAGATGCGCAAGCGGGCTCATTCATGCACCTTGCGGAGCGCAAAGCGGAGGTCTTTCTGAAGCAGGACGAAATCGCGTGTGGCGGTCGCGTCTTTGCGCCCGACGAGGACATAGTCCCATCCCGCTTTTCCCGCGTCACTGAGAACAAGCCGCGCGATTTCCCGCAGACGGCGCTTTGCGCGGTTGCGCGCCACAGCATTGCCGACCTTTTTCGAGCAGGTGAAGCCGACGCGAAACGGGGCGCTGTCCTCACGGAATCGCGCTTGGAGCAAGAACGCAGGTGTGCCTTGCTTGCGGGCGTTCGAAGCCCGCACGAAATCAGCCCGTTTTTTTATGACCGGAGGAAGAGCAAAAACCGCCTGAGGTAAAGCCTCGGCGGTTTCGACTTTTTCCGTTTCCAGCGAGGTCATCCGACCGCGCGGAGCGCTTAGGCGCTCAGAACCTTGCGGCCGCGTGCGCGACGAGCGTTCAGGATCTTACGGCCATTTTTGGTAGCCATACGAGCACGGAAGCCGTGACGGTTCTTGCGAACTCGGTTCGAGGGTTGGAACGTGCGCTTCATCGCGTTCTCTCCGAATAACTGCGGGCCGAACCGCATTATGCGGGATTCGAGGCCAATGAACTTTTCGAAGCCCTGCCATAGAGGGGGCCTCGATCCATGTCAACGTGTCCGAACCGTGGTTTTTAGAAAAACTCGGAAAACTCGCGCTGAAACATCGGGTCAATCCCTCGTGACAGGGCTACCACCTTTCCTCTGGATAGGCCATCTAGGGGTTGAAGCCAATGAGAGCGCCCAGATGCCTGCATATTTCCCCAAATGGTTGCCCCTCGCGGGAATCGCTTTTGTCGCCGTCGCGGGGGCCTTTTTACTGCGCGATGTCCTGACCTTCGAAGTGCTCCAGCAAAACCGTTCGGCGCTTCTCGCCTTTCGCGACGAGAACTATCTTCTTACGGCGCTTGCCCTGATCGGGTTCTATATCGGCCTTGTGACGTTTTCCTTGCCCGGTGCGACGTTGGCAACGCTGACCGGCGGGTTCCTGTTCGGCGTCTTTCCGGGTGTGCTGTTCAACATGACGGGCGCGACCATCGGCGCGGTGCTGATCTTTCTGGCGGCGCGGCGCGGTTTCGGGGAACGCCTTGCGGCAAGGATGGACGCGAGCTCGGGGTTGATTCAAAGGCTCAAGGGCGGGATAGACCGCAATCAGTGGGAGATGCTCTTTCTCATCCGTTTGATGCCTGTCGTGCCGTTTTTCGTCGCCAATCTTCTTCCCGCTCTGATGGCTGTTCCCCTTTATCGTTTTGTCGTCACGACCTTTTTGGGAATCATGCCGGGCGCCTTGGTCTATACCTCGGTCGGCGCAGGGCTTGGGGAAGTCTTCAATCGCGGGGAAACCCCCGATCTGGGTGTGATCTTTGCGCCGCAAATTCTCTTGCCGATTCTGGGGCTCTGTGCGCTTGCGGTCCTGCCGATCGTGATCAAGTCCCTTCGGGGCGGAAAGGTCATCTGAATGAAAACGATTTCCACGGATATTTGTGTCATCGGCGCAGGCTCGGGCGGGCTTTCCGTTGCTGCGGGCGCGGTTCAGATGGGTGCGCGGGTCGTTTTGATCGAGGGCCACGAAATGGGGGGCGATTGTCTCAATTTCGGCTGCGTGCCCTCCAAGGCGCTGATCTGGGCCGCCAATCAAACCCCGCCACTGGAATTTGCAGCCGCCAAAGATCACGTCAAAGCAACCATCGAAACGATCGCCCCAGTGGACTCGCAGGATCGGTTCGAAGGGCTGGGGTGCACCGTCATTCGGGACTATGCCCGTTTCGAGACCCCCAAAACCGTGATCGCAGGGGACACACGGATCAAGGCGCGCCGCTTTGTCATTGCAACGGGCTCATCCCCTTTCGTGCCGCCCATCGATGGGTTGCGCGATGTTCCTTTTTTCACCAACGAGACGATTTTCGATCTGCGCGATAGGCCTGAGCACCTTGTCATCATAGGCGGCGGCCCGATCGGTATGGAAATGGCCCAAGCGCATCGTCGGCTGGGCTGCCGCGTCAGTCTGGTCGAAGCGGGAGAAGTTCTCGCAAACGAAGACCCCGAATGTCGCGCTCTTGTGCGCCAAAGCCTGATAGATGATGGCGTCGAGATTTTCGAACAGACGAAGGTCACACGCGTATCCGGCAAAGAAGGTGCCGTCGAAGTGCACGGCGAAGAACACGTTATCCGCGGCACCCATCTTCTTGTGGCGGTCGGAAGACGCGTGAATGTTGACAAGCTTGATCTTGCGGCGGGCGGCGTTGAATTCGATCCCAAGGGGGTCAAGGTCGATGCGGGGCTTCGCTCGGTGTCCAACCGCCGTGTCTATGCCATCGGTGATGTTGCGGGGGGGATGCAATTCACCCATGTCGCGGGCTACCATGCGGGCGTCATCATCCGGTCCATGCTGTTCGGTTTGCCTGCCAAGGCCTCTCACGCGCATATCCCGCGTGCCACCTATACCCACCCCGAACTCGCGCAAATCGGCCCGAAAGAATCGGAGGCCCGCGAAATACACGGTGACAAGCTCGAAGTTGTCCGATTCGACTACGAACACATTGACCGCGCTATCGCCACAAAACGCACCAACGGTTTTATCAAGGTCATGATCGTCAAGGGACGCCCCATCGGTGTTTCGATCGTCGGGGCGGATGCAGGCGAAATGATCGGTGTCTGGGCGCTTGCCATCGCGAACAAGCTTAAAATGTCGGCGATAGCGGGGATGGTTTTGCCATATCCTACACTCGGAGAGATTAACAAACGCGCTGCGGGAACCTATTTCTCTCCTAGGCTCTTTGAGAGCAATATGGTCAAAACAATCGTGCGCTGGGTGCAAAGGCTGCTTCCCTAACCACGTGGAGGCAAAATGTTTAACTCGCTCTCGGGGCGATTTCTGATCCTGACGACGGTCTTTGTCATGCTGGCAGAGGTGCTGATCTTTGTGCCTTCTGTTGCGCGCTATCGTCAGGACTACCTTTTGCTGCGTCTCGAACGCGCCCAGATAGCCTCTCTTGCGCTTCTGGCCGAAGATATGATCTCGGAAGATCTCGAGGCGGAACTTCTTGCCAACGCAGGTGTGTTCAACGTGGTGCTTCGGCGTGACGAAGTGCGGCAACTTGCGCTTTCGTCTCCGATCCCGAAGCCTGTCGAGGCAAGCTATGATCTGCGCGATCCATCGGCATGGAGCTTGATCGTCGATGCGCTGGCGACCTTGGTCCAGAGCGGTGATCCGATCATCCGCGTGATCGGCAATCCTGTTCAGGACGGTGGTCTCTTGATCGAAGTCACGATGGAACAGGCGCCTCTTAGGCTCGCCATGCTGGACTATGGTGTGAACATCCTCGCGCTCTCTGCTGTGATTTCGATCATCACGGCGCTTTTGCTGTTTCTTGCGGTGCGCGCCTTTCTCGTGTCGCCGATAAAGGGCGTGATCCGTCATATGAAAAGCTATGCCGAGGCCCCCGAGGACGCGCGGCGGATCATCGAACCTTCGGCTGGCGTGATCGAATTACGGGATGCGGAAATCGCGCTGCAGAGCCTTCAGACACAGCTTACCGCCGCGCTCAAACAGCGCGAGCGTCTTGCTCAATTGGGTGAGGGGGTCGCGAAAGTCAGCCATGATCTGCGCAATATCCTAACGTCGGCCCAGCTTTTCGTGGATCGGATCGAAGCATCGGAGGACCCCGCTGTTCAACGTCTTGCGCCCAAGCTTGTGAATTCGATCACCCGCGCGGTGAACCTGTGCGAGACCACCTTGGCCTTTGGCAAGGCGCAAGAGCCGCCACCTGCCTTGCAACGTTTGAGCCTCGCGCGGCTTGTCGCGGATGTCATCGACGGAGAGCGTTTGGCCGCAGGGGGGTATGATCTCTCCTTTTCCGAGGATATCCCCGCAGGCATGATCGTGCGCGCGGACAACGAACAGCTTTACCGCGTGATCTCGAACCTCGTGCGCAACGCCCGTCAGGCGATCATGGCGACGGGCAAATCAGGCGAGATCAATATTCATGCCGAAGAGACGGATCGGGCTTGGTATATCGGTGTCACAGATACGGGGCCGGGTCTGCCCAAACGCGCACAGGAAAACCTGTTTCGCGCGTTTCAGGGGGGCGTCGCCAAGGGCGGCTCGGGGCTTGGGTTGGCGATCGCCGCAGAACTGGTGCGTGGACACGGCGGAACCCTTGATCTGATCCGCACAGATCAGAGCGGAACCGAGTTTGGAATCACTCTCCCCAAGACTGAAATCTCTGGCCTTTGAAAATAAAAGAAAAAAACTTTCATTTTCGCTCTTGCAAACCTTTGGGCCTAGGGATAGATCACCCTCACTCTAGCGCGGACTGGTAGCTCAGTTGGATAGAGTACTTGACTACGAATCAAGGGGTCGGGGGTTCGAATCCTCCCCAGTCCGCCATTTCCCAAAATCTCCGAATTGAGTAACGCCTTCGGGCGTGGGTGCGCGATGCAACGCGCTTGTTTGTGCTTCTGGCGATGTTTTGGGGACATCAATTACATTGCCGATAGGTGTAGTCGCCGTATTCGATCCAATGTTGATTACCGTCCTCAAAGACCAGCATCTCGCCACCGTTGTCGAGCAAAAGCGCTTTGACGAACCCCTCGGGGGCGGGTTCGTTGCTACCGAACCATGAATAGGCGGTTATGCCTTCTTCGCGACGGAACGTCTTCTCTCCTGTGAGCGTGTTCTCTTCTGAAATGTGGACGAAAATGCTTTCCTGTCGTCGCCCGTCGCTGCCGTATTCGATCACCCGCTTGATTGCGCCACCGCCGCAATAGACGCGTCCTTCCGGCGCTTCGATCCTCTGTGTGCTTGTGCAGGAGGCTGCGAAGGCAAGCGCGAAAAAGGCACTCCCGAATTTTGCGAGACGGTAAAGGTTCATCGAACTCATATTCCCCAACTGCTTCGGTGAAATGCTGATCCCGAAGGCATCGCGAGTCAAAAGCATTTTCCAGCCCGCTCTTTTTGCGGACCTTGTTGTTCGCCGAGACAGAGGATTTCAACCGAGTTCAGGATGACACATTCGATGATCCTGCAGGCGCAATGCATACATTGTTTCAATTTGAGTTTTCGAATTCCGCGATGGCTTGTTATCGTCTTGGAAAGTGTATCGGTTCGAGTGACGAGGGCAGAATGAAGATATGGCTAGCCTCCTGCGGAATTGCGCTCTTTGCGCATAATGCGATGGCGCAAGAGACACCCGCACAGTTTCACTTGGTTGGGGTTCACGAATACGATGCCGCCGAGCTTCTCCAATATGCTGCGCACTATGCTCTTATGGACGGCGGGATCGATGGCCAGCGGCTCGCGGCATTGATCGGTCAGATCTACCAAGAAGACGGCTATGTTCTTGCAGATGTCACATTGTCCTCGGATGGCAAGACGATCGTGGTCGACGAGGGCCGTGTCGGGTCGGTGCGCATCGAGGGCGTGGACAAGGACGTCCACGATCTCGTTGCAAAATATGTAGCGCCGCTTCTGACCGACAACGCTGTCTCGATCGACGAGATCGAGCGCGCCTTGATGCTCACTGATGATATCGAGACCGTTTCTGCAACAACAGAGATCACCTATCCTGATCCAAACGGTGGTGCGGAATTACGGATCATCGGCGAACAGCTTTCGGACAGCTGGGGGCAGATTACAATCGACACGCCTGGGCGAAATCCGACCTCTGCTCTTGCCGCAACCATCGACCAGCATTTCTATCATGTGGTGACCGCAGGGGATTTGCTCAAGCTGACTTTTGGAACGTCCTACGAGTTCTCGACAAAGAACCCTTCGTTCTCGGGCGCGATTTCCTATCGTGCGCCAGTGGGTGGAAACGGCGCCTATCTTGAGGGTTATCTCGGAACACTTCAGGCCCGCTACAATGCGATGGGTATTTTGCAGCAAACCGACCTCAATGGAAACACGGCGATTGTTGCCGCGGGTGTTCCTGTGGTTAGGACGGTTGATCGCTATGGTTACCTAATCGGGGAAATTCGCCGCGCAAGCTCGAGCGCGACCAATAATACCGCGAATTTCAAATCGACCGCCACCGTCGGAAGTCTGATCTGGCTTGATGGACGGCGGCTTGATCAGGGCGGGGCGCTGGAGTACGCGGCATCGCTGAGTTTCGGCACCCAGCGCGGCGATACCTCCGCTTCGACCACATTCAACTATGCCCGCTTCGGCGTGGGCTACGGTCATCCGCTTACACTTGGCGACCAACCTGCACGGATCGAGTTTCAGGCGACGGGACAGTCAAGCTCTGACGCCTTGCCCGCGACCGAAAAACTTGTTCTCGGGGGGCGAGGAGCGAACCGGGCTTATGACTTCAATGAAATATCGGGAGACAGCGGTATTTCCTTGAGCGTCGAGTTGGCCTTGGAGGGTTATAATCAGGTCACGAACGGGATCGCTTTCGAGCCCTTCGGGTTTGTCGATTTCGGCTGGTCGCGTTCAAATGCATTCGGCGCAACCGCAGCGAGCTCGGCCAAGTCGACATCCCTTGGAGCAGGTCTACGCTTTACCCTGCCACAGGACCTCTATGGTCAAACCTATTTTGCTGTGCCTCTGGTCGCGGGACCCCGCACCGCAAAAGGTGATCCGGCAATCTATGTTTCGATTTCCAAGCAGTGGTGAGGAGCGCGCGATGACCAACCCTTCAAAGACGTTTAAAGCCCGCTCTGCCGTTTTCGCCATTCTGGCGACATTGCCATTGGCGGCCCATGCCAATAACGGCAATCATTACGGCTGGTGCCAGACCAGTAACCCCCACTACGATGCGGTGCTCTGTGGTGGGTCTGTCGGATCATCCTTCGGGGGCGCGACGGCGACTGCGACGGGCACGGGCTCGACGGGCAGTGCCTTGGTGGCACCTGTCGTGACTACCCAAAAGATCGTCGTGCAGCCGATCGCACCCAAACAGTTCACAGGGTTTGGCCCTGTCGCGACAGTGACCTCGTCCAAAGCGCCCGATATCACCGGCTATAGCCCCGGCTACATCGTGCGGCCTCTTCCGCAGCAAAGTTTCGTGGGGGTAAGTCCATCGCCCGTGCAGCAAATTCCTGCGCCGTCTTTCAGTGGTTACAGTCCCGCGATTCAAGTAACGCCATTGGTCGCCCCGTCGTTCACGGGGTTTTCCCCGACCGTTACCCTTTCGCCGACGCCGACCCCGTCTTTTGTCGGTTATAGCCCTGTCGTCGTGGTCCATCCTCAGGCGACCCCATCGATCACGGGCTATGCACCTGTTCTGACTGTTGTTCCGGTAGAGTCGCCGTCCTTCACGGGGTATAGCCCCATTGTGACGGTGCATCCTGTGACGGCACCGACTGTGACGGGCTTTGCACCGGTTCAGACGGTCAGCTCTGTCGCAACGCCTCCCCTTGTCGGATACGGGCCGACCAATCTGGTTCCGCCGACCCCGAGCGATCTTCACAGCGTGAATGTCACACTTGCCCCCGTTTCGGTCCAAAGACCGCGACCCAAGCCTGCGAATTTGAAAACGGTGGGAGCGACCGGAACCATAACCCATTCCGAGAAGTCGCAGGGCTCTGTCAACACAGGCCAGATCACGTCAACAGCGGGAAGACAGGACACAGCCGAAAGGCACACCGTCTCGGATGACAGCGGGGCTGTTTGGTCGTGCCTGTCGTCTGGTCATGGCCCGCGCACAGTTGAGACGGACAACGGAGCGAATGTCGCAGTCCTTCGAAGTGCGACCCGCGTCGACACGCTTGCGCGCAACATTCCCGCAAGACATCCGCGCCAGTCGCATTGTCTCGTTTCGATCCAGCGCGATCGCAAGTGAGAGCAACAGCGCGGGTTTCACCGAGCCGCATTCCTTGAACTGGTTCTCCAAAAGGAAACGGGGCCCCGAAGGGCCCCGCCGGAGGAGAGCTTGGGTCTCGATCAGAAGAAACCAAGCTTGTTGGGGTTGTAGCTGACCAGCATGTTCTTGGTCTGCTGATAGTGGTCGAGCATCATCTTGTGGGTCTCGCGGCCGATACCCGATTGCTTGTAACCACCGAACGCCGCGTGCGCAGGATAGGCGTGATAGTTGTTCACCCAGACACGGCCTGCTTCGATTTCGCGGCCGAAGCGATAGGCGCGGGTGCCGTCGCGGGTCCAGACACCGGCCCCAAGGCCGTACATCGTATCGTTCGCGATCTGCAGCGCCTCTTCTTCGGTCTTGAAGGTCGTGACCGACACAACAGGCCCAAAGATTTCTTCTTGGAACACGCGCATCTTGTTGTGGCCCTTGAGGATCGTCGGCTGGATGTAATAGCCGTTCGCGATGTCGCCGTTAAAGCGTGCTGCATCGCCGCCCACCAGAACTTCGGCGCCTTCTTCGCGGCCGATGGTCAGATAGGACATGATCTTGTCGTGCTGCTGCTTGGAGGCTTGGGCACCAACCATGGTGTTCATGTCGCGCGGGTCGCCTTGCTTGATCGCTTTGACACGCTCGATGCAGCGCGCGATGAACTCTTCATAGATGTCTTCCTGGATCAGAGCACGGCTCGGGCAGGTGCAGACTTCGCCTTGGTTGAAGGCAAAGAGAACGAACCCTTCGACGGCCTTGTCGAGGAAGGCGTCATCGCTTGCCATCACATCCGAGAAGAAGATGTTGGGGGACTTGCCGCCAAGCTCGAGTGTCACGGGGATCAGGTTCTGCGTTGCGGCCTGCATGATCTTGCGGCCCGTTTCGGTCGACCCCGTAAAGGCGATCTTGGCGATACGGTTCGAGGTGGCGAGCGCCGCACCGATTTCACCGCCAAAGCCGTTGAGCACGTTCAGCGCACCCGCAGGAAGAAGATCGGCGATCAGCTCGACCAGAACCATGATTGCGGCAGGGGTCTGTTCGGCGGGCTTGAGGATGATGCAGTTACCCGCTGCAAGCGCAGGCGCAAGCTTCCATGCGGCCATGAGGATCGAGAAGTTCCAAGGAATGATCTGGCCGACAACGCCCAAAGGCTCGTGGAAGTGGTAGGCAACGGTGTCGTTGTCGATCTCGGACATGGTGCCTTCCTGGGCACGCAGAACGCCAGCAAAATAACGGAAGTGGTCGACCGAAAGCGGAATGTCGGCATTCACGGTCTCGCGGATCGGTTTACCGTTGTCCCAGGTTTCGGCGGTGGCGAGAAGTTCGAGGTTCTCTTCAAGACGATCAGCGATCTTGAGAAGAATGTTCGAGCGGTGCGCAGCAGACGATTTGCCCCAAGTATCTTTGGCGGCATGGGCGGCGTCCAGAGCGGCTTCGAGGTCGGCGTTGTTCGAACGCGCGACTTCACAGATTTTCTCACCGCTGATCGGGGTGATGTTGTCGAAATACTGACCACTGTTCGGGGCAACGAATTTGCCACCGATAAAGTTGTCATAGCGGGCCTTGAACGGCGAGGTGAAGTAAACCGCTTCGGGCTTGGACATATCGTTCATTGGAATTCCTCCTGTTGGCCGGATCCTCCATCCGGTGATGGGAAAACGATGGCCAAGAGGGAGATTCGTGTCAGGAGGGGCCAAGACGCTCCACCGTCTCACCTGTCTCAGATGTGAGACAGGTTCGGCCTAGTTTTCGCGAATACGAAGACGTTTCATCCGGCGATAGAGTGTGGCACGGCCGATCCCGAGTGCGCGAGCGGCCTCTGATGCGTTTCCGTTGGCACGGGCAAGAGCCCGCATAACGGCGGCGCGCTCGGCTTTCTCGAACCCGCTCGGCCCCGTTTCACGCCCGAGAACATCGGCGGCGGGCACAGCGCGGATCGTCGGTTCGGTTCCAAGGTCAAAGACCTTGCGCGCTTCGCGTGTTGCGCCGATCACGATGTCATCGTGATCAACGGCCAAAAGAACCGCGGCCTCGCTATCGTCGCCATGCGCCACGATGATACGGGATTTGGGAAAGCTGGCGCGGAAGTTGTCCGCTTCGATCTGGCGTGCGGTCTGGCTTACCATCGCGGCGATCAAGCGGTTGAAACTTTCGGTCTGATCCGCGCGGGCGGAGGAGACATCAAGCGCCGCGATCACCCGTCCGTCATGGCCATAGATCGGGGCGTCCATACAGCTCATGCCGATGTTGCGCGAATGGAAATGTTCGTCGCGGTGGATGATGACCTGACGGTTTTCTGCAAGACAGGTGCCGATCCCGTTGGTGCCTTCGCTTGCCTCGCTCCAGTCTGCCCCTTGCCAAAGGCCCCAGTCCTGAAAGGTAAGCTCATCCGCGCGGGAGCAGCGTTGATCAAGGATCACGCCCGCTGCATCGGTGAGAAGAACGCCGCAGCCCGAATTGCCCACAAGCGAGAAGAGGGCGTCGAGTTTGGGTGCCGCAACCACAAGGAATTGCTCCATTGCGGCGCGGCGGTGTTCGATGTCTTGTGCTTCGACGCGCATCCGTGGTCGCTTGTCCGCTGGGTCGAGCCCGTGTTTGACGATGGAACGCCGCCAAGACGCGGCGAGCCGTGAATGCGCGGCGGCGGAATTGCTTTGGGCTGTCTCAAGAACACGGGTCACGTGCTGCGTCGTGCGCGCCATTATGGTGTCTCCGGTATGCCGAGCATCGGCGTTCTCTGTGTTGCAGCACATTGAGTGTGCCAATGAAAAAGGGTCGGCACAATGGCCGACCCCTCGTCAATTGGTCTTATGCGGAGGCTTATTCAGGAAGCTTGCGCACCGCACCCTGAGCGGCCGAAGTCGCGAGCATCGCATAGGCCTTGAGCGCGGTCGAAACATTGCGCGAGCGCGGCGCTGCGGGTTTCCACGGCAGCGGGCCCTTGGCTTCGCGGCGTGCCGCAATCACATCGTCCGAGACAGCAAGGTGGATCGTGCGGTTCGGAATGTCGATCTCGATCACATCGCCCGTTTCCACGAGGCCGATCAAGCCGCCTTCTTCCGCTTCGGGCGAGACGTGTCCGATCGAAAGACCCGAGGTGCCACCCGAAAAACGCCCGTCCGTCAACAAAGCACACTCTTTGCCAAGGCCTTTGGACTTGAGATAGGAGGTCGGGTAAAGCATTTCCTGCATCCCCGGACCGCCGCGCGGACCTTCGAAACGGATCACGACGACTTCGCCAGCGGATACCTTGTTGGTCAGGATGCCGTTCACCGCATCGTCCTGGCTCTCGAAAACCTTTGCGGTGCCAGTGAACTTGAGGATCGATTCATCGACGCCTGCGGTTTTCACGATGCAGCCGTCCTGAGCGATGTTGCCGTAAAGAACCGCAAGCCCGCCATCCTTGGAGAAGGCATGCTCGACCGAACGGATCACCCCGCCTTTGCGGTCGCGATCAAGCTCTTTGTAACGGTTCGTCGTCGAGAAGGCTTGGGTCGTGCGCACGCCTCCGGGAGCGGCGCGGAAGAATTTGTCCACGTTCTCGTCATTGGCGGTCATGATATCCCACTTGGCAATTGCCTCTGCCATCGTGTTCGAGTGGATCGTGCCCACATCGCCGTGCAAAAGGCCGCCGCGGTGCAATTCGCCCAAGATGCCCATGATGCCGCCTGCGCGGTGCACATCTTCCATGTGAACATCGGACTTGGCAGGGGCGACCTTGGACAGGCACGGGACCTTGCGCGAGAGGCGGTCCATATCGGACATGGTGAAATTCACGCCGCCTTCATGCGCGATGGCAAGAAGGTGAAGCACGGTGTTGGTCGAGCCGCCCATCGCGATATCGAGCGACATGGCGTTCTCAAAGGCCTCGAATGTCGCGATTTCACGCGGCAGAAGGCCTTTTTCCTCGCCCTCGTAGTGGCGCTTGGTGATCTCGACGATCTTGCGGCCTGCTTCAAGGAAAAGCTCCTTGCGGTCGGCATGGGTCGCCAGAACCGAACCGTTGCCCGGAAGAGCAAGACCAAGTGCTTCAGCAAGACAGTTCATCGAGTTTGCGGTGAACATCCCCGAGCAGGACCCACAGGTCGGACAAGCGGCCTTTTCGATCGCATCGACTTCTTCGTCGGTGTATTTGTCATCGGCGGCAGCAACCATCGCATCAACAAGGTCGAGCGCATGTTCGAGATCACCGATCTGGACCTTGCCTGCTTCCATCGGGCCGCCCGAGACGAAAATCACAGGGATGTTGAGCCGCATGGCGGCCATCATCATACCGGGGGTGATCTTGTCACAGTTCGAGATGCAGACCATCGCGTCGGCACAATGGGCGTTGACCATATATTCGACCGAGTCCGCGATAAGATCGCGCGAGGGGAGCGAATAAAGCATCCCGTCGTGACCCATTGCGATACCGTCATCCACCGCGATGGTGTTGAATTCCTTGGCAACGCCACCCGCTTTCTCGATCTCGCGCGCGACCATCTGCCCAAGATCATGAAGATGGACGTGGCCCGGTACGAATTGCGTGAAAGAGTTCACAACCGCGATGATCGGCTTGCCGAAATCGCTGTCGGTCATGCCTGTTGCGCGCCAAAGGCCACGGGCACCCGCCATGTTGCGGCCATGAGTGGATCTGCGGGATCTGTAGAAGGGCATCAGTTCAATCCATGTCTTACTAGGGGTCGCCAAGGGCGAAATACGGTTCAGGGCGGAGTGATACAGCAACAACCCCCCAAAGAACAATGCAACAATGCGTTAGCTCTGCTTCCAAGAGCACTGTCATGAAAACTTCACACACTGCAGTAGGTTTATATCTGTCGAATCGTCCATATTTCATATATTCATGAATTATGGAAAAATTGGCCGTCGAACAATTTGCATCTCTCGCACATCCGCAGCGTCTTGCGGTGTTTCGCTTGCTTATGCGGCGTTATCCCACGCGGGTTCCTGCCGGAGCGATTGCTTCTGCTCTGGGGATCAAGGCGTCGACTCTCTCTGTGTATCTTGGAAATCTTCGGTCGACGGGTCTCATCACGCAGGAGCGTGAGGGCACGTCGCTGACCTATGCCGCAGATACCACTGCGGCAGGGCATCTTGTCGATTATCTTGTCGACGACTGTTGCCGCGGGCGCGGCGCGCTTTGTCCGCCCGAGATGGTGCAGGATCGACCGCTCTCGGTGCTCTTCATCTGCACCGGCAATTCGGCGCGCTCTTTGATCGCAGAGACGCTTGTTCGGGATCTGGGCCAAGGCCGCTTTGTGGCTCATTCGGCGGGAACAACACCGCGTTCCGCGCCAAGCCCTCTTGCGCTCGCGATTCTCGAGCGTCGCGGCCATGACGTATCTGCGCTTCGCTCGAAATCTCTCGATCACCTTCTGGGCGCGGGGTCGTCCCGCTTCGATTTTGTATTCACCGTCTGTGATGCTGCCGCAAACGAAGACTGTCCGCGCTGGGCGGGCCGCCCGATCACTGCCCATTGGTCGGAACCCGACCCCGTGCGCGTCACTGGCCCATTGTTCGAAAGAGCAGAGGCCTTCGACCGCACCTACCTAAACCTGCGCAATCGGATCGAAGCCTTCGTTGCGCTGCCTTTTGAAACCCTTGATCGCATGTCTTTGCAGGCAAAAGTCGACGAGCTCGCTTTGCTGGAGGAACAGAAATGACCGTTTATGCCCTCAATGGCCTTGGCCGTATCGGAAAACTCGCACTCAAGCCGCTGTTGGAAAGCGGCGCCGAGATCGCTTGGATCAACGATGCCGTCGGCTCGCCTGAAATGCACGCCCACTTTCTCGAGTTCGATACGGTGCACGGACGCTGGAACGCGGAGTTCGATCATGATGCAGACAGCATTTCGATCAACGGAACGCGGCTTTCGGTCCATTCCAAGAAAAAGCTCGAAGAGCTGCCGCTTGATGGCGTCGACGTGGTGATCGACTGCACCGGCGTCTTCAAATCCGAGGCCGCGCTTGCCCCCTATTTCGCGGCAGGGGTGAAAAAGGTGGTTGTTTCCGCGCCCGTCAAAGACGGCCCGACCGCCAACATCGTCTTTGGTGTGAACAATGCCACCTATGATCCTGCGCGGCACAGCATCGTCACGGCGGCAAGCTGCACCACCAATTGTCTTGCCCCTGTGGTCAAGGTCATTCACGAAAACCTCGGGATCAAGCATGGCTCGATCACCACGATCCACGACGTGACCAACACCCAGACAATCGTGGACCGTCCCGCAAAGGATCTGCGCCGTGCACGTTCGGCGCTCAATTCGCTGATCCCCACGACGACAGGCTCTGCGACGGCGATCACCCTGATCTATCCCGAGCTCAAAGGTCGCTTGAATGGCCATGCTGTGCGCGTTCCGCTGCTCAATGCATCATTGACCGACTGCGTCTTCGAGGTCGAGCGCACCACGACGGTGGAAGAGGTCAACGCTCTGTTTGAAAAAGCAGCCCAAGGCGATCTCAAGGGCATTCTTGGCTACGAGACGCGCCCGCTTGTCTCGACCGATTATGTCAACGATGCGCGCTCCTCGATTGTGGACGCGCCGTCGACGATGGTTATCAACGGCACTCAGGTCAAAATCTACGCGTGGTATGACAATGAATGGGGCTATGCGAACCGCCTCGTCGATGTCGCGCGGATGGTCGGAGCCTCTTTGTGATCGAACGCCCCCTTGTCGCCTATGGCGCCGTCACCGCGTCCTATTGGTCGTTCATGCTGTCGGACGGAGCACTCAGAATGCTGGTGCTCCTCCAGTTCCATACGATGGGCTTTTCGCCTGTCGAGCTTGCCTATCTCTTCGTGCTCTACGAAGTCGCGGGGATCGTGACGAACCTATCGGCAGGATGGATCGCGGCGCGCTTTGGTCTGGCCTCGACGCTTTACACAGGATTGGGTCTTCAGATCGCTGCGCTGATCGCGCTCGCCCAACTTGATCCGGACTGGAGCATCACGGCCTCTGTTGTTTTCGTGATGGCGGTTCAAGGCGTCTCGGGCGTTGCCAAAGATCTTGCCAAAATGTCGTCCAAATCGGCAGTCAAGCTTCTTGCGCCGGAAGGCGAGGGAAAGCTCTTTCGCTGGGTGGCCCTTCTGACGGGGTCCAAGAACGCGGTCAAAGGCTTCGGTTTCTTCCTCGGCGCGGGGCTTTTGGGCCTCTTCGGGTTCGTGCCGTCGGTGCTCGGCATGGCGGCGATCCTCGGGGTGATCCTTGTCCTCATCATGTGGAAAATGCCCGCAGGCCTTCCCCAAGGGCGCAAGTCGGCCAAGTTCAAAGAGGTCTTTTCCAAAAACCGCGACGTCAACTGGCTCTCTTTTGCCCGCATGTTTCTTTTCGGCGCGCGGGATGTTTGGTTCGTCGTCGGTATCCCTGTGTTCTTTTACAGCGTCCTCTCGGACGGAACACCCGACTCCAAACGCGCGGCCTTTTTCATGATCGGGGCGTTTATGGCCGTCTGGACCGTGCTCTACGGCATCGTTCAGGCCAATGCGCCGCGCTTGCTTGGGGGGAAAGAGGCACCGCTTCCCGCGCTGGTTCAAAAGCTTTCGCAGTTCACGGCGGGTCTGATCGTCATTCCCGTGATCCTCGCTTGCATCATCCTGATCTTGCCGCAAAGCCAGCTTGTGGTCGGGCTGGTGATCGTGGGGCTTTTGGTCTTTGGAGCGCTCTTTGCAATCAACTCCTCGCTTCATTCCTATCTGATCCTTGCCTTTACCACGGGCGAGCGTGTCACGATGGATGTGGGGTTCTACTACATGGCCAATGCGGGAGGGCGTCTTCTCGGGACATTGCTTTCGGGTGCGACCTATCAACTGGGCGGGATCGCGGCGTGTTTGCTGACGGCTGCTCTGCTGATCCTTCTGAGTTCTGTCGGCGTCTGGAAACTCGGACGTTCAAGGTGACTTTTCCTCGCGCCCCGAAAGGCCTAGGCTGATCGGGACGGAGGCTCTAATGCAATTCGATATCGGCAAGCTTGCCAAGACAGGAGGAACAGACCTCGGGGACGAGGTCTGGGTCGATGTGCTTGAAGCCGTCGATAAAACCTATGCCGAACTCGTTGATTACCAAGAGCAACTCGAAGCGAACAGCGCCGAGCTTCTCACCCTCAAGGCCTTCCTTAGCTCGATCATGAATTCGATCAGTGATTATCTGGTCGTCACCGACAAGGATGGAAAGATAGCTGACGCCAGCTCGTCTTTTTGCAAAGCAATCGGCCAGAAGGAAACCGATCTGATCGGTCGCGAAATAGGCGAATTTTTTCAGGGCGAGACGCAATCGCGTGTGCTCGAGGCCATAGCCAAGACAATCAGTCTGCGCCGCGAAGCCAAGATCGAGGCCGAACTCCACACCCTCGCGGGTCCCGATCCTGTCGATCTTCGCATCGCCCCGCGACTGGACCGCCGCCGCAAGTCGGCGGGCGTGATCCTGACGGGTCGCCCGCTGGGTGAATTGCGCCGAGCCTATACCGATCTCGAAGCAAGCCACGAAGAACTCAAACAGACCCAAGGCCAGTTGGTCCGCAACGAAAAGCTTGCTTCGCTCGGGCGGCTGCTTGCAGGTGTTGCGCACGAGCTGAACAATCCGATCAGCTTTGTGTATGCGAACACCCATGCGCTTGAAAAATACCTCGACCGTTTCGAAACCTATTTCGAACGTGTCCAGTCAGGGGCGGCACGGGAAGAACTTGTCGCGCTGCGTGCCGAATTGCGGCTTGACCGCGATCTCAAAAACCTGCGCACCGCGATCGAAGGCGCGCGCGACGGGTCAGAGCGTGTCAAAAGCATCGTCGAAGACCTTCGGCGACTTTCGGCGGACGGGACGGGCGACTTTGCGCGTTTTGATCTCACCGAAACCGCAAGGATCGCCGCCAATTGGGTGCAGCGCGGCGCAAGAAACGGGATGGAGGTTCTCTTTCAAGGGGAGCCGAATTGTCTCGCGGTCGGGCGACCCGGTCATATCCAGCAGGTGGTGATGAACCTTGTGCAAAACGCGGTCGATGCTGTCGCCGACCATCAGGCGCCGCGCGTCGTCCTGACGCTCGGTTACGAGGGGGACAGCGCGGTTCTCACCGTGGCAGATAACGGAACGGGTGTGCCCGAGACGGTCGCCGCGCGGATTTTCGATCCGTTTTTCACCACCAAGGACGTCGGCAAAGGAACGGGCCTCGGCCTTTCGATCTCCTACAAGATTGCACAGGAGCATGGCGGCTCCCTTGCTCTCGAGGTGTCGGGTGCGGATGGTGCGACCTTCCGGCTTTGCCTGCCCAGAGGGGATAAAGCGTGAATATACTTTGGCTTCAATCAGCGGGCTGCGGCGGGTGCACGATGTCGCTCCTCTGCGCGGAAAATCCCAACGTTTTCGATCTTCTCAACGGGGCGGGCCTCGAATTCCTCTGGCACCCCGCGCTCAGCCTCGAAACGGGAAGCGAAGTGCGCGCGCTTTTGTCCAAAGTGGAAAGCGGCGAGATCGCCCTCGATATCCTCTGTGTCGAGGGGTCCATCGTGCGTGGGCCCAATGGCACGGGCCGTTTTCACATGCTGGCGGGAACGGGGCGGTCCATGCTCGATTGGGTCCAATCGCTTGCACCACTGGCGCAGCATGTGGTCGCCGTCGGAACCTGCGCCACCTATGGCGGTGTCACCTCGGCAGGGGAAAACCCCTCGGATGCGGTCGGGCTCCAGTATGACGGCACCCACAAAGGCGGTGCTCTTGCCGCGAATTTCAGATCGCGCTCGGGGATGCCCGTGGTCAATGTCGCGGGCTGTCCGACCCATCCCGACTGGGTGACCGAGACATTGCTTCTGCTGGCGGCGGGGGCGCTTGATCATACCGCACTCGATGGCTTTGGCCGCCCACGGTTCTATGCCGACAACCTCGTGCATCACGCGTGCCCCAAGAACGAGTTTTACGAATACAAGGCCAGCGCAACGAACCTCTCCGAGATCGGATGCATGATGGAACATCTGGGCTGTGTCGGGACCCAAGCCGTCGGAGATTGCAACATTCGCGGTTGGAACGGCGAAGGAAGCTGCACACGGGCGGGCTATCCCTGCATCAATTGCACGGCGCCCGAATTCGAAGAACCGGGTCACAAATTCACCGAAACCCCAAAATTCGCAGGCATCCCCGTCGGGCTTCCTTCGGATATGCCCAAAGCATGGTTCATGGCGCTTGCCAGTCTGTCCAAAGCAGCAACGCCGCACCGTATCGGCGTGAATGCGACTTCGGACCGTATTTCGGTTCCGCCCAGCCTCAAGAAGACCAAACCATGACCGAAACCTCGCTTCTTGTCGGTCCGTTCAACCGTGTCGAAGGCGATCTCGAGATCAAGCTCGACATCGCAGACGGCCAAGTCAGATCTGCCTATGTCAATTCGCCCATGTTCCGCGGGTTCGAGAGGATCTTGCTCGGCAAAGCCCCCTTTGACGTCCTGACGATCACGCCGCGCATCTGCGGGATTTGCTCGATAAGCCAGTCGGCCGCCGCCGCGCGTGCTCTTGCCTCTGCCGCAGGTGGGCGACCCGAACCCGAAGGCGAAAAAGTCGCCGCTCTGTTACATGCGATCGAGAATATTTCCGATCACATCACGCATTTTAACCTCTTTTTCATGCCCGATTTCACGCGTCCGGTTTACGCGGACCGTGCGTGGCACACCGAAGCCTTGGAGCGCTTTACCGCGCAAAAAGGATCTTCGCTGCGTGCCGCAATCGAGGCCCGTTCCAAGCTTTTGCACATTGTTGGGCTCTTGGGCGGGAAATGGCCGCATACCCTCGCCATCCAGCCGGGGGGTGTGACGCGCGCGCCCTCCGTTCGCGACAAGATCCGCATCGCAGCAGACCTGCGCGAGTTTCGCAAATATCTTGAAACCACGCTTTTCGGGGCGCCCGTCGAAACCTTTGCAGCCCTATCGTCGGTTGACGAACTTGACCGTTGGGCCACCGGGGATGCGGGGTTCTTTTTGAGACTCTCCGCGTCGCTCGGTCTTGACCGCATGGGGCAAGGGCAGGGGCGCTATATGTCCTTCGGGGCCTATCCGATGGCAAGCGGCCCACTGTTCGCAGCGGGCACATGGGACAACGGAAACTTCAGCGAACTCGACGTTTCGGCCATCCGCGAAGACCTGAGCCATGCCTGGATGCTTGGTGACAATCTGCACCCCGCCGAGGGTCAGACGCTTCCCGATGAAGCCATGCGGGAGGACGCCTATAGCTGGTGCAAAGCCCCTCGGCTTGCGGGCAAACCTGTCGAAACCGGAGCACTCGCCCGCCAGATCATCGACCGTCATCCTCTTGCTCTGGCGCTCGCAGCCGAGGGCGGCGTGCGTGCCCGCATCGCAGGGCGTCTTCTAGAAGTGGCGCGGACCCAAATCCTTCTGGAAGAGCTGGTAGGCTCGATCCGCCCCGAGGCCCGCTTTATGGCGCAAGTCGCCATGCCCGACTTTGGTGAAGGCGTAGGGCTTGTCGAAGCCGCGCGCGGCTCGCTCGGACATTGGATCACCATCGAGCGCGGCCAGATTGCGTCCTATCAGATCATTGCCCCGACCACTTGGAACTTTAGCCCAAGGGATACCGCAGGGACCGAGGGCCCCGTCGAAGCGGCGCTCAAAGGTGCCAAGGTCTTGGACGCCGAAGAAAACCCGATCAGCGTCCAGCATATCGTGCGCTCCTTCGATCCTTGCATGGTCTGCACGGTCCACTGATGCAAGCGCTTCGCATCCGCGTCAAAGGTCAGGTGCAAGGCGTCGGCTTTCGCCCCTATGTCTGGCAATTGGCGCGGCGTTTCGGTCTTCGCGGCAAGGTGCTGAACGACCCCAAAGGGGTTCTGATCTTTGCTGCGGGTGATGGGCTTGACGCCTTCGTTGCCGCAATCGAAACCGAAGCTCCGTCGCTTGCACGCATTGATGGCATCGCGACATCGCCGTGGGTGGGCGATCTCCCGCTCGGTTTCGAAATCGCGGCTTCTGAAGGGGCAGGCGCACAAACGCGTGTCACGCCCGACGCGGCGACCTGTCCCGACTGCTTGGCCGAAATCACGACAAAAGGCGAGCGAAGGTATGGCTATGCCTTTGCCAATTGCACCAATTGCGGCCCGCGCTTCTCGATCCTGAACGCTTTACCCTATGATCGCTCCAAAACGACGATGGCCGCGTTTACGATGTGCCATGAGTGCGGCGCTGAATATGCCGACCCTGCGGATCGTCGGTTCCACGCGCAGCCCATCGCCTGTCCTGCTTGCGGGCCCAAAGTCTGGATCGAACCCGAAGACCCTGATCCGATCGACGCCGCTGCCTCGCGACTTCGTGCAGGGGAGGTTGTGGCCGTAAAGGGCATTGGCGGCTTCCATCTTGTTGTGGACGCCCGAAACGCCGCTGCCGTAGCGCTTTTGCGTCAACGCAAAAACAGGCCGACCAAACCCTTTGCTCTCATGGGACGGATTGCGGATATAGAAACCTTTTCGGTTGTGAGCGATGAGGAGCGTGCGTTGCTCCATGACCCCGCCGCGCCGATTGTCCTTCTCGCGAAACGCGGGGACGCGCTTCCCGATGATCTTGCCCCGAACCAGACGACGCTGGGCTGGATGTTGCCCTATTCGCCCTTGCATCATCTTTTGCTTGCGGCGTTGGATGGGCCATTGGTCATGACATCGGGCAATCTTTCGGGCGAGCCTCAGGTGATCGGCAATGACGAAGCCCGCGAAAAGCTCTCACGCTTTGCGGATGCAATCCTCATGCATGATCGCGAGATCGCCCGCCGTCTCGACGACAGCGTCGAGCGCATGACACCCCACGGTCCGATGATCCTGCGTCGTGCTCGGGGCAGGGTGCCCGCGACTCTCCCGCTGCCTCGGGGGTTCGAAGGCGCGCCACAGGTTCTTGCCGTGGGTGCACAGATGAAAGCCGCGATCTGCCTTGTCAAAGACGGGCAAGCGCTCCTTGGCCATCACCTCGGCGAGCTCGAGGACGCTCTGACGTGGGACGCATTTCTCCAAGCCAATGACGACTATCGCGCGCTCTTCGATCATGCGCCAAGCGTGATCGCGCGCGATCTTCACCCCGAATTCAGGTCCTCGGTCTATGCCGAAAACCTCGGCCTTCCCGTGGTTGCGGTCCAGCACCATCATGCCCATGTGGCCGCCTGTCTTGGAGAAAACGGTTGGGGGCGCGATGCGGGCAAAGTGGTCGCGATTGTCGCGGACGGCCTCGGTCTGGGCGAGGACGGAACCGTCTGGGGCGGCGAGATCATGGTCGCCGACTATCTCGGGTATCAACGCATGATGCATCTGCGCCCCGCGCCTCTTATCGGGGGCGACGCTGCAAGCCGCGACCCTTGGCGCAATCTTTTGGCGCGGCTTGATCAGGCAGGCCTTGGCTCCCTCGCCGACGACATCCTCGGCGATTACCCGCGTGATACCCTCAGACGCGCCGCGGCTTCGGGCATCAATGCGCCGCTCTCATCGTCCATCGGGCGGCTCTTCGACGCTTTTGCCGCCGCCCTCGGGATTGCGCGGTCCCGCCAGAGTTTCGAAGGTGAAGCGGCAATGCACCTTGAGGCCCTCGCGCAAGGTGGAACGGGTGAACCCTATCCCCTTATCGTCCGAAACGGCGAAATCGACCCCGCACCGATGTTTGTGCAATGGGCGCACGAGCGGCGCGCTGCGCCCAAACCCGAAGACATGGCTTTTCGGTTTCATGCAGGTCTGGCCGAGGCTTTGGCCCAAGCGGGCCGAGAGGCGATGGACAAGACGGGCGCCAAGGCGGTGGCGCTCGCGGGGGGATGTTTCCAGAACGCACTTCTCCTCGACCTCGTGGTCAAAGCGTTGGGTGATGTGCCGATTCTGCTTCATCGCAAAACTCCCGCAAATGACGGCGGCATCGCTCTGGGTCAGGCACTGGTGGCTGCGGCGCGCGCGCTCCAGCCTGCGGAAAGCGAGTAACCGCAAAGGTGGTTATGCGGTAATCGGGTCTCCATCTACGGCACTGGCCGGTAATGGCATTTTTCACTTAAACTCATGATTTTATTTACTAATCCGTCACGCCCGAAATCGGCTAAGTTCTTTTTGTAACCGCTCCGAGGGTCCGCCAGAGTCACGATTGGGAAGTTGTATGCAGTTGCATCCCAATACGAGGATCATGAGGGAGGGACCCGCGTTGAGCCAGATCGAAACCTTTTACGATGTGATGCGTCGGCAGGGGATCACCCGCCGCAGCTTCATGAAATATTGTTCGCTGACTGCGGCCGCCTTGGGCCTGTCGCCGTCATTCGTGCCTAAGATCGCACACGCGATGGAAACCAAGCCCCGCACCCCCGTAATCTGGGTGCACGGTCTTGAATGCACCTGCTGCTCCGAGAGCTTTATCCGCTCGGCGCATCCGCTCGCCAAAGACGTCGTGCTGTCGATGATCTCGCTCGACTATGACGACACGCTCATGGCCGCCGCGGGCCATCAGGCCGAAGCCGCGCTTCAGGACACCATCGAAAAATACAAAGGCAACTATATCCTCGCCGTCGAAGGCAACCCGCCTCTCAACGAAGACGGCATGTTCTGCATCGTGGGCGGCAAGCCTTTCGTCGAACAGCTCCGCCATGCTGCAGAGCACGCCAAGGCGATCATCAGCTGGGGCGCCTGCGCGTCCTATGGCTGTGTGCAGGCCGCCAAGCCGAACCCGACCCAAGCAACACCTGTGCACAAGGTCATCACCGACAAGCCGATCATCAAGGTGCCCGGTTGTCCGCCGATCGCCGAGGTTATGACCGGAGTTATCACCTATATGCTGACCTTCGACCGTTTGCCCGAGCTTGACCGTCAGGGCCGCCCCGCGATGTTCTATTCGCAGCGTATCCACGACAAATGCTATCGTCGTCCGCATTTCGACGCGGGCCAGTTCGTCGAAGCGTGGGATGATGAAAACGCCCGCAAGGGGTATTGTCTTTACAAGATGGGATGCAAGGGTCCGACGACCTATAACGCCTGTTCCACGATCCGCTGGAACGAAGGCACGTCTTTCCCGATCCAGTCGGGCCACGGCTGTATCGGCTGTTCCGAAGACGGCTTCTGGGATCAGGGCAGCTTCTATAATCGTGTGACCGATCTCACCCAATTCGGTGTCGAAGCCAATGCGGACAAGCTTGGTGTCGGTGCCGCGACCGCCGTCGGCGGCGCCGTTGCCGCCCATGCCGCGATCAGCGCACTCAAGGCCGCGCAGCGCAAAACCCAATCCGAGGAGGCATAAGAATGACCATTACTCCGAACGGTTTCGATCTCGACAACACGGGTCGCCGCATCGTCGTCGACCCCGTGACCCGCATCGAAGGTCACATGCGCTGTGAAGTGAACGTCGATGAAAACGGTGTGATCCGCAACGCAGTCTCCACGGGCACGATGTGGCGCGGTCTCGAGGTGATCCTCAAGGGCCGTGACCCGCGTGACGCTTGGGCCTTTACCGAGCGGATTTGCGGCGTTTGCACGGGCACGCACGCGCTCACGTCTGTGCGTGCGGTCGAAGATGCCCTTGGCATCTCGATCCCCGACAACGCGAACTCGATCCGCAACATGATGCAGCTGAACCTGCAAATCCATGACCACGTCGTGCACTTCTACCACCTGCACGCCCTCGATTGGGTGAATCCCGTCAACGCGCTTCGTGCCGATCCCAAAGCGACATCGGAGCTTCAACAGGCCGTAAGTCCCTCGCACCCGCTCTCTTCACCCGGTTACTTCCGCGATGTGCAGAACCGGCTCAAGAAGTTCGTCGAAAGCGGCCAACTCGGACTTTTCAAGAACGGCTATTGGGACAACCCCGCTTACAAATTGCCGCCCGAAGCGGACCTTATGGCGACCACGCATTACCTTGAAGCGCTTGATCTGCAGAAGGAAATCGTCAAGGTCCATACGATCTTCGGCGGCAAGAACCCGCATCCGAACTGGCTTGTCGGCGGTGTGCCCTGTCCGATCAATGTGCACGGCGTGGGCGCTGTCGGCGCGATCAACATGGAGCGCCTCAACCTCGTCAGCTCGATCATCGACAAATGCATCGAGTTCAACCGCAACGTCTATCTGCCTGACGTCAAGGCCATCGGCGGGTTCTACAAGAACTGGCTCTATGGTGGGGGTCTCTCCTCGCAGGCCTGCCTTGCCTATGGCGATATTCCCGAGAATCCGAACGATTTCTCGCCCGAGCAGCTTCACCTGCCGCGCGGCGCGATCATCAACGGCAACCTGAACGAAGTGCATGACGTCGATCCGCGCGATCCCGAGCAGATTCAGGAATATGTCGACCACTCGTGGTATGAATACGGCGAGCCGGGCATGGGTCTTCACCCGTGGGATGGCGTCACCCAGCCCAAGTATGAACTCGGTCCGAACGCCAAGGGCACCAAGACCAACATCCTCGAGCTCGACGAAGGCGCCAAGTATTCGTGGATCAAGGCCCCGCGCTGGAAAGGTCACGCGATGGAAGTCGGTCCGTTGGCCCGCTATGTCGTCGGCTATGCCAAAGGTCACGAGGACATCAAGGATCAGGTCGACGGCTTCTTGCGCGACATGAACCTTCCGCTTGATGCGGTGTTCTCGACGCTAGGTCGCACTGCGGCGCGCGCGCTCGAGTCCGAGTATTGCGGCCGCCTGCAAAAGCACTTCTTCGACAAGTTGATCACCAACATCAAGAATGGCGACAGCTCGACCGCAAACGTCGAGAAGTGGGACCCTTCGACTTGGCCCAAAGAAGCCAAGGGCGTCGGCATGACCGAAGCTCCGCGCGGTGCACTCGGTCACTGGATCAAGATCAAGGATGGCCGCATCGAGAATTACCAATGCGTTGTTCCGACCACTTGGAACGGCTCTCCGCGCGATACCGCGGGCAATATCGGCGCTTTCGAAGCCTCGCTCATGAATACGCCGATGGAGCGCCCCGACGAGCCCGTCGAAATCCTGCGCACGCTCCACAGCTTCGATCCGTGCCTTGCCTGTTCGACGCACGTCATGTCGCCCGACGGCGACGAGCTGACCACTGTTAAAGTTCGCTAAGGGAGGGGACAGATGTTCAAACGGACGATCGCAATTCTCGCACTGACCACAGGGTCCGCGCAGGCGCATAGCGGCCACGGTGCCGCGAGCGAAGCCCATTGGCTGTCTCAGGGAGACCACATCGTCGTGGTGATCCTGAGCGCCATTGCTCTCAACCTCGGGGTGCAGCTGGCGTTTCGCCGGATCAAGGCGCTGCACCACCGCGAAACCTGAGGGGATAGGAGATGGCCAATCAGTCTATCCATACCCCGAATCCCGATGTCGAAGTCCTTCGGTCGGCACGACTGACCGGAGACGCAACGGCGGATGACATCGAAAGCATCCGCAAGCGCACCTCTGTCTATGTCTATGAGGTGCCCGTGCGCCTTTGGCACTGGGTGAACGCGCTTGCGATCATGGTGCTTTGCATCACGGGCTGGTTCATCGGAAGCCCGCCTCCATCGATGCAGATCGCCGAAGCCACCCATCAGTTTGTCTTCGGCTATATCCGCTTTGCTCATTTTGCGGCGGGTATGATCCTAACTTTCGGCTTTCTCGGCCGCTTCTATTGGTCGTTTGTCGGCAACCATCACGCGCGCCAGCTCTTTCGCCTGCCCCTATTGAACAAACATTGGTGGTCCGAGATCTGGTTCGAGGTGCGCTGGTATCTCTTTCTCGAACGGGAACCCAAGAAATACGTCGGCCACAACCCGCTTGCACAGGCTGCGATGTTCTTCTTCATGACCTTGGGGATCACCTTCATGATCGTGACGGGCTTTGCGCTCTATGCAGAAGGCGCGGGGCAGGGCAGTCTTCCCGATACGCTCTTCGGCTGGCTGATCCCCTTGGTCGGCAACAGCCAGACGGTGCATTCGCTCCATCATCTGGGAATGTGGTCCATCGTGATCTTTGTGATCATCCATATCTATGTGGCGATCCGCGAAGACATCATGTCGCGTCAGTCGATGGTCTCGACCATGATCTCTGGTCATCGGACTTTCAAAGACGACCGCCCAGAGTAACGGGCTATCCATAGGAAGTAGAAAAGGCGGGGTCATTCCCGCCTTTTGTATTTATGGTTTCCAATATCGGATAAAATTGGAAAGTAACTTTTCGAATTTCAGATTTGCGTCATCACCAAATTTCCAAAAATATGAAGCAAAATCATGGGTTTGAATTGTATCCCACGGTATCCACCTTTTTGCACCTTTGGCTAAACTGAATCCCCTAAGATCGAATCCAGAACAGAATGGAAAGTTGACTTCCACTTTCGCAGCTTGGGGAGGAGGCGAAAATGGCGCCGCGTGTGCTTATTCTCGGTATCGGCAATGTGCTTTGGGCAGACGAGGGCTTTGGCGTGCGCTGTGTCGAACGGCTTGCCGAAACCAAAGTATTTCCCGACAACGTCCAGCTTCTCGATGGGGGCACTCAGGGGCTCTATCTTCTTCCGTTTCTCGAAGAGGCCGACGTCTTGGTGGTGTTTGATGCTGTCGACTATGGCCTTGAACCCGGAACGCTCAAGCTTGTGAAGGATGAAGACGTGCCCGCCTTTATGGGGGCGAAAAAGATGAGCCTTCATCAAACCGGTTTTCAGGACGTTATCGCAACCGCCCAGCTCATGGGATACTGTCCCGAACGTCTCTTTCTGATCGGTTGTCAGCCCGAAGAGCTCGAAGATTATGGCGGCGGTTTGCGTGCTGTTGTTGCCGCTCAGATCGAACCCGCGATCCAAGCGGCGCTCGACTATCTAGCCGGCTTCGGGATCGTTCCGACCGATGGTGTCGGCGACCAGAGCAATCTTGCCGACAAATCGATCTTGCGCAGCGCCTACGAAGAAGGCCGCCCATCCGAACACGAGGCCTGTCGCAGCGGCGACGACCGCTTCTTCCCGAAGGCGGTGTAGGATGTGTGTCGGTGTGCCCCTTCGCATTCTCTCGGTGGACGGCATTGCCGCCCGCGCCACCGATGGCACGCACGAAGAGCTTATCGATCTGTCGCTTGTGGGGGAGGTTCCTGTCGGCGCTTGGGTGCTTGGATTTCTGGGCGCCGCCCGAGAGGTCATCACTCAGGACGAAGCCGAAAAGATCGGCAAAGCATTGAACGGATTGCGCAGCCTGATGAACGGGGGCGAGCTCGGTGCCGCCTTTGACGATCTCGAACAGCGCGCACCGCAATTACCGCCGCATCTTCAAGCGGCCTTGGACAAAGGGGAGACAATAGCATGACGCATCCGCTCGTTTCGCGGCTCAGCGATGAATTCGGCTGGGCATCGCTCGACAGTCGCAATGACCTGATCGAGTTCACATCACGTCCGGGCGTGCATGTGGCCTTTGTCCCGGGGGACGCCGCCCGCAATCTGGAAACCCCCGATCTTGCGGTGATCCTTCCCGAGATCAAACAGGCGTTTCAGGGCAAGTTCGATTGCGCCGTCATCGGTGACACCATCGAAACCGCCGTGCGCGAAGAAACAGGCGTCCTTAAAACGCCGAGCCTGATTTTCTATCGTGACGGCCAGTTTCTCGCGGGGATTCCGCGTGTCCGTGACTGGGACGAATACATGAGCCGTATCACGCAAATTCTTGCCCAACCTGCTGCAGCCTAAGGACCCGAAACGATGGTAAGCAACTTTCACCTCCCGCCTGTCGGCTATGGCCCCGGTTCGCAACCTCCCGAAGAGGATGGCAAAGAGCTCGAATATCTCCCGATGCCACAGGATATGCGCGCCTATTCCGCCCATATCCCCTTTGTCGAAGCAACCGACGCTTTAACCCCCGCGCTCACCCTTCTGCGCGAGATCGCCGCCGCTTCCATCGCAAGCGGCAAAGGCGCACAAAATCGGGTCTTCGATCTTTCGGGTCTTGATCGTGCCAACCGTGCCTTGATCGCCGAAACCATGGGCGAAGGCGAAGTGTCGATCAAAATCCACGATATTCCAGCAATCGCCGTGCAAGAGAGCGTCTTTGCAGGGGTCTGGGTTCTCAAATCCGCCAAGAGCGACGAGATCGAAGTCGGTCCGGTGCCTGCCAAGGTTTTCGAGCGTGCATTCAAATCGCGCAAGCCTGCAACGCTTGCGCTCACCGAACGCTTTCCGGGCGTGCTGAACGCTCCCTCTTTGGTCGTGGAGCTCGCGGACAAATCCAAAAACTACGCCAATGGTGACGAACCCTATGTGGTGAACCTGACGCTTCTGCCGCATACGGAACAGGATCTTGTTTGGTTGGAAACCGCGATGGGGCTTGGTTCGGTCGATATTCTGTCGCGCGGCTACGGCAATTGCCGCGTCACGGCCACCGCGCTCGAACATGTCTGGCGTGTCCAATTCTTCAACTCCATGGATACGCTGATCCTCGATACGTTCGAAGTCACCGCCGTTCCCGAAGTCGCACTCGCCGCAGCCGAAGACCTTGTGGAAAGCGGTGAGCGCATCATCGAGGTGCTGGAGGCCATTCGATGAGCGGTTTCGAAGGCTCATATCTTGGGGCGAACGACAAGATCAGCCCGCGCGCCATCATGGAGTGCAAGATCTGTTGGACGCCCTACGATCCGGCCGAGGGCGATGATACGCGCCAAGTCCTCCCTGGCACGCCGTTCATCGCCCTCCCCGACGACTGGTCCTGTCCCAATTGCGATGCACCGAAAGAGCAATTCCTCGTTTCGGAGGACCCGGGATCGGACGCCATGCAACAGGCCGCTTGGCTTGCCGCCCGCACCGAAGCGCTTGTCACCGATTTCACCGAAGTCTGGCATGCCAAGATGCGGGATGTGCCGATCGTCAACAAACTGCTGCACGTGCAGGCGGTCGGCTTCGACCTTTATCAGGGCCGTCCTTTGGGCGTTCTTCTTAGCCCGTGGTTCATGAACCTGATCCTGTTGCCCGCCGAGGGCGAGGACTGGTCCGACCTTCAACCGGGAGCCAAGGAGCACATTACCTTTGCTTCGGGTCAATACGAGTTCATTCACAACAAAAGGGACATGACGGGGGGATACAAAGCCTGTTCCTTGTTCTCGCCGATGAATGATTTCCGCTCGCAGGCCCAAGCCGTCGAAGTGGCCCGCGCCGTTCTTGTCGCCTTGTTTCAGGAAGAGCATCGCGCCGAAACGGACCGCTCCGCCGAAATCCGCGCCGCGCGCGAGGCAGAGCTTGAAGCCGTGACCGAAGCGGAAGCGGAAGAGGATGCCGAAGCCGCCCCGATCATCGAGGCGCCGACCCGCCGTCAGGTTTTGACCGCAGGTCTGTCTGGGGAGCAGGGCTGATGCTCGATCACGCAGGTTATGCCATCCACACCAGCAAAGGTCTGTCCGAAGAGGCAGGACGGCTCGTGCTCGGCATGGCACCGCGTGAGGCATGCGACACCCTCGGGCGGGTGTTCAATCTGTGTAAACAGGCCCAGATCATGGCCGCCGAATATGCGCTGGGTCTTGCTCCGAGCGGCACGGAAGACCGGCTTTGGGCCGATATCCGCAAAGACCATCTCTTTGCGCTCTCCCTAAAACTTACCAAAACGATTGAATTGGATTCCATTGGGCTTTCGGTCGAAACTCTTTTGCCAAGCGGCTTGCCCGCCACACCCGAAGACTTTGAAGCCTTTCTGGCGTCGGGCAACGGCGCGGCTGCCCTTTTGCAGCGGATCGATGGGCTTTTCCCGTATGGGGTCGGCACCGCCGACCTTGCCCTGGTGGATGCGTCCAGAGCGATCCGCAAGACCGCTTGCGAAAACTCGGTCGCCGCACGTCAGGCGCATCATCCTGTGATGGAATATCTCGCCCGCACGCGCGGCAAAGGTCCGCTTTGGCGTGTCTTTGCGCGCCTCGTGGATATGTGCTGTGACCTTCCGCCGCCGATGATGCACCATGGCGTCGCACTGGTTCCCGCCGCACGCGGGCTCTATGCCGTGCGGGGCGAGGTGCAAAACGGCATCGTGACCAAACTCGAGCGTGTCACCCCGACCGATCATTTGCTCGCCAAAGACGGCGTCCTCGAGCAAAGTCTTCGGACCTTGCCCGCAGATCACTTGAACCTTGCTACGGCATTGGTTGATAGTCTCGATCCATGCCAGCCCGTCGAAATCACAGGAGCGTTCCAACATGCATGAGATGTCCCTCTGCGAAGGTATCCGCACCGTGATCGAAGATCAGGCACGGCAACATGCGGTCGGCAAGGTCAAGCGCGTGCGCCTTGAAATCGGTCGCTTTTCGGGTGTGGAAAAGCCGGCTCTCGAATTTGCTTTCGATGTCGTGATGCGCGGTTCGGTGGCCGAAGGTGCGCACCTCGAGATGATCGATTTGCCGGGTCGGGCGATGTGCTACGATTGTATCAAAGAAGTGGAAATCATCGAGCGGCTCGACCCTTGTCCCGATTGTGGCGGCGGTAAGCTGATGCCCGTGGGCGGCGATGAATTGCGGATCAAAGATTTGGAGGTGGTATAAATGTGTAGCGTTTGCGGGTGCGGAACGTCATCGGTCGAGGGGCATGATCACCATGACCACCATCACCATGACCACGATCATCACCACCACCATGGGCACGGGGACATCCATTTCGGTCAGGGACCCGCTGGCGTTGCCGTTGCGGGCATGAGCCAGGAACGCCTGATCGAGATCGAGACAGGTATCCTCGCCAAGAACGACCGCTATGCCGCTGCCAATCGGGGCGTTCTGGGGCATCTCGAAACCTTTGCGATCAACCTTGTCTCTTCTCCGGGATCGGGCAAGACGACACTCCTGTGCAAAACGATCGAGGCGCTGGGCGACCAGCCGCTGGCCGTGATCGAAGGCGATCAGCAAACCGCCAATGATGCCGACCGCATCCGTGCCACAGGAGCGCGCGCCATTCAGGTGAACACGGGCAAAGGCTGTCATCTCGACGCCCATATGGTCGGCCACGCGATGGAGCATCTAGAGCTTGCCAAAGGATCGATGCTATTCATCGAGAACGTCGGCAACCTCGTTTGTCCCGCAGGGTTCGACCTCGGCGAGGATTGCAAGGTCGCCATCCTGAGCGTGACCGAAGGCGAAGACAAACCGCTCAAATACCCCGATATGTTCACGGCCTCGCGACTTGCCGTCCTCAACAAGGTGGACCTTGCCCCCTATTGCGATGTCGATCTGGAGCTTTACGAGGCGAACCTGCGCCGCGTGAACCCCAAGATCGAAATTCTCCGCGTTTCTGCCCGCACCGGCGAGGGGATGGAGGCATGGGTCGGCTGGCTCACGTCCAATCTTGCGCAAAAATCGAAAACGGTGGCGGCAGAGTAACCCATGGCCGACACCCTCCCCACCATCCTGCTCGTCGATGATGAAGAGCATTCCCTTGCCGCCATGCGCATGGCGCTGGAAGATGCTTTCGACTGCCTGACCGCAAACAGCGCGGATGCGGCGATGGCCTTGATGGAAGACAACTTCGTTCAGGTGATCTTCTGCGATCAGCGCATGCCGGGAAAGACGGGCGTCGAATTTCTCAGCCAGGTGCGGGACCGCTGGCCCGATACCGTTCGGATCATCATTACGGGCTATACCGAAACCAACGATATGATCTCTGCGATCAATGACGCGGGTATCTATCAGTTCCTCACCAAACCTTGGCACCCCGATCAGCTTATGATGACCGCCAAGAATGCCGCCGATCTCTTCCGTCTCAATCGCGATCACGAGCGTATGTCTCTGGAAATGCGGTATTTGTCGCGCACGGTGGAAACCAAGCTCGAAGAACAGCGCAAAGCGCTTCGCGAGGGCATGGGGTTCGAAAACGTGATGCGCGCGCCGAACTCGCCGCTGAACGCCGTGATCGCCCAAGCCCGCCAATTCGCAAGTTTCAACGTCCCCGTCCTTATCATCGGAGAGGCAGGGACGGGCAAAACCGCGCTCGCCCGCGCGATGCATTATTCGTCGCTCCGCTCGGAAAAACCGTTCTACGAAATCAATTGCCTAAGCGCCGATGACGACATTCTTGAAATCGAGCTCTTCGGCGCAAAGCGCGGTGCCATCGCGGGCCTTCAATCGAACAAGGCGGGGCTTTTGCAAAAGGCGGATCGCGGCACGATTTTTATCAACGGGATTTCCGAACTTTCCCCGCGCCTACAGCTCGAACTTTGCCGCGTTGCGACCGATGGTATGTTCCGCCCAGTCGGAAGCCACGAGATGGTGCGCACCGATGTGCGGATCATTGCAGGTTCGGATCGCGATTTGCGGATCGACGTGAACGATGGCCGCTTCCGCTCTGATCTCTACTATGCGCTCGCCCGCACCACGCTGCATGTGCTGCCGCTTCGCTCGCGGACCGAGGATCTCGCCCTCTTGGCGCAGAATTTCCTCTTCGAGGCCGCACGCATTCATGGCAAGCCCGTTCATGGTCTTTCGGACGATGCGATCCAGTTTCTGGCGGGTTATGATTGGCCCGGCAACCTGCGCGAACTTGAAAACGAAGTGACCCGCATGCTGATCTTTTCCCAAGACCCGATCCTTGGGCCCGAACTCATCAGCCGACATATCCTTCAGGCAAGCCCGATCTCGGATCGGTCCGATAGCTCGCTCGACATGGTGCTCGCTTCCGAGGGCACGCTCAAGGACCGCGTCGAAGAGGTCGAGATGCGCATCCTTCGCGAAACGCTCACGCGTTTGAAATGGAACAAGAGCCGCGCTGCGACCGAGCTTGGCCTAAGCCGCGTAGGCCTTCGGGCCAAGATAGATCGCTACGGAATAATTGAACCCAGCCGCGCCTGCGGCGACGCGTCGGAGGATTGAGGGATGTGTCTAGGAATTCCGGGTCAGATTGTGGCCCTCACCGACCCGAGCCGCATGATGGCGATGGCCGAGGTGTCGGGCGTCCGCCGCGAGGTGAACATCGCCCCGATCGTGACCGGCCACCTAGAGGATGTCGTCGGTAAATGGGCCCTCATCCATGTCGGCTTTGCCATGGCCGAGATCGACGAGGAAGAAGCCGCCAAGACACTCGAAGCGCTTCGCGGTCTGGGCGAGGCGCAAGAAACGCTCGAGGCGATGGCCGCAGGGGACGCCGCATTGGAGGGCCGCGCATGAAATACGCCGAGGAATTCCGCGACCCCAAGGCCGCCAAGGCGCTCTTGAACGAGATTGCCAAACTCGTGGGCGAGATCGGTGCCACCAAGGACAAGCCCGTCCACATCATGGAAATCTGCGGCGGCCACACGCATGCGATTTTCCGCTACGGCCTTGATAAACTCACCCCCGACGGGATCGAGTTCATCCACGGTCCGGGCTGTCCCGTTTGTGTTCTTCCCATGAGCCGCGTGGATGAATGTGTGACGCTCGCCGAGCGCCCCGAGGTGATCTTTACCACCTTCGGCGATGCGATGCGTGTCCCCGGTCGGCGCAAGTCGCTTCTTCAGGCCAAGGCGGATGGCGCGGACATCCGTATGGTCTATTCCCCTCTCGATGCGCTCGAACTTGCCCGCCGCAACCCTCAACGCGAGGTGGTCTTTTTCGGTCTCGGGTTTGAAACGACGACCCCCTCGACCGCGCTTTCGATCCAGCAGGCCGCGCGCGAGGGCCTCACCAACTTCAGCGTCTTTTGCAACCACATCACGGTTCCCCCGCCGATCAAGGCGCTTCTCGACGATCCGCATATGATCCTCGACGGTTTTGTCGGGCCGGGACATGTGTCCATGGTGATCGGCGTGCATCCCTATGACTTTATCGCAGAGGAGTATGGCAAACCCATCGTGGTCGCAGGCTTCGAACCGCTCGACCTTTTGCAGTCGGTCGTGATGGTGCTTCGGCAAATCCGAGATGGCCGCGCCGAGGTCGAGAACCAGTATTCCCGCGTTGTTCCCGAGCACGGCAACCCTGTCTCTCTTGCGGCGATCGAAGATGTTTACGAACGCCGCCCGAGCTTTGAATGGCGCGGCCTTGGCGAGATCGAGGAAAGCGGCCTTCGCATCCGCGAGAAATACGCCGCCTTTGACGCCGAGGCGAAGTTCGAAATCGGCTACGGAGCAGGTCCCCGCGAAACCGCCGAGGCCGAAGGCTGTGAATGCGGCGCGGTCATGACGGGTCGTCTCAAGCCTGTCCAATGCCCGCAATTCGGTCGCGGCTGCACACCCGAAATGCCGCTGGGCGCTCTTATGGTAAGCTCCGAAGGCGCCTGCGCGGCCTATTACCAATATGGCGGCGCGCGCGCCGTGGAGCCTGCGGAATGAACATGCTGAACCGAATGAAGCAAGACCGCGTCACGCTCGCCCATGGCGGCGGCGGCAAGGCCATGCGCGATCTGATCGAGGACGTTTTCACCTCGGTCTTTCAACCCGAAAGCATGGAAGATCAGGCGCGTCTTATGACCGATGCGCTTTTGGAAAAGGGCGCGCGTCTTGCCTTTACCACCGACAGTTTCGTCGTCGATCCCGTCGAATTTCCGGGTGGCGACATCGGCAAAATCGCGGTCTGCGGCACGGTCAATGATCTGGCGGTCGGGGGCGCGGTCCCGCTCTGGCTTTCGGCGGCGTTCATCATCGAAGAAGGCACCGAGGTCGCGCTTTTACGCCGTATCGTCGCCTCGATGAAGGCCGAAGCCGAGAAGGCGGGCGTCCGCATCGTGACGGGCGACACCAAGGTCGTCGGGCGCGGTAGCGCGGACAAGGTTTTTGTTACCACTTCGGGCGTCGGAGTGATCCCTGCGGGCCGTGATCTCTGTGCGTCCAACATCCAAGCGGGTGACGTTGCAATCGTCAACGGCGTGCTTGGCGATCACGGCGCTGCGATACTTGCGGCGCGTGGGGACATGGCGCTTTCAGCGGACATCGTTTCCGATTGTCAGGGCCTTGGCCATCTCATGGCCGCAGTGGCCGAGGCGTGCCCCGATCTTCGTGCTGCGCGGGACGCAACCCGAGGCGGCCTTGCATCGTCGCTCAACGAAATGGCCGAAGCCGCCGGCATCGCCATCGAGATCGAAGAAAGTCTTCTGCCCATTCGCACCGAGGTCAAAGGCATGTGCGAAATTCTCGGACTCGATCCGCTTTATCTCGCCAACGAAGGCACCTTGGTTCTCTTTGTTCCCGAAGCCCAAGCTGACGCCGCGCTCGAGGCCATGCGCTCGACTGACGCGGGCCGTGGCGCTGTGATCATCGGTCGGGCCAAGTCGGGCGAGGCGGGGCGCGTTACCATGCGCACGCTCTTTGGTGGCGCGCGGATCGTGGATATGCTGGTGGGTGAACAGCTTCCGCGGATCTGCTGACTTTAGGCTTGCTTCAATCTGATTGAACGAAAGCGATGGGCTCCCCCTCTGTCGTCCCGTCCTGAAAAGGAGTTAGATGCGGGCAACACGAGGGGAGATCACCACATGGACCGCTTCTACAACCGCGCCGACCTATTGGCTTTTGCAACATCGCTCTTGGTCAAAGAGGGGATGACCGAGGACAAGGCCGATGTCGTGGCCGAGCTTCTGGTTCAAACCGACGAGCTTGGCGTGACCACGCACGGCGTTTCCATGATCCCCTATTACATCCCCGAACTCCGCTCTGGGAACATGACGACAACGGGCGAGGTCACCGTGCTGAGCGACCGCCCCGTTGCGATGGTCTGGGACGGCAACTACCTCCCTGGTCACTGGATCATGAAACAGGCGCTCGACGTCTGCATCGACAAAGCCAAAGCGAGCGGCATGTCCGCGATGGCCATTCGGCGCAGCCACCACATCGGGTGTCTCTCGACCCTCACTCGCATCGCCGCCGATCAGGGTCTTGTCTGCTACATCGCGACCTCTGACCCTTCGGGCAAATGGGTCGCGCCCTATGGCGGGGTCGATCCCGTGCTGACGCCGAACCCTTGGGCGGTCGGCTATCCTGCCAAGGATCACCCCGTTCTGATCGACACCTGCGCTTCGATCACCACCGTTTCCAAGGTGCGTGAATACGTGAACTCGGGCCGCCAGTTCGATCACCAATGGATGCTTGATGGAGAGGGCAACCCGACCACTGATCCCAATGTGGTGAACCAGACCCCCAAGGGCACAATCCTTCCTGTCGGCGGGGCGGATCACGGGCACAAAGGCTTTGCCCAATCCCTCATGGTCGAAATGCTGACCCAAGCGCTTGCAGGCCATGGCCGTGTCGAATCTCCGACCCGTTGGGGCGCGAATGTCTTTATTCAGGTGATCGACCCCGAGGCCTTTGGCGGTCTTGGTGCCTTTACCGATCAGGTCGAGCATCTCAACGCGCTCTGCCGCGCTAGCCGCCCCGCCAAGGGCTTTACCCGTGTCCGCGTGCCGGGTGACCGCGCGTCCGAGGCACTGGCTCAGGTCGCAACCAAAGGCGTGCGCATCGTGGACGAGGTCTGGACCCGCCTGTCCGCCGCCGCGAAAGACGCAGGTCTCGAAATGCCGGAGCAACGCGCCTAGCTTTAGCATCGCTAAGGCAAACCTTCATTTTTCGGCGAATAACCGGCGTTTGATTAAGTCTTGCTTAATGATCTGTTTCATTAATCAAGATCGACCTGTGCCGTGACTTGAGGCAATTGTCCTGAAACGAATTCAGGAGGACCCCATGGCCGAGCAGCTCTCGCCCAAAGCGGGCAACAACGTGTCGCTCGAGCGCCGCGCATGGCAAATCCGCCGCAACGCGCTCTTGATGGGCGAGGTTCAGGGCCAAGGTTATATCGGTCAGGCCTTGGGCGTGGCCGACGTCCTTGCCGTATCCTATTTCCATGCCATGACCTATCGCGCCGAAGACCCCGAATGGGAGGGACGCGACCGCTTTCTTCTCTCCATCGGGCATTATGCCATCGCGCTCTACGCCGCCTTGATCGAGGCAGGCATTCTCCCCGAGGACGAGATCGAGACCTATGGCATGGACGAAAGCCGTATGCCGATGTCGGGCATGGCAAGCTATACGCCGGGAATGGAGATCACGGGCGGCTCGCTCGGGCAGGGGCTCGGGATCGCGGTCGGCGTCGCGCTTGGTCTCAAGCGCAAGGACAACCCCGCATTCGTCTATAACCTTCTGAGCGACGGAGAGCTTGGCGAAGGCTCCACATGGGAGGCCGTGATGTCCGCCGTCCAGTGGAAGCTGGATAACCTCATCGCCATCGTCGATTTCAACGACCAGCAAGCGGACGGCAAAAGCACCGATGCTCTCGCCTTTGGCGACGAGGGCGCGAAATGGGCCGCTTTCGGCTGGTTTGCCCAAACCGTGGACGGCAACGATATCCACGCGGTGAAAGAGGCGTTTGACGCCGCCCGTGCGGACACAAGCGACCGCCCGCGCGTCATCATCTGCAACACCAAAATGTGCAAAGGCGTGCCCTTCCTTGAAGAGCGCGACAAGACCCACTTTATCCGTGTCGAGGCTGATGAATGGGCCAAGGCCCTCGCGCATCTGGATCAGGAGATGCCCGCATGACCCATGCCGTCTTTGGCGCCCACTCGCGCCGTCAATCCAAATACATCGCCCGTGTCGCCGCCTCTCCCGAAGCCCGCATCGCCACCTCTGCGATGATTGCTTCTCTCGATGCCGAAGGACGCGACACGGTGTCCGCGCCCTTCGGTCAGGCACTCATCGACCTTGCCGCCGAACGGGACGACATCGTGGGGCTGTCCGCCGACCTATCGAAATACACCGACATGCATGTCTTTGCCGAAAAGCATCCCGACCGCTTTTACCAGATGGGCATGGCCGAACAGCTCTTGATCTCTGCTGCGGCAGGTCTCGCCAAAGAGGGCTTCACGCCCTTTGCGACGACCTATGCGGTTTTCGCCTCGCGCCGCGCCTATGACTTCATCGCCATGGCGATTGCCGAGGAAAACCTCCCCGTCAAAATCGTCTGCGCCTTGCCTGGACTGACCACGGGCTATGGCCCCAGCCACCAAGCAACCGAGGACCTCGCGATCTTTCGCGGGTTGCCGAATATGACGATCATCGACCCCTGCGATGCCGAGGACGTCTATCAGGCGACCCATGCCATCGCGGATCAGAGCGGCCCCGTTTACATGCGTCTTTTGCGCGGCAAGGTGCCGAATGTGCTGGGCGAATATGGTTACCAGTTCAAACTCGGCAAAGCCCAGTTGATCCACGACGGGGACGACGTGCTCTTTATCTCGACGGGCTTCATGACCATGCGCACCATCGACGCCGCAAAAGCACTTGCCAAAGACGGTGTGAGCGCGGCGGTGCTCCATGTGCCCACGATCAAGCCGCTCGATCTCGAAACCATCGCGGCCGAGGCGCAGCGCAAAGGCCGCTTGGTCATCACGGCCGAAAACCACACGATTATGGGTGGTCTCGGAGAAGCCGTCGGCGCAGGTCTCATGCGCCAAGGCGTCTTTGTCCCGTTCAAATCCATCGCATTGCCCGACGAATTTCTGGATGCAGGCGCTTTGCCGACCCTGCACGATCAATACGGAATTTCCGTGGGCGGTATCGTCACGAGCGTCAAGTCCTGGCTCTAAAGGAAAACAGAATGCAACTTCTCAAAGGTAAAACCGCAATCATCACCGGCGCCGCCTCCAAGCGCGGCCTCGGCAAGGCAACCGCCAAGCTTTTTGCCGAGCATGGCGCAAAAATCGCCATTTTCGATCTGAGCGCCGAAGCCGCTCAGGCCGCTGCCGCCGATCTTCCGGGTGAAGGCCACATCGGCCTTGCCTGCAATGTCACCGACAAAGCGGAATGCGACGCAGCCTCTGCCGCCGTCATCGGCACCTTCGGTCAGGTCGATATCCTCGTCAACAACGCAGGCATCACCCAGCCGCTCAAGATCATGGACATCGCGCCCGAGAACTATGACGCGGTGCTCGACGTGAATCTGCGTGGCACGCTTTACATGAGCCAAGCGCTTATCCCGCATATGAAATCGCGCAAGACAGGCTCCATCGTGAACCTTTCATCCGTCTCCGCCCAGCGCGGCGGCGGCATCTTCGGGGGCCCGCACTATTCAGCAGCCAAGGCGGGGATCCTCGGTCTCACCAAGGCGATGGCCCGCGAGCTTGCGCCGTTCAACGTGCGCTCCAACGCGATCTGTCCGGGCTTTATCGCAACCGACATCACGGGCGGCGCTTTGACCCCCGAGATGATGACCATGATCCTCGAAGGCATCCCGATGGGCCGCGCGGGCGAAGCGTCGGATGTGGCTGGTTGTGCGCTCTTCCTCGCATCCGAACTCTCTGCCTATGTCACAGGGTCCGAAGTCGACGTGAACGGCGGCTCGCTGATCCACTAAACCTGACTTGCGAATGAGAAGGGGCGCCCGAGAGCGCCCCTTTTTCGTTTAGACCTCGAGCAGCTTCTTCTGCTCTTCGCGGATCGCGAAAATATCGAGATCGTCTTTCACTTCCACATCATCGAGCGTCACAACCTGATCCTTCTTGATCGGGCGCCTGAGCTTGATGTGATGGGCAAGCCCGATAGGCAGCGCGTTCATCGGCACCGATACCGAGGCGGGGATCGCCTTGGCCCAGACCTTATAGCCGCCCTCACCGTCAAGGAACTCACCCGCACCGAAATCCCCTTTGGACGTTGCAACGGCATCCGCGCGATAATGGTCCGACGATCCCGTCGCTTCGCCACGCAGAACGGCCGAAAGAACCGAGACGCTCGTCTCGAGCCCGATGAGATGGAACGGACGCCACATCGAACCATACCAACCCGATTTATCGGTCAGCAAACCGTATTGCTGGAAACAAGCACGGGTGTATTCGTCTGGTGCTTTGAAGGTGACGAACATACCGTACTGGATGTTGTTCTGAACCACACGGCCATCGGGTTCGCGGCTCGCGGCAATGTCCACGATCCCGTTCTTTTCAAGCCGACCACCCTCCGAGACGGGTTTGAACACCGAAGCCAGATCATGAAGCCCTGACGGATGGAACCCGAGACCATCAACCGGACAATCCATGCCCGTGGCGTTCGCAACAGCTGCCATTTCGATGGCGGCCTTGGTGCCATCGGTGAACGAGTTGTACATCTTGGGGTTAAAGTCGCCTGCGGCCACCTCTTCTTCGGTCCATCCGAAATACCCCCAAACGGTGTCGGGTGTGGAATAGCGATAGGAGGGCGCAAAATTCATACCCTTGCCCGCCGACACCAACTCGAACCCGCAGGACTTTACCCAGTCGACCAGTTCGCAGATCGCCGCAGGCTGATCGCCATAGGCCATCGAATAGATCACGCCTTTTTCACGCGCCCGCGCCGCGAGATAGGGGCCGCACATCACGTCGGCTTCGACGTTCACCATGACCACGTGCTTTCCCGCCTCAATGGCCGCCAGCGCATGGCGTGTGCCCGCAAGCGGGTGGCCCGTCGCTTCGATGATGCATTCGATGCCGTCGAAATCGAAGAGATCCTGCGCGTTGTCGGTCACGAAAGTCTTGCCGCTGTCATAGGCATCGCCCAACGATTTTGCGCTGTATTGGTCCTCTTCCCAATGGACGCGCTTGAGCGATTGGCGGGCCTTACCCTTGTCGAGGTCCGCAATGCCGACGACGTGATAGCCTTTGATATGCTTGGCCTGAGCAAGGATCATCGATCCGAACTTTCCCGCGCCGACAAGCCCGATCCGAACGGGTTTGCCCTCGGCAGCGCGAGCGGCAAGCATGTGAGAGAGGTTCATTTAAGTGACTCCATACGATTTAAACAAAAGAAAACCCGCGGCCTTCGGGCTGCGGGCGAGGGTTTATCCCGAGGCAAGATCCAGATCCGTAACCTTCAGGCTGTGACGAGAGACGATCGCCTCTACATCGGCATTATGATCGACGACCTGTTGCTCGACCCAACCGAGGAACGAGCGGACGGGCCGTCGTTGGAGATTTCGTGCGGGACAGATCGCCCAATAGGCAGGGAACCGCAGCACAGGCAGATCTGGGAACACAGGCACAAGCCGTCCCTCTGCGACCTCTTGCGCCGTCAGGGCCAGCGACTCGAGCACGATACCCGCCCCGTCGAGGGCCAGTTGGATCGCCATACTGGACCGATCCATCAAAATGGACTGGCTCTTGGGCGAAACGGGAAGTTTGCTCTGCTTGCACCAATCGTCCCAACGACAGATGGCCCTTGCGCTGTCGATCAGCCGCGCCTTGTCGATCATCTCCTGGGCTGTATTCCCCTTGAGCTGACGGAAGTAATCGGGGCTACAAAGCGGCAGGATGTGATCCGACAGGATCGGCTGCGCGTGATAGCCCGGCCACATCCCGATACCATAGCGGATATCAAGCTCGATCGTCTCGCGGTCAAAGTCCGAAGGATCGGGCGCGGCATCCACATGGAGTTCGAGCGTCGGATGCTTGTCGAGAAAATCGGCCAGACGCGGGCCGAGCCAGCGCACGCCGAAACTCGGCGTGACCCGAAGATTGAGCCTGAGCGGTTCGTGCACACGGCCCAGATCGCGCTGCGCCTCCAACAGGGCACGGATCGCCGACGAAGACGTCTGGAAAAGCTGGTTCCCCTCGAAGGTAAGCCGCACCGCCCGCCCGTCACGGCGAAAGAGCTTCACCCCGAGCTGCTGCTCCAGAAGTTTGATCTGTTGGCTGACCGCCGAGGGTGAAACGCAAAGCTCTTCGGCGGCGCGGGTGATCGTGCCCCGCCGCGCCACCGACTCAAAATAGAGAAAGGCGTTCAGGTTCACAGTGCGTGACATACCCTTGCCTCCATGATCCTGAACCCCTGTCCTTACTTGGCCGCGACAGCGGTCTGGCGCTGGTGGCCGAGACCTTCGATCTCGAGCTCCATCACATCCCCGGGCTTGAGGAAGCGCTGCGGCTTCATGCCCATGCCAACGCCCGACGGAGTGCCTGTCGCGATGATGTCACCGGGCTGCAATTCCATGAACTGGCTCATGTAGGAAATGATCTGGCGCACGGTGAAAATCATGTCGTTGGTGTTCGAGTCCTGAACCACCTCACCGTTAAGAGAAAGTTTAAGATCAAGCACCTGCGGATCGGGGATTTCATCCGCCGTGACAAGATAGGGACCCGTCGGACCAAAGGTCGGCGCCGACTTGCCCTTGACCCACTGGCCGCCGCGTTCGATCTGGAACGCCCGTTCGGACATATCGTTGATGACGCAATACCCCGCCACGTAATCGAGAGCGTCCTCTTCGCTCACATAGAGCGCGGTCTTGCCGATCACGACACCAAGCTCGACCTCCCAGTCGGACTTTTCCGAATTGCGCGGGATGATCACGTCGTCATTGGGACCACAGAGCGCCGAAGTCGCCTTGTTGAACATGATGGGTTCCGCAGGCACCGCCATGCCGCTTTCGGCGGCGTGTTTGGCATAGTTCAAACCAATGCAGAAAAAGTTCGGAACGCGGGCAACGCAGCTTCCGTAACGGTCGATATTCTCGACAACGGGCAGGGTGCTTTCATCAAGCGCGCGGATCCGTGCAATCGCCTCGAGCGAGATATTCGCGCCCTCGAAATCGGGCACGACACCCGAAAGATCGCGCACTTTTCCGTCCGAGCCGAGCAGTCCCGGCTTTTCCTGACCCTTGGGGCCGAAACGAAGGAGTTTCATTTATTCTCTCCGACTGAAGTTGAGGTTTTGCGTTCTTCGGCTTCTCGATCCAGAGCGTTGGACACGTCCCTAAAGAGATTGCCGAGGTGATTTTGGATGGCTTTCTTTACCGCATCGGGATCGCGCTTGAGCAACGCGTCGACAATCGCCCGATGCTCCCGAATGAGCCGTTTGCGGTTCGGATCAAGGCTCGCGGCAAGAAAACGCGCGCGCCAGAGCCGTTGGAGATAGGTGCGATATGTCTCGACAAGCGCCCCGTTGTGCGAGGCTTTCACGACCGCGATGTGAAAGGACATATCGATTTCGAACATGTCGATGGCGTCGGTGCTGTCGAATTGCGCGGCCATCGTTTCCGCAATTCCTGCAATTCGTCCGAGGTCGTCGTCGGTCGCATTCTTGCACGCAAGCTCGGCCGAAAGATTTTCCAGAACCACCAAAAGCCGGATCTGGTCGGCGACCACCTGCTTGCTTTGATTCGCAACAATCGGGCTCCGAGAGGGGCGCAATTCCACCAAACCTTCGTTCCCGAGAAGACGAATCGCTTCGCGCATCGGGGTTCGGCTGACCCCCATTTTGCAGGCAAAATCCCGTTCCTTTATCGCATCACCAGGACGCAGACGTCCGCGCAGAATGTCCTTGCGTAGTTCGTTCGCGATACTGATCGACAGGTTTTCTTCCACGCTCCCTCGCCACGTGAGCTTTGTTTCCAAAGAGATGGGGCCGAGCTCCTCCTTCGCCCCTCATCCTGAAGTTAGGCTACAGCGCATTAAATGAATTTGGTATACCAAAATGTGTTGATTGTGAGGAGAATGGCCGCTAGCGTTCATTCCAGATGGTATACCATCTCGGAAAGCGCGTTTGAGGAAACGCAAAAACGAAACGGTGGTTCACGGCCACCAAGGGAGGAAAAAACCTAATGAAACTTTCCAAGATTCTTATGACTGCAGGTGCTGCTGCGCTTCTCGCAGGTGCTGCATCGGCAGACCCGATCACCCTGCGTATCCAGACGCACTATGCAACCGAACACCCCACCGGCAAGCGCCTTGCCGAGTTCGTCGATGACGTTCAGACCATGTCGAACGGCGATATCACCATCGAGATGTTCTATTCGTCCTCGGTCGTTGCGACCACGGAAACCTTCGACGCTGCGATCAACGGCATTCTTGATTGCGACGCGACGGGCGGTGCCTATCAGACCGGCAAGAACCCCGCGTTCCAGTTCGTCGGCGACATCATGGGCGGCTATGACACCCCGTGGCAGCAGTATTCGTGGCTCTATCATGGTGACGGCTATGCCGCCGCTCAGGAGCTTTACAATGCCCAGAACATGCAGCTGATCGGCTGGTCGATCTACGGTCAGGAATCGCTCTCGTCCTCCAAGCCGCTCGCTGGCTTCGAAGACCTCAAGGGCTGGAAGTTCCGTTCGCCTCCGGGCATGGAAACCGAAATCTTCCAGGAACTCGGCGCATCGCCGATCGTGATGGACTTCACCGAAATCTTTACCGCTCTTGAAACCGGTATCATCGACGGTGCAGACGCTTCGGGTCTTGCAAACAACGTCGGTCTCGGCCTCTACGACATCGTCAAGCACGCAACCTATCCCGGCTTCCACTCGATGCCGTCGGACCACCTTGCTTGTAACCTCGACGTCTGGAACGGCATGACCGAAACCCAGCGCCGCATCATCGACACCGCATGGCAGAAGCTCTCCTTCCAGATCGCTCTCTACAACGAGAAAGCAAACTCGGAAGCCGCAGCCGCTCTGACCGAAGCAGGCGTGACCCTCTACAACTGGTCGGCCGAAGACCGCGCTGCCTTCCGTCAGGCTGCTCAGGTTGCTTGGGAAGACTGGGGCACCCGTTCGCCCGAAGCCGGTGCGATCCTCGAGAGCCACAAGAGCTATCTCAAGGCCCTCGGCCTTCTGAACTAAGCCCAAAGACTTCGCGTCTTTGATTTTCGATGGCTCCCCGATCACGGGGGGCCATCTTCAAACTAAAACCAGACCTATCTGGTTTCGGGAGGGTTCATGGAAAAGGAAAGCGTTTGGCTCGGCTCGTTTCGCAAGCCGGTCCGTATGATCGCTATCGCATCGACCGCCGTATCCATCCTTGTTTACGCGTGGTTGGTCATTAACAAACTGTTTGTTGCTGACGCCCTTGGCATGCACGAGATGATCCGCCCCGAAGGGCATCCGATCGTCTCTGTGATGCTGATCAGCCTCTTTGTCGCCATCGTCTCGGCAGGTGTCTATCTCTCCGACGAAGTCGGAATGATCGAAGACAAACCCGATGGCTTTTTCGATATTTTCTCGCTCGTCATCTCGCGCATCGCGATGATCATGATCGCGATGATCGTGCTCGTGATGTTCTACGAAGTGGTGTCCCGCTACGTCTTCTCGCGCCCGACGCTCTGGGCGAACGAGCTGTCTCTTTGGATTGCGGCCTTCGTGCTTTTGTTCGCGGGGCTCTACGCCATGCAACAGCGCAGCCACATCCGCATCTATGTCATCTACGACATGATGCCCCGCTGGATGCAAAAGACCGCTGACGTGATTTCGCTGGCTTTGCTCCTTGCCTTCACCTTTGCGCTGGTCTGGGGCGGCTATGCCGACGCCAAAACCCGCCTCTTGCGGATGGAGACCTTCGGCACCGCGTGGGACCCACCCATTCCGGGCGTGGTCAAGCCCGCAATCCTCATTCTTATCGTGCTCGTGTCCGTTCAGGCCATCTCGAACCTGATTGCCGACTGGAACAAAGAGCCCCACTCCGGTGGTGAAGAGGTCGATGAGACCGAGATCGAAATGATCCGCCGGACGCTGGAGGACTAAATGGAATTCCTAGAACTTTTCTCATGGATGAAGGTGGGCGACGTAGGCACGCTCAGCCTCTTCCTTCTGCTCGGCATGTTCGCACTTCTTGCGATCGGCATGCCGCTCGGTTTTGCTTCGGCATTCCTCGCGGTCATGGTGCTCGTGATGAAATTCGGCCCCGAGCTTTTGTTCCGCGACTTCGGCAAAGGTCCGCTCTCGGTTCTAGGTCAGGCGGTCTATCGCCAGATGACGAACTATGTGCTCATCTCGGTGCCGCTCTTTATCTTTATGGCCGCTTTGCTCGAACGATCTGGTATCGCCAAGGACATGTATAGCTCGCTCAACGTCTGGCTCAGCCGGATGCGCGGCGGTATCGCCATCGTGACTTCGATCATGGCGGTGATCATGGCGGCAATGTCGGGTATCATCGGCGGTGAAGTGGTTCTCTTGGGCCTCATCGCACTGCCCCAGATGCTCCGTCTCGGCTATAACCAGAACCTCGCCATCGGCACGATCTGTGCGTCGGGCTCGCTCGGCACCATGATCCCTCCGTCGATCGTTCTGATCTTCTACGGCCTCGTGACCGAAACCTCGATCAAGGCGCTCTTTACCGCTTCGTTCCTGCCGGGCTTCATGCTGGCTTCGTTCTTCATCATCTACATTCTCGTGCGCACCCGCATGGATCATTCCCTTGCGCCGCTGCCGCCCGTCGATCCGACAGCTCCCGAGGGGCGCGAAAAGGGGCTGATGTTCCTTGGCTTCCTGTCCAAGTTCACGCTCTACGCCTCTGCCGCTTTGCTCGTCCGTGCTCTGTTCTTCACCGTCATGGGACAGAACAAAGTGATCGAAGGCGTCGATCCCATCGCACTCGGCATGGTCTCCGACATTCCCTATCTCGTCGGTGCGTTTGTGCTCTCCTTTGTCACGATGCGTTTTGTCGTCGGCAAGGAGCGCGTGGACACGGGCTGGGAAATGGGCAAAGGCCTCGTCGCTCCGATCATCGTCATCGGCGTTGTGCTCGGTTCGATCTACATGGGCATCACAGGCATCACAGAGGCAGCAGGCATGGGCGTTGTCGCCGTCTTCATGATCAGCCTCCTGCGCGGCGAGATGACCTTCCTAATCGTCTGGGACAGCTTGATGCGCACGCTCAAGTCCACGGGCACGATCATCTGGGTGACCATCGGGGCTTCGGCGCTTGCCGCCGCCTATACCCTCGCAGGGGGTCCGACCTATGTTGCCAACCTGATCGTTGCGGCGGAACTTCCCACGATGGGCATCATCCTCGTGATGATGGTGATCTTCCTGATCATGGGGATGTTCATGGACTGGATCGGCATCGTTCTTTTGATCATGCCTGTGTTCCTTCCGATCGTGCTCAAGCTTCCCGTCGAAGAAATCGGCGTCCTTGGAAACCTTGATCCCAAGCATGTTTCGATCTGGTTCGGCGTGGTGTTCTGTATGAACATGCAGGTGAGCTTCCTCTCGCCGCCCTTCGGCCCCGCAGCCTTCTATCTCAAGTCTGTGGCTCCGGCGCATATCTCGCTGACCGACATCTTCCGTGGTTTCTTGCCCTTCATGGTGCTCCAGCTGACCGCGCTGGGTGTGCTTCTGGTCTGGCCGCCGATCGTATCGATCTTCCTCTAGGATCACCCCAAGGGCCGAAGCGCAAACTTCGGCCCTTGTTCATTTGCAAGACCCCACCACCAATTCCCGCCCGAGGCGCATGTGAGCACCGTCCTTCCCCGCGAAGAAAAAACAGCCTTCGGTGTCATGCTCATGGCGCTTGCGGTCGCCTTCTTCATCTGCATCGATACGTCGGCCAAATGGCTCGCCCTCGCTGGCTTTCCCGTCATCCAGATCGTTTTTGCCCGCTACGCGGGGCACATGATCTATTCCTTTATCTACTTCTTTCCCAAAGAAGGTTGGTCGATGTTCCGCTCGAACGC